>JAUXAL010000029.1 GCA_030619925.1 Phycisphaerae bacterium | reverse complement strand
GTTGCGGAAAACAAAAACTGACGATGTCACCCCTGCGAGGGACCCCGCCTTGCGGGAACCCAAAGCAGGGGTCCAGAGCGAAAAAGCTGGATTCCCGCTTCCGCGGGAATGACAAATACTGTTTCCGCAACAGGAACTAATTGTTAAAAGCTTACCTTCGGGACTTCGCGCTCGGCGGCGATTTCAATCTCGAAGAAATCGCGTTTGCCAAAGCTGAACATACCGGCAATGATGTTCGAAGGGAACATCTGAATCTTGTTGTTGAAGAACAAGACCTGGTCATTGTAGCTCTGCCTGGCAAAAGCGATTCTGTTCTCGGTGCCGGTCAGCTCTTCCTGAACCGAGAGGAAGTTCTGGTTTGCCTTTAAGTCGGGATAATTCTCAACGACCAGCATAAATTTGCTGAGCGCTTCGCCGAGGGCGCCTTCGGCTTTTGAGGCTTCGGCGACGGTTTTGGCTCCCATAGCCTGGCTTCGGGCGTTTGTTATGGCCTCGAAAGTCCCACGCTCGTGCTTCATATAGCCCTTGGCGGTTTCGACGAGATTGGGAATCAAATCGTGCCGGCGCTTTAGCTGGACATCAATCTGCGACCAGGCATTATCGACCTGATTACGAAAGCGAATCAAAGCATTGTAGATGCCGATCACAAAAATAATGAGCAGAGCAAGAACGACAGCAATGATAATCAATGTTACTGTCATAGCTTTTGTCCCTTTATGAATGTGTTTTGCTGCTTTTGTTCTATGACCGTATCTTCTTGACGATCAGTGCCACGACGATAAGAACAACGGCGACGATGATTAATAGTATACTCCATTTCATAATTTTCTCCTTTTGTTAAATGGGTTTTTTTGCATTATACTGCTTTTTTCTTTTTAGTCACCTTTTTTTATTAGCTATCAAACTTTTCTTTTCCACCGGTTAACCAGCCGAGGCTGAAGCGGGCGAAGACGATTTTCTCATAGGGATGCTTTTGGCCGGCCTCGTATAAGCAGGCGATATCGCCATCGGGCAGTACCGTCAGGCAGGAATACGCCGATGGGCCGGCATAAAGCAGCCTCGAGACCGGCCAGGTTTTGCCCTCGTCGTAGCTGACGCGGACGGTCATATCCCGTCTGTCGCCCCTTTTGGCATGGGCAGGATTGGAAAACAGCAGACGATTTCTGTCATGCTCCGAACCGAGAGTGCAGCGCAGAAAGCTCGCCTGGCAGATGGGCTCGACCAGAGCAGCATCGTGAGTGACTTTCGACCAGCTCATTCCGCCGTCGGTGCTGGTTGCGACCGCTCGCGTGGTTCTCGAGCGGTCGTAATTTCGCATGTTAATCATAAGCGTGCCGTCGGCTAATTCGACTACCTGGCATTCGTTGACCTTCGGCCGGATGATGCCGCCGATTCTCCAGGTTCTGCCGTGGTCGTCGCTGATGATAACATGTGAGTTGTATCCGTCCGGGTCGTCCGGAGAAACGGCGCTGTGGTCGCAGGGGATGACCAGGCGACCCTTGTGTGGGCCTTTTCGCAGCTGGATGCCGACACCCGGACCGGTGGCATACCAGCGCCATTCAGGCCGCTTGGTGGCAGCGGTTATCTGGACCGGCTTCGACCATGTGAGGCCGTCGTTGTTGCTTCGGCTCATCCAGACGCGGCGGGTGTCCTTGCTCGTGTTTTTCTTGATTGCCGCCTCACGGTCGTCGCCCCGGTTCCAGGTCATCAGCAGCCAGATGGTGCCGGTTTCCTGGTCCACGACGGGGCAGGGATTGCCGCAGGTATTTGCCTTATCGTCCCAGACGAGCTGCTGGCTGCTCCAGGTCCTGCCATCGTCCCCGGAGCGCTTGAGCAGCAGGTCGATATCTCCGCTGTCGCTCCTGCTTTTCCTGCGTCCCTCGCAGAACGCCAGCAGCGTTCCTTTCTTTGTTACCAGAAGGGCGGGGATGCGATAGGTGTGGTAGCCGCCGGTGCCGCTGACGAATACCGCAGTGCGCTGGGGTTGCTGAGATGGTGCTGCCCCCTCAACGGCTGCCGGAGACTCCGGCAACAGCAGGACAAAGAGCAAAACGCAAACCAGCCGTGGAGCGAGTCCTTTCACAGTGCACTCCCTAATTTTGCTTTTCCTGACCATGGCCGAACATATCGGCTAATAATTTTTGGATTTTATTGTCTCTGTCCAGCCGGGCTCTATCGAAGATGTCCTGTAGTTCTCCTTTGTCGAACCATAGGCCGTCGCCTCGGCGGCATTTGTCTATGAACAAGACCGGTTTGGACTGACCGACGATGACCTTCTGCATTTTTTTGTCGCAGATGGGACATTTTCTTATTCTTTCAGCGGACTTGGAGTCGATTTTGAAGGAATCGAGCAGTTGTTTGGCCTTTTCGGGTTGGCCGAGTAGAAGTTCGAGTTCGCCGGCATCGAGCCAGATACCGCCACAATCGGTGCAATAATCGATTTCAACGTCGGCCAGCTCAAGGGTAATCATCGCATTTTTGCAAACAGGACAATCCATAATAAAAACCCAAGACACCAGACCCAAGACTCAAGACTACAGACCCAAGACCAAATCTGCGAAGTCGGCAGTGACACCAAAAGATTCCAATCGAGCGATTCTACGTATTAGGACGCCGATTACCACAGAAAAATTCAAATATCAAGGTGCAAAAATCAAAATTATTCCGTTTTGGCGTTGTTCTGTTCGATTTTTGATTTATCTGCTGACTCGCTGATCGCGCGTTATATTACAGTGACGGGGTCGTGACGTCAAGAAATGAATATCAAATATACAAGGTTAAAAGGAGAGCGTAAGTCGGCGGAGGCAAGTGGGTTGTAAGTTTCGGATTGCGTGGTTGCCAATTGTGTTTTAGGTTGTGATTTTTCGATTATTATCGGGCCTTGTGGAACTCGCGATCGAGGAAAGCATCAAAATAAGTCTTGAAGTTGAATCCGGAGAGGTCATAATTTGAAATTGACAACCGAGTACGATAGATGTATAAATAAGGTATAGGTGTGGTTAGCTAAAGAAAAAGATTATGGAAGCCGGTCCAAAGAAAAACAAGCGTCCTTCCAGCCGAACGTGGATAATTGTTCACGTAGTTTTTCCGCTTATCCCATTTTTTTTAGCAGGTTCCATAAAATTCGTCGTGAAAGGTTACGAGATTGATTATAGCACTTTCGGCGCATCAACATTAGCAATGTCGATAGGCTTGCTTTGTGTGCTGGTCAATCAAAGCTTACTAACCACAAAGCTCCCTCTAATGAATTCAGAGGAATATGAAAATATTCGCGGAACGGCAACAATGTTTTTCATTCTCGCCATAGCTGCATTCGCGTATTTTGGGATTTTGGTTGCATTTGGAGCACTTATAGAATTGAAATCGATACCAGAGGTTGAGAAAGCCAGACGTGGGTTTGAAATACTTACCTTTATTCTCTCCGGAATTCCGATCTTTTGCGCTATTAAAACTCAAAAGTGCTATAAGTTGAAAGCGACAATATGACACAATACTTAGAAATTATTGCGACCCTATTGGGAGGGTTGGTGATGGTGTTAACTATGGGCATGCTTTGGAGGGGTCTTCGCCTAGCGAGTTTAGCTAGAGCCTATAATATAGCTATCATTGGGTTTCCAAAATCGGGCAAAACCTGTCTAGTAACAGCCATGTTCGGTGAGCTATTTGCCAATCGCATTGCAGGTGTTTCGACTGTTCCACGTGGTAAGGAGACTATTGAGAAAGTGAACGCAGATTTAGAAAAACTAGACATTGGCCGGGTTTTGGGACCAACTACTGATCAAGATCTCTTCGCTTACCGGGCAGACATAAGCTTTGAAGGCTTTCCTTTTAGAAGGAGGTATAAGGTAGAGATAGGTGATTTCCCTGGAGACGATAGTGAGAAATTTGCAGACGAGTTTGGTGACTGGTTCCACGAAACAGATTATTTTAAGTGGGCAATGGAAGCAGACGCATTCATTTTCGTGGTGGATTTAGCTTTTGTACTTTCACCCGTGGACAGAGAAAAATATATAGCTAGGATGAGAAAAGCTATACGAGCCGCGTGGCACCATGTATTAGAATATCACCTCGCCGGGCAGAAGAAAATCAAAAGAAAACGAGTGGCGTTCGTGTTTACAAAAGCCGACCTGCTAGTAAGCTGTGAACAGGAGATATCTCCCGAATCTAGTGCCTGCAACGAAGAAATTACAGAGCATATAATGCAACTTGGATTTGGGGATACCCTACCCAAGCCATTTCACGTAGACCAGCTCGATCCGAGCCTCATAGTGCCTGTAGAGCATGCGTTTACTAACCTAACTAAATATCTGCGCTCTCAAAGCGGACCGTTTGAAACGATATTTGTAAGCGTTGTTGCTTGTGATAAACATGGAAGACTCGGTATCCGTAAGCTATTGGATACGGTGCTGCCTCGCTAACACAACGGTAAATATCAGAGCATTTACCTTGCCTATGTGTTTCCTTGCCCATCCATCTATTTTGGGAATCCGGGAAAAATGAGGTGCAAGATTTTTGCGGTGGTGTGCCGATATCATAAAATATAGGCAAATATGGGGAAATATTTGTTCTTGACGCTGGAAATGAGCTTAGCTAATATAAATCACGATTTTAGGAGCTGCTATTTGATAGCGGCTAAAAAATATAAGGGGCCGAATATGATAGTTGATTGTCATACACATATAAATTTTCCGGCTGACGACTTTGAGACATCGGAGCATTTAGCCGCGGTCGAGCCAGTAGATGTGTGCATAGTATTAGCTACCGCAGATGGGCCGGGCGAAGAGGTGAATAAAAAATTAGCTGAGTATGTGAATAAACATAAAGAAAAAATGGTTGGTTTTGCGGTCGTAGACCCACCAAAAGATAAAATTAGCGTTAATAATCTGAAACCTATCACAGAGAAATTAGGACTTAAGGGGACGGTTTTATATTGCTCGGTGTGCGGTTTTCATCCGTCAAACAGCAGGGCGATGCGGTTTTATGAATCGGCCCAGGAGCTTGGTCTGCCTGTCTTCTTCCATAACGGCGGTCATCTCGGGGCCGATGCTGTTTTAGGCTATGCCCAGCCGTACCTTTTGGACGAGGTTGCCAGGGAATTTGCCGCTTTGAAAATTATCATCGGGAGTATGGGAGCGCCCTTTGTTGAGCAGACATTGTCGATGGTGGCCAAGCACGAAAATGTGTATGCGGATTTGACGATACGGCCGAGTAATGTCTGGCAAATTTATAATATGATTGTGGCGGCAAACGAGCGCGGGGTGATGGATAAGCTTTTGTTCGGCAGCGGATTCCCATTCGGTAACGCAGGAGAGTGTATGGAAACACTGCTTGGCTTTAATATGCTTTTGGCTGACACAAATTTGCCCACGGTTCCGCGAGGTAACATTCGAAACATCATTGAACGTGATACGCTGAAATTGCTTGGAATAAAAGACAAGAGCGCAGAAGTACAACAGCATAAGAGCGAAAAAGCGAGAGAACACAGGAGCGTAAGTGTGATTGGGGACAACAGGAGGATGAGCGGCGGTGGCTGAGCTTTTGGAAGAGCAAAGGGAAAGCTGGGGGACGCGGGGTGGATTTATTCTTGCAGCAGTTGGTTCGGCGGTGGGTTTAGGCAATCTGTGGGGCTTTCCGTATAAACTTTACAGCTATGGGGGAGGTGCGTTTCTGATTCCGTATATCATTGCCTTGTTTTTGGTTGGCATTCCCCTGATGGTCCTTGAGTTCAGCCTCGGCCATTATACTCAGCGGGCGGCACCGGAGGCGTTTAAGCAGGCACACAGGCGTTTTGAGATGGTCGGCTGGTGGGGGATTATCATGGGTTTTGTTGTAATCACGTACTACACGGTGCTTCTGGCGTACTGCTTTAGCTTTTTATGGTACAGTATTGTTGGGATTTTCAACGGTGGACAGTTGCCGTGGGCCGGTGAAGGAATTGAAGGAGTCGCGAACGCAAAGAACTTCTTTTTTGAGGAGTATCTGGGCTATCAAGAGGGACCAGCACTTGGTTCAATTCAGTGGAAGATTGTTTGGCCGCTGATTCTCACTTGGGCGGCGATGTACTTTTGCATATTCAGGGGTGTGAAGCTGGTTGGCAGGATTGTATGGCTGACTGTTCCTCTGCCGTGGTTAATGCTGCTTATACTTGCGGTGCGAGGTCTGACGCTTGAGGGCAGTATGCAAGGGCTGGCTTATTACCTCGACCCGGTATGGTCGGAGCTTGCCAAACCTATTACGTGGCGTTTCGCATTCGGGCAGGTGTTCTTTTCATTGAGCCTTGCGTGGGGGGTAATGATTACATACGCCAGCTTCTTACACAGAAAAAGCGATATCAATAATAACGCGGCGATTGTAAGTCTTGCCGATTTTTCAACGAGCTTTATTGCGGGGTTGGCGGTCTTTGCCACGCTTGGGGGAATGGCTTTTGTAACACAGCAGGCGGGCAATCCGGTGGCGGTTGAGGAGGTGGCCGAGAAGGGGCCTTCGCTGGCGTTTGTGGCGTTTCCTTACGCGTTGGCGCAGCTGCCTTACTCGGCTTGGTTTAGCTTTATTTTCTTCTTTGCGCTTGTTACGCTGGGTATCGACTCGGCGTTTTCGATAACCGAGGCGATTCTGGCCAGTATCGTTGATAAAACAGGGTGGCGAAGGGGTATTGTTCTGCCTGCCATCAGCATAGCGGGGCTGGCATTCGGGTTGATTTTCGTGACGAAAGGCGGGTTGAACTGGCTCTGGACTATTGATGGGTTTGCCAATGGGACGTGGGGTATAGCATTTTTGGGTCTGTTGGAATGTCTGGTTCTGGGTTGGCTTTGGCGGATTGGGACATTGAGGCGTCACGCCAACAGCCGAAGCGACTGGGAGCTGGGCAGATGGTGGGATTATCTGATTCGATTAGTGATTCCGATAGTGCTTGGCTCGCTTTTCTTCTGGCAGCTTTTTGATGACATCAGCGCCGAAAGCGGTTTCTTGAGGACACCACAAGGCCGGTGGATACTGCCGAACTGCGTTGGGCTTGGTGTTGTTGCGATGGTACCTGTGTTAGCGGTCATTCTCAGTTTAATCAAAGGTCGCCGGGATGCTCAAGCGCCACAGCACGAAGAAGAGAATTTGGAGGGACCCCGCCTTTCGGCCAGGGCGAAGCCCTGGACTGGATCAGACCGGCCTTCGGCCGGCCAAATCAGGGGTAGATTCGGTGGACTGATAATGTTTGTGCTGGCGTTAATTCCCGCGGCAGGTTTGCTCGTTGTCTTCCTTAGAACCTCAATTCCCCAGGTCGCTGAGAATGCGGTTGAGAATCCGCTGTTTTGGTTGTTGCTGGCAGGTGGGATTATTTTGGCGCTGCTGAGCAATTATGTTCTGGATAGGCACAACACCTCCAGCAGTCAGGCGTCCTGGTTTGCGAGATGGGCGGGGATATTAGCAACGATGGATGTGGGTGCATTTGTTGCGGTAATCCTGATTGGTTTGACACGGACGGTCAGAATCGGTCGGACAGAGGCCCCTATTCGTCATGAGCTGGGCGGTGTTTCGTATATAATCCTTGCTGTGGTGTTCCTGATTATTGTCGGTGGTCTTGGGTGGTGTTTCTACCGAGCTTTATCAACAGCTAACAAAGATACAGGAATTCAACATCCTGACGAAGTTGGTGATTGAAAAGTGCCTAAAGTGTAACTTTCGTTTAAGGTTGTCGATGCTCGTATCGATGCTTGTCATAGAAGCTCGAAACTCGCTTCTACTCGAGCATCCAGTTTCGATACCAGCTTCGACACCGACAAACAAGCTTCTACAACTGGGTAATTTTAGCTCCCTTTAGCTCACTTTAGGCACTTTAGTTCACTTAATATAGCTTCGAATTTCGACCCGCCAACGGCGGGTATCGATTGGAACCCAGCGTTGCTGGGTCGGATTTCTTGTTATTTTGGTTTGAAGCCTTTGACGTTATTGCCGGTATATTTGGCGCAGGCGTTTTCCAAATCAACATCGCTTATGTTCGCCAGCGTGCAGAGCCAGGCAAAGACATCAGCAAATTCCTGCTCTTTATTTTTTTTGTCCTCAGATACCAGGGCGGTGGCAAGTTCTCCGACCTCTTCAATAAACCACATAAACGTGGCGGGAATGCCTCTTTGCCGGTCTCGCTTTTCGTATTTCTGGGAAATTAACTGTTGAAATTCACTGATTTTCATTTTAATCTCCGTCAAGATACACCAAGGTTGAAAAACACATGAGAACTCACAGCGAGTATTGTCCATTTTACATTCTGAATTGCAAGAACATTTCCATCTGAGCCGAAAAAAACACGGGAAACTTCGTGACAAACAGACTCACGTTTGATAATATATAGCTTGTGGATGGTAATTTCAAATTTGAAATTTCAAATCTAAAATTCAATATGCCTATGACGCATCTGTTGGGAGAGAATTATGCGAGAGTTGCGGGACAAAGGGATGCCAAAGCCGTGTAGAAACACAACAAAAAGAACTGAATGCACGAAGTTGGAAAACACGCATACGTTGCCCCTGTAAGATGGTATCGCCTTCGGCGAGGTGCTTTATATGTCATCACGGCCCAGCCGAAGCCAGATATCAGGCAAGCATCCAGCTTTGTAGCATAAAAAAGCTCGTAGTCATTTGACTATGGTTCATTTCACGACCTTTCGCTGGCCGGAGCATAAAAAAGCTCGTAGTCATTTGACTATGGGTCATTTCACAACCTGTCCCCGGACGGAGCATGAATAAGCTCGTAGTCATTTGACTATCCGCATCCGGCATCTCACTTCGTAAATCTGTGCAATCCGTGACTAAAAAATCCGTGAAATCCGTGTAATCCGTGGTTAATTTTACTTGACGGCCAAGCTCTCACTGGGTATAATACACCTCAGCTAATGGAATAGAATCACACTAATAAAGAGTTAATAGTTCATGGTCAATCGGCAACAGCCAATAGCAAATCGTCAATCGCAAATCGCAAATCAGGAGTCCCTCCTGTTATCCTGTCAGGACGTAATTAGTGGAGAAATCAACGTCGAATTTGACTACTTTTATGCAAAACAAACCCAATTTCCTGGGCGTACTAATGAACGCAAACGCTTTTTCACAAAGGGATTATGAAAATGAAGCACGCCTTCAGACTCGAAAAAAACAAACCCAATTCAAAGCCAATCAAACCCAATTTCAAAATCCCAGATCGGATTCGGTCTTTGAGTTCGAGTGAAAATGCTTACCACGCAAATGGCTCAACATGCAAAAGACTTGACATCTGTGGTGTTCTAACATAGGATTTTCGGACATTTTTGTTTATGGTTTTATCAGGGAGATTGTTATGGCTGAGATTAAGCCAAGAATAAGCGTCGAGTATGCCGGGGATGCAACGATAATTACTTTTACCGACGAAAAAATCCTCGAAGAGAAGGACATTAAGGCACTTCAAGAGTCGATTATGTCTGTTATTGAGCAGGCCAAGCGGATAAAGCTGATTTTGGATTTTGGCAATGTCCGGTTTTTGTCCTCTGCTGTTTTAGGACTTCTAATAAGGATCAGCAAAAGGATTTACGAGCGCGATGGCTCACTAAGACTTTGTAATATAAACCCAAAGATATATGAAATTTTCAAGATAACACGGCTGACCAAAACTTTCGATATTTACAAAGATGTTGAAAGTGCAGCCGAGGATTTGTCTAAGGCGAATTAGGCAAAGGTTTTTTCCCTTACTTATGGTATCAAAAGCACCAATCAATTGCTCAATAGTTGTCGAAAGCAAGCCGTCTGCTGTTGTTGGGGTGTACGAGCAGATTCTGTCTAAGCTCGAAAACAACGGTTTCAGCAAAGAAGATATTTTTGCCGTTCATTTGGCCTTGGAGGAGGCTTTTCTCAATGCCGTCAAGCATGGTAATAAAATGGATTCTGCCAAAAGTGTTAAGATTGACTATTCTGTTGGTTTGGATAAAGTTGAAATTTCCATGACGGACCAGGGTGACGGGTTTGAGCCGGAAGCCGTAGCAGATCCGCGATGGGGCGAGAGTCTTTACAAACCCGAGGGTAGGGGGTTGCTTCTTATGAACGCATATATGGATGTGGTTGAATTCAACGAACGAGGCAATAGTGTGTATATGGCCAGATATAAGGAAAAACCGCTTCTAACAGAAAGCTAAGGTCAGACACAGGTATAATCAAAAGCCTGTCTTTGCCAACGAAATCAAGAGAAGGCTCCGTAGCGGATAAGAGGAAATATTAGAAGATGTTTAGCAGAGTTCTTATTTTTTACAGTTGTTTGTTTGTTTTGGGCGGTTGTATATACAGTGAGGAGCCGATGCCGAAGATTGTACATGGTCCTGATTCTGAGCCCAAACTTGTTCCGCTGGCGGTCACAACGCCGGGGCGAACCCAGGAAAGTGTTTATAGAAATATCCCGAGAGACTGGCTGCCGCCTTCGGCGCTGGAGAAGGAATGGACAGCAATAGTGATACATCATTCAGGGACAAAAAACGGAAACGCAGCTATATTTGATAAGTGGCACAGGGAAGGCAACTATTGGGAAGGGGTTGGCTACGATTTTGTAATAGGTAACGGTACTGACAGCGGTGACGGCCGGGTTGAGGTAACATTTCGCTGGCGAAAGCAAATCGCCGGCGCTCATTGTGGAGGAACCCCCGGAAATTGGGCCAATAAAGATGCGGTAGGAATTTGCCTTGTGGGTAATTTCAATCGCACAGTACCTACCGCACGACAGATGCAATCCCTTGTGAAATTGACTCGCTTTCTGCAAAGGCGATATGGAATTTCGAAAAACCGTATTTATAGTCATAACACCACTCCGGGAGCGCGAGTAACTGACTGTCCCGGAAAAAGGTTTTCGATGGCCAAACTAAAATCGATGCTTGATTCCTGAATCTTGCCTCGATATCCACATTCAGGCTGCGTCCTATAAACTCACTTTCAAACTCAGTCCCGCACCAACTCGGTTAGGTGTGTGTTTAGCGTAAACCAGCGATTTTCGGCGTTTGTTGGGGTTTTTCGCCCTCTCAGAAATCGGGAAAAAAACATCTTAATTTGTCAATGAACGCCGTTTTGAGACTGAAAACCCGCATTTTCAGGCTACAGGCGTACCCTGTTGGTGCGGGATGTCTTTTTGGCGGAATTAGACCAAAATATTATCACTAAGAAAGTTGCCGTGTAATTATACCGAAATTTTTGCTGGGAGTGTTATTCAGAGAACAAGGTAAGGAGCGGTCGAATGGATATGTGTGAGTCGCTGTTTTCTCCAGGCTTTGTGTTAAACGAGCAGATTGCACGGCAGATTTTTGAGGTTTTGCCTGAGCAGGGGCCTATAATGGTAATTATGGACAGAGACGGTAACATCTGGCCCAGTAACTCGGAAGAATTTGTCAAGTTGAACATCAGCGAGTCATTTTTGAAAGAACTTTGTGCCAAGATTGATGACGGTGCTGAGCCGATTATAACTCAAGCAAACGATTGCAGTGTCATTGCTACACAATTGGCGACCGAGCAAAACAATTGCGGATACGTGATTATTGCTCTGCCACAATACAGCCCTGAATCAACCTTGATAAATATTGACCTGATTGAAATGTTACTCAATCAAGTCGGCTTGATAGCCAAGCTGATCGAGAAAAACAATCTTCTTTACGAAGTTCAAATGAAACACTACGGCGTGTGCGGTCAGAGCGAGATAGCTTTGAATTGACAGTCCGGATGGTGTCAATAGGAACGCTCCGGCTGTTAAGTTTTAGTCGTTCATCCTGAGACAAGCCTCTTTCCAATATCCAAGATAGCTATAATCAGACCTTCTTCAATACGAAAATTTCGGAATCTTTTTCAGCCTAAAGACAATCCTACTGCTTTTGCAACCGAGCGAATATGTGCGGCCGCCAGGCGGTATTCTTCTGCATTTGGCAGGTGCTCCAGCATGAGCGGAGTACCCGGCAGTTTGCTTAATTCTTTCAAGAACACAGCATAATCCAACGCACCCAATCCTGGACGAACTTCGTCAAGATGGGTGGTGAGTTTTGTCTGTAGAAGGATATCTTTGGCGTGACAGCTTCTAATATGGGGGCCAAGTTTTTTGAAACATTCGCGGATAAGTTCGCCGTTCTTAAAATAGCGCTGCGGACTGCAAATGAGATTGACCGGGTCGAGGTGAACGGCAAAACGCTTGCGATTGATTGCCTTTAGTAAACGTAAATATGAATCAGGGGAGTCCGGATAAGCCCACGGCATGGTTTCCAATGTGAAATAGGTCCGCGTTGGCTTGACATCGTCAATAATGGCGCGCGTTGTTTCAACAATCATATCAAATGTTTCTTTGGTCAGGTTCTCCGGCGAGTGACCGTCCCAACGTTTGCCGCGTGAACCGCTGATGTTAACGCAACACCTGGCGCCAATTCTATCTGCCAGAGCCAATTGCCTGCGACATTTTGCCAGGGCTGGGCGGCGTGTTTTTTCGTCGGGGCTGATTGGGTTGCTCCATGCTCCGACTTCGGCAATGACTATGTTCGCTCTTTTAGCTGCACCGGCGTAGGCATTGACAACGTCGTCTTTTTCTCCAGCGCCCACCGGGCAGTAGGCGGCATTGTAGCCGAGCTTCCTGATAACTTTTACCCAGGCATTCGGGCTGTCAAATTTTTCAAATGTTCGGCCTCCCAGTCGCAATGATGGAAGTTTTGTCTGTGCTGCCGGCGATTTAATCGCTGATGTAGAGGCCAATGCGGCCGCGCCAATCAGAGAATTCTTTAAGAAACTGCGCCGGGACATCGATTTTTTCTTGTTCAGCATTTTTGGTCCTTTCCTCAAGGCTACAATAATCCGTAAATAGTAAAACCGAAATTAAGCAAAATCTATGGGTGGGATTTTAACCTATAAAGGTGATAAATTCAGCAAAAATAAGGAGTAAGTTCAGCTTCTACAAAATTTCAACAAACGGTTGTGCTGTATAGCTGAAGTTTTATGGGGATTATACTTTTAAACATTTGAAGGATAATTAAAATCAATAAAAGGTTTGGATTGCGTTTAAGGATGCAATTGCTATAATTAGCGCGCAGTTATACCGTATAGCGGACAGGCTATAGATTCCTGCCCGGCGCCTACGCGGGGTAACAATCTTGCGCAGAGCCTGCCCCGTACTTGATACGGGCAATGACGGTACTAAACGCTATGCGCCAAATGATGAACGTTGTACGCTGATAAGCAAAGGAAAAAAGTGAAATTCCAGATTTTTAAGAACGGCCGGGTTGTTGATAAATTTGCATTATGCGGTGCTTACCTTTTCGGAGGCGACGGAACCGGTATCCGCCGAGCCCAGATTACCTTCAAAAACGGTTTTATCGAGTGTGAAAGGCCGAATCTGGAAACAGCAGGACTGGCTTTGCTATGGCCTATCGATGGTTTTGGCAGGGTGCTTTTGCCAACGACCTGTCTGCCCGAGAGGCAGCGCCCGTATAATTTGAATGTCGAGATAGCGCGTGCGAAGCTAATGCAAATCGTTAACAAGCGAGAAGACTGGTTCTTTTTCAACAGTGTAGAGGACTTAGGAAATATTTGCAAAGAGGCCCAGGATTTATTTATTCGGGCAATTCAAAACATCTCTGAGCCGCCATTGGCGTCTAAATTGGCGGACGAATCACTCAAGAAAGCGATAGTTTATTCTGAAAAGCTGGCAATAAAACAGACGGAGTCGCTCTTCGAGACGAGGAGCAAGAGCCACGGTTTTGGCCGAGGCTGCCTTGGCTGCAGGATAGATCCTATGCAGATTGATGATCCTGTGTATGTTGAAAAGCTGCTGGAATTGTTCGGCTCTGTAACGATTCCAATAAACTGGGCCCAGATAGAGTCTCATAAAGGCAGTTTCGATTTTTCAACGGTTGATGCCTGTATTGATGCGCTTGCTGAAAGGAAGTTGGCGCTCGCTGCAGGTCCGTTGCTTTGTTTCTCAAAAAAATATCTGCCCAAGTGGCTGCTTCGCAACGGGGCGGGCTTTGAAAAGATTCGGGAAACCGCGTATCAGTTTGTTTCAAAGGTGGTTACTCGCTATTCAAGCGTTGTTCATACGTGGTATGCCGTGAGTGGTTTGAATGTGTTTAATCATTTTGGGTTCAGGTTCGAGCAGATTCTGGAACTGACCCGCGCAGCTAATATGGCCGTGAAACAGGGAAGCGACAGGGCTTTGAAGATAATAGAAATCAGCAACCCGTGGGGCGAATATTATGCGACGACATCCAATACGATTCCACCGTTAGTTTATATGGATATGGTTGTGCAAAGCGGGATTAATTTTGATGCGCTGGGACTGCAGATGCGATTTGGCAAAAATCAATCGGGTATGCACGTCAGAGATATGATGCAAATATCGGCAATTCTGGATTGCTTTGGGTCTATAGCCAAGCCCTTGTATATTACTAATGTTGGAGTTCCAAGCCGAGATGGTGCTGGCTTGCACGATGGTAAAGTTGCCGGCATATGGCACGGGGAATGGGACCAATCGCAGCAAGGGCAATGGATTGAGCAGTTCTATAAAATAGCGTTTAGCAAACCATTTGTTAGCTCCGTGACATATTCGAGCTTCGCTGATACAAAGAACAGTGTCATAGCCAACAGCGGTCTGTTGACAGGTCGGCTCGAACCCAAAGAATCGTTTCGAACCCTGAAGAAACTTCATGATACCATTTTTGGTCGGTAAGTAGTGTGGGAAATTAGCCACGAAGCCTCAAGAAAAATAAGAGTGATAAAGTACCAGCAAGGCTGTCATTCTGAGCCTTTCGCTTTGCTCAAGGATAAACTCCGCGAAGAATCTCTCTTTCGTTGGCCAGATCCTTTGGCTTCGCCTCAGGATGACACGGAAGTGTCACTTTAGGCACTTTGCACTTCTTAAGGGTCTTGGTGGTGAAAAATACTGGAGAGCGATAATCCTGTGCAGCAATCAGAAGCCAGGCAAAAGCCGATTCAATCATTTGCGTTTGTTATCAGTGTATGTGTGGCCGTTTGCTTTTCCTATGGTTTTGTTTCGAATCTTGTGCGGTCCGGCTCCGTTTTTAGCGGATGCGAAGTTGAGCTGGAGAGCCGAATAAATCCAAACTATGCGCCCGTAGCAAGCCTGGTGAGATTGCCCGGTATAGGTATGGCACGGGCAGGGGCAATAGTGGCATACCGCCAGCGGTCCCAATTCATCGGGAAAGATAGTAACAGCCCGGCTTTTCGAAATTGCGATGATTTGCAGAAAGTAAGCGGCATCGGGCCCAAAACTGTCCAGAATATAAACGAATGGCTGAAATTTGAATAAGAATTGAGTACTAGTGCCGTTTCTAAAAAGTGAGTGTAACATTCGATACGTACCGTCATTCCGACCGAAGCCCCCGTTCTTGCTTTCGCAAGTCCGCAAGATGGCCAAGCCCAAAAGCACGGGGGCGAAGCGGGGAATCTATTTCAATAGCTTCGCCGAAGGCGAATCAAAAAGTTAAACTTATTTATTGGAAACGGCACTAAGTCGGCCGATTCGGATACCATCACGATAGATAAGCCGAGCGACGCGGCTTAGCATAGGTTATCCGGGAAATATTAGTTAATAGATGTGACAATGTTTTTCAAACGATTAAGTTCTTTATCGTTGGTAGCGCTGCTGATAATTTTCGTCGGATGTTCGAAACAGCCGATAACCGAGCAGCAAATCATTAGCAGGGCGAAAGCGATTCATAAAAAGGCGCTAACCCTTGACACCCACGTTGACATTCCTGGTACTCAGTACGCCACAGAGGCGCTTGATCCGGGGATAGACAATCCGAAACTCAAATGCGACCTGGTTAAAATGAATAAAGGCGGCGTAGATGGTGTGTTCCTGGCTGTATTCGTTGGGCAGGACAAGCGCGACGCCGAAGGATACAAAAAAGCATATGAATCTGCGATGGCTAAATTTGAGGCGATACACCGCCTGACTGAAAAGATGTATCCAGAGCGTTGTGAGCTTGCCACATCGCCGGAAGACGTTGAACGGATTGCAAAAACCGGCAAAAGAGCTATTATGATTGGCGTAGAGAACGGGTTTGCAATTGGCAAAGACGCCTCAAATGTTGAAAGATTTTACAATCTTGGAGCCCGATATATTACGTTGAGCCATAATGGCCACAATGATATTTGTGACTCCTGCAATCCGAGGAAGAAACTTGGCGACAAGAAAGCTGAGCACAATGGCCTAAGCAAATTCGGCAAAAAAGTCGTTGCGGAAATGAACCGGCTGGGCATTATGGCTGATGTATCTCATATTTCTGTAAAGTCCTTCCATGATCTTATCAAGGTCTCGAAGGCGCCGATTATCGCCTCGCATTCAGGATGCCGTGCACTGGCCGAGCATCCAAGGAATTTAAACGATGAGCAGCTCAAAGCGCTTGCGAGAAACGGGGGGGTTATTCAGATTGTAGCGGTCGGCGGCTTCTTGAAACTGGGTTCACCGCCGCCTGCCAACGTAGAAATTTATGTTGACCATATAGACCATGCGGTTAAGGTTGCGGGAATCGAGCATGTTGGTATCGGCAGCGATTTTGACGGTGGTGGTGGTGTTCCCGGCTTCAATGACCACTCCCAGGCGTTGAATGTTACTATTGAACTCGTTAGACGGGGATACTCCGAAGCCGATATTTTAAAGATATGGGGAGCTAATTTGCTCCGTGTCTGGCGCGAAGTGGAAAAAGTAGCCCAAGAATTGCAAAAAGGCTCTAAAAATGGACGAGTGGGAAATTGACAAGCCGCTCGGGCAGTGCTACGGCAGCGGTAAAAAGATTGAATACGGCGAAGAATACTTCGGCGCTCTGGTAGAGACTGACGAAGGACTGCAGCGGCGGGATTTTTGCGCTGATTACTGGGAAAGCCAAAAGCCGAATGTGTTCTGTTACTGGAAAACCAAACGGCCGCAGCCAGGCCAGAAAAAGGCCAGATTCATTGATGATGAAATGTTGATGGCTTTTTTTGAGCGATTAGGCACCGAGACTGAGCAGGAAAAAATAAATTTTCGTTTTGTTCTGGCATTGATTTTGATGCGAAAAAGGCGTATGAAATACGATGCGACCAGAACCGAAGACGGCAAGGAGATCTGGCGTTTGAGAATAGTGGGCGATAAGGAAATCGTCGAGGTGACAAATCCACATCTTGACGATGAGCAAATCGAGCAATTATCGTCGCAGATAGGTGAGATTTTACAGACGGATTTATAGAAAGTGAATTATCAGCGTCACAACCTCTGTTTATACTTTTGTTTTGCTGCGGGAATACTAATTCTTGTCGGCTGTGCGCCTGAGGTTCGCAAGCCGTTAGAGATTTGTCCGGGTAAAGACTCTGTAGCCGAGGCGGTGTCTGCTCTGGAGTCGCACTGGCAAAATATGGTGCCGCTCAAGGCTAACGGGCAGTGTCTCTTAGAGTATTATGTTGAGGGGAAGCAAAAGCCGCAAAAAGAAAAGTTTTCCGTAAAACTCTGGGTGAATCCGCCTGTTGAAATGTATCTGCAGGGCGATGTAACTCTTGTCCCCAAAGCGATAGTTCTCGGCTCAAACCAAGACGAGTTTTGGCTGTCAGTAAGGGCAAAAGAAATCAGCACTTACTGGTGGGGTGAATGGTCGCAGCAGGACTCTTCCCTGACACTTATGATAAATCCCAAGACTTTACTTGAAGCTCTTGGGATTGCGGCGGTAGATGCACAGCCGAATTGGTCCTTGTCGAATGAAGGTGCTTTTGATGTACTTACAAAACGAGAGTGGGGCGTGGTAGTCAAAAAAATATATGTCTATAGCTGTGACTATCTGGTTCGAAAGATTGAGTATTTCGATGTGTACGGACAGGTTGCCGTTGTTGCAGAATTGGATAAATACAAGCAGGTTCTCGAAGGGTTCTTTGTTCCGGCCAGTATAAAGATTATTGAGCGTGCCGACGACAACCCGAAAGAGTCACTTAGTATTACCCTTGACCTTAAGTCTATAAAATCGACGAAAATTACTGCCAAGCAGCAGAATGTTCTTTTCAATCGCCCCCAGCCGCGAGGTATTAAGCGCGTTATTAGAATCGTTGGAGGAAACTGGATTGAACAGCCACAGTAAATAAAAAGAAGAGGGGCAGCTCGTTTATGGCCAGGATAAGTCTAAACCAGAGAATTAAAGAAGGCCTGTTTTTATTAGATGGGGCGATGGGAACACAGTTGATTGCTCACGGGATTGAGGTGGGCACGTGCAATGATTATCTAAATATTGAGTCGCCTGATATTATTTCTGATATTCACCGCAGCTACTTGGAAGCCGGCAGCGATGCGGTTCTTACCAACACATTCGGGGCCAATAAGTATGCTTTGGGACGGCATGGCTTTACCGAGGAGGCTGTTAGGATAAATACCACAGGTGCCCAAATCGCCCGGCGGGCAGCGGGGGAGGAGAAGTATGTCTTAGGCGATATTGGGCCGAGTGGAGATTTTCTACAGCCTTTGGGCAGTATAAAGCCGGAGGAATTAAAAGCAGCTTTCGCTGAGCAGGCAAAGGCACTTTTAGCCGGCGGCGTGGATGGTTTCATAATCCAAACGATGACAGCCCTCGATGAGGTGACGATTGCAATCGAGGCGACCAAATCGCTCAGCGGGGATTTGCCTGTGTTTGCATCAATGGCTTTTGATAAGGGCGGTGACGGTTTTAGAACGATGATGGGTGTTGATGTCGAATCCGCGGTTTCAACGATAGTCTCGCTGGGTGTCGACGCAGTTGGGTTTAATTGCGGCACTGTGTCACTTAATGAGTATGTGGAACTGGCGGAGAAGTTTGTTTCGGCGGTGAGGGCTCTGTCGGATGATGTCGCGATTTATGCTGAGCCTAATGCCGGCAAGCCGGAACTGGTTGAGGGCCAGGCGGTTTATAAGGTATCGCCTGAAGATTTTGCAGCGGCGGTGGAGAAAATATATTCAGCTGGCGTGAACATTATTGGCGGCTGTTGTGGAGCTGGGCCGGAACATATTGAAGCAGTGGCCAAAAAGCTAAAAGCATGATTGTTCGACAAACGTTTTAATCAAGTGGTGGTCAGAAATTTTGCGATTTGCTCTATACTTTTAGCGGTGGCGCCCTGGTTTTTTCTGATTACCTCTCGGCCGTTTTGGGCAATTTTCTGGGCGAAGTCTGGTTCGAGAAGACATTTCTCCATCATTTGCAGCAGCTCTTGTTTATCTTTAACCATAACGGCACCGGTGTCGGCTAAAAGTGCGTCAACAGTTTGTTTGAAATTGAAGGCATGAGGGCCGAATAAGGTGCATTTGCCCAGGGCCGCAGCTTCGGCCATATCGGAGCCGCCCATCGGTACGAGGGACCGGCCAACGAAAATTATGGTTGCAAGGGAGTAAAATTTTCTCAAATCTCCCATTGTATCGCCAAGAATAATAGCATCGATACTCTCCGCAGGACGCCTTGCGGCGGATACTCGATTCTCTCCGCAGGACGCCTTGTGGCGGATGCTCGATTTTCCTGTAGCCTGGTTTTTTACCCGGCTGTATCTGATAAGCTCAAAGCCGGTCTGTTTTATTAGTTCTGCAACTTCGTTGAATCTTTCGGGTTTTCGTGGCACTATCGCCAAACACAGGTCGTTGAATTGGTCCTGGTTTTTGAGGTTCTGATAGACGTCGAGCAATATCTTTTCTTCATTGTTTCCGGTGGCGCCTGCAACCCACAACCTTTTATTGCCGATGTTGAGTTGTGTTGCAAGAGCGTCCGCCCCTTCGACCTTGTCGGTGATTTGAGCGGTGTCGTATTTTAGTGAACCGGTAACGATTACCTTTTCATCCGGGGCGCCGATTTCCTTGAAGCGCTGAGCGTATTGGTCTGTCTGGGCAAGAATGAGGCTTACTTTCCGGAAGATGTTCTTAGCGATTGGCTTTATCTTTTTGTATCCGGAAAAACTTTTGTCACTCATTCGGCCGTTGACTATAATGACGGGAACGTTTAACTGCTGTGCGATTTGGACGAAATTAGGCCAGACTTCCAGTTCCATCAGCAGACAGATTGCCGGGCGAATATTGCCGAAGGCACGGCGCATTATCCAGGAAAAATCAAGGGGGAAGTAAAACACTCGTAAGTTCTCGCCGAACAAGGTATTTGCACGGGCAAAACCGGTATCGGTGGTGGTGCTGACTATGATTTCAAAATCGCCGAATTTGTTTTCAAGCTCTTTGACGATGGTTCTTGCTGCGTTTATCTCGCCTACGCTTACGGCGTGCAGCCAGATACATTTTTTTGCGGGGTTTCTGCGGGTGATTTTGCCGAATCGCTGGGCCCAGCCGGTCCGGTAGCGTTTGTACCTGATGACTCGGTATATGACGATAGGGCTGTAGGCTGCCGCAGCCAGTAAATACAGCAAATCCAGGATGAATCTCATTTAGTCGTCCTACAAAGGAGTAAACGGCTTAACAATGGCTAAATGATATTTATAAAGCACCACTATGTCAAACAATTGCCTGACTCGGTAAGGTGAAATTGACCACGGCAGGGCGTCTCGCTATGCAGGGTGTCACAAAATTGGAGTCTCGAAAATATAGCGCGTATACTTGACAGCTCTTCAGTTCAACGTTGGATTTTGACGAATCTATCGCGCCGTGCTACCGGACCAATATTCAGCAAATACGGCAAAATCGAGCAGGTTGACCAGGCCATCTTTAGTTGCCGCTGGGGCCATATCAGCATTTGGATTCCAATTGGCCGACTCTGTAGTAGCCAGCCAGGCTTCAGCGAACGCAGCCAGGTCCAGAGAGTTAACTACCCCGTCGCCACCGGCAGGGACGATGTCGGCAACGATGTAGATAAGCTCGAATTCCAGGGAAGGGGGATCCTGCCCAAGCAGGCCTCCACCGCGAAGGACCAGGTTGAACTTGGTGAAGAGGTTCATACCGATTATGCCGTCGACAAAGCCCCCTTCAGGTGAACCGACGTCGAGCAGAACAACCGGAATGTTCGTGAAGCTGAGCCAATCGCCAAGGGCCGGTATCTCGAGCGAATCGATATAGAAGCCCGGCTCGATTGTTATCTCGCCCGTGACATCCTGGACCTCTACTTCAAAGTCTGCGTCAGCCGGGTTTAGTCCGAGGCGCGAGCCGATGCCTGTGCCGATCACAGTAATCTGGGCACCCGTATCAAACATAAAACGCTCCTTGTCGATTGCACTGTGTGCGCCGTGACGTAAATCCACACTGCCGACGAAAAAGATGCTTTGGGACAGGTTTCCCACGATGATGGAGGGAGTCCCGGGTTGGAAAGTGAAGTCTATGATATCATCGAGATCTGGAATGTACTGTATGTTGACCGCGCCGGAGGGAATGAGATTAAGAGGTACGCTGTTGGCATAATCGGGTATTCGCGAATCGTTGTGGTCGTAAAAATGTATGTCCGGCGATGTATAGTCATTGCCGTCATACGTTACTGTGATCGGATGGTCGTGGTAGATAGCCGTCACGAAATTCACACTCATGGGCGAGCCTATGGCGGTTGGCAGACCCGGTTTGTCGGGCGGTGGCACATCACCCACAATAATGGAGACGTTGCTCTGGCCAACCATGTTCGATTTGTCCAACGTCATTCCGTTCGGGTCAATTGCTGCCAGACCGTCCATAAAAACGGCCAGCGGCTGGCTTACCCGGGCAAAAACCGAGTGCGTCGCGCCAAGGATCTCGATGGTATTCGCCGTCACCAAATCAGCAGCGTAGATACCTGTACGGTTAGCGGCAGCGTAGCCCATTAGGTGGGCAGCAGCACCTGTGTCAAATAGACCGATCGTAAAGTCCGTTTCCGGACTATCCGTCAAATAGTTTCCCACGACCGACATATGCGGCTCAGCCACCCAGTCAAAATCGTCGGAGCGCTTATCGGTGACGGCAACAGCTATCCAGGGCACGAACCCATCTATGGGAGGCGAGTCAATGACGGTGGCAGTGACCGTGGCAGTGGATGTCGCGGAAAACAGTTGGGGTCCGGAACCTGCTTTGGTCTGAAGGATCTTTTTGCGCGGCGCTGTCGGTCGGCGCTCGTCTTGGTTGGCAAGGAGCGGCAGGGTTTCTCCCTCGGGATAGTTAACAGCCTTGATGGTGGAGCCGCCGGTCATTCGCCAGTTGACCTCGCGGCGCTGCCAGCGTTGCTGGCCTCGAACGGCTGAGGTCCCGCATACGACAGCAAGAAAGAGCAGAACAAGCCACGCTCGAATCGAATTAAGTGAGTTCATTCTTTTCATCTTTTCGGGTTCCCCCCTCAACATACTCAACACATGTTTTATTATAACATATAGAAGCAAAATCCGTAAGTAGAAAATTCGAGACGGTTAAATATCTTGGGACAGCCGCCCAATATCCTTCTTATTGAGATTTGCGCCATTAATGGAACCCGGTGTGGCACACTCTTGTGCTTCGCAGCGACCCGTCCTCCGCAGAGTAGTACAAGCTTGCTTGGGAGTGTTCCTGGTTGTAAAGCTGGATAAAGACGTTTATGTTCTTGACTTATTGGCAGTTTTGGCGTAATAGAATAGTATAGGTATCAGTTTTCGTCCCCGTAGCTCAATTGGATAGAGCGTTGGCCTCCGGAGCCAGAGGTTGTGCGTTCGAGTCGCACCGGGGATATTTGGTAATTCGTGGGCTGTCAAAGACTTGCGCTTGACGGCCTTTTCTCTTTTTCTTAGAAATAGGGGCGCGTGCCAAATGTGTGCGAGGTCTATCCTCTTATAGTAGAGGCCATTGAGCTTCTGGAGAGCCTCATGCAATAGTTGTGCAGGAAGTGAACCAAAGGGCTGTGAGTATTATGCTTGCAGCCTTTTTTGATTACCTAAGCCAGCCCACACTATCCCACAGAACACCCATCAGCTTTCAATTTAAAGCGCCTCACAGGCCGTTTAAGCCAGTGTCTAAACGTACTTACTCTGACTCGACAACCAGTCTCAAACGCCTCTGCAGGAGCCAGGGCAGATTCCCACGTGGACGTATCACGGGTGATTGCGCCTTTTAGTTCTTCTCAAGTCGCCGGCCGTCGCTCACGGTAAAAGTCACATTTGTCACATATTCCTTAACGTCCGCTCTGATGGAAATACGTGCATCCTGCAGGTTACGGCATGCCTTCCCGGCGATAACAAAATCCTCAAAACGAATCTCCGAAATCAAATGCTTACTGTCCAGAGAGCCCCGGAAAGTGGATTCTCTGGGCCACTGTGTGTATGCTTCACAACCGCGAACAAGAACATTTCGTATTTGCCCAACGCCGCCATAGTATTTGTCGTAATCTTTACGGTCCTTAATATAAAAATCCATTAGACACTGCTTGATGTCGGGATAGCACTCTTCGAATCGGTTGTCTATGAACCGAATATCCGAATATGTGGCGCCGTCATGGCAGTAAAGCGTCATCCCTCGGTCAGCAAAAATAACATCATTCGCCTCAAATAAGATGTTCTTCATCACGGCGGTACGACTTTCAGTCCCCACCTTAAGCGCCGACTTCTTGGTCAGTAGCACATTGCCGCGAACCACTATATCCTCGACGTCGCGATAGATTCCGTCGTATCCCGCGCACTTGATTGCAACCGCGTCGTCGCTGCAATATGCAAAGCAGTTCTCGATAAGCACGTGATGGCAGGCATCCGGGTCGAAGCCGTCCGTGTTACGCAGCCCGGGGTCATTCAGCAATTTGACGTTGCGGATTGTTACGTTTTCGCAGCCCAGAATGTGTGTGTTCCACGAGGGCGGATCGCGAAGGATTACACCCTCTATAAAAACGTTTCGGCTGTTACGTATCAGCAGCACTCGGCCTCGGTGATCATTTCGATTGCGAAGGATCGTTCCGTTAGCATCGATAGTGCCAAGCCCCTTAATTGCAACATTTTCGCTACGGTCAACAAGAATCAAACGACCGGTGCTTTTCTTGCCGTCATTCACATTGCCTTTGTAATCTTTCAGACTGTCCGTTCCCTGAATCAGGCATCCCCCGGCAAGATACAGCGTTATATTGCTTTTGAGTTCGAGAGTTCCTGTGCGATAGAGACCAGGAGGAAAAAACAGCACTGCGTCTTTAGCTGCCGAGTCAATAGCCGCCTGGATTCTGGCCGTCTGTACCTCGCCGCTGGCGTTATCGACTCCACTATCAACGATATTCACAACACCGGCATCGCACAGCCGAGGTGAATATTTATCGAGAGAATCTGCGAAGATAAAAAGTCTTTCCCGGTCGTTGATTCGGACGACAAGCTTGCTCGGCTCAGAGATAGCCAAAAGAAGATCTCGTCCCTCGGTTTTGGCGGGAATCTCCAGACGCCTTGGGCTTAGCGACCATTTTGAGATCGCCTCACTGATGCCTATCCTCAGTTCTGTCCGACCGACAAACGAAAAGTGCGCATAATGGATGTCCTTGAACCGCTGGACTGCAATCGAAGTTGTGCCGGCTTGCAGCGAGTAAACGTCGCTTACGGTCGCGGTCGGTGCGAGGCGATAGCCCACAACACAGATCGGAGCTTTGGATGCCGAACTTGGGTTCTGCTTAACGGCCTGGCAGCATAAGTTAACTACGGTCAAGACAAGCAGTACAGGTAACCTATTCATTATTTACTCCTGCTCAGTTACGCTGCTTAGAGCAACTGTTGTCCACAGCAAAAAAAAGACTAATAGACGATGATTTCCAGAGAACGTGTGCTGCGTGCCCTTAACCCAATTTCCACGGCTTTCGGTATTCGTAGTGCAGCAGCTTATTAGCCTTTCTATTATTGATAGCTCGTTCGTACTTCGGGTCCCATTCGATTCGAGACCTTGTAGCCAGGGCGATATTAGCCAGGTGAGCAAATGTTGTTGAGCGGTGTCCCGTTTCCATATCACAATTGGTGCGCTGGCGGGTCTTGACGCAATCGAGGAAATTTCGAATATGCTGCTCGGTAAGGTCTCCGTCTATTCGCTTGCCTTCTGCCGGTTTAATCCTGGGGTCACTATCCTGAAATTGCCCCCCCTTTGAGGGCACGATTTTATATCCGGTGCCGCTTGTGCCGGAATAAAGATTTCCCAGCGTGCCGCGGAACTCGATTTCTCCATCCACTAAAGCCGGCCCTCCACTTGCCTCATATTGACCAAAAATGAGCAGTCTGCCTGAGGCAAACTCAAAAATCACCTCCATCGTATCCGGAACTGTCCGGTCATCATCAACCGCAAAACTTCCACCGTGCGCAGATATCGACACAGGTGCCTGCTCCTGCAAAACCCAACGTATCGCATCACAATAGTGCACGCCCCAGTTCGCCATCTGTGAGGAATAAGACTGCCACCAGCGGAACTTATATAAGACTATGTTGTCCTTATGAGGGCGTCTTGGCCGGGGACCAAGCCACATGTCCCAATCCAAACCTTTCGGTGGGGCCGTATCGGGATATCTGCCAATACCATTCGGATGCATATTACTTATTCGGTAGGCTCTGGCTACTGTCACTTTGCCGATTTTGCCTGTCTGGACGTGGTCAATCACTTGTCTATATGATTTGGACGAGCGTCGGTGAAGCCCGACCTGTATAACCCGGTCATATCGTTTCGCAGCCTCAACCATCTTTCGGCCTTCAAGTACCGTAACTGATAATGGTTTTTCCACATATATGTCCTTTTCAGCCTGGCAAGCCATAATAGTCTGGATGGCGTGCCAATGGTCTGGCGTTGAGATGACCACCGCATCTATGTCTTTGCGGTCGAGCAGGTGGCGAAAATCCTTGTACCGTGCGACGTTACGGCCCAGCTTTTCTGTCATCTTCGGGACTCTGCTGCCCAAAGAATCTCTGAGCTTTTTGTCAACTTTAGAATAATCCCTCATCAGGTAAGGCTCATACACATCACAAAGGGCTGCGACCTCAACATCATTCTGTTTCATGAACCGCTCGAGAAGCTGCGTTCCGCGGTTACCCACGCCGATAAACCCCACGCGAACTCTTTCATTAGCACCAAGTACAGATTGCATTACCGGAACACCTATGGCATTTAAACCCAATGTGACTGACGCTGCGGCCATAGTTGAATTCTTTAAGAATCTGCGCCTCGTAGTTTTTTCCTGATTTTCGTTCATTTGTTACCTCCTAAGTTATTTTGCATTCTTCTCAACTAAAAAAACGGATAAGCAATTAACGCTTATGCTTTACTTTTTCTTCCCAATCGTCTAACAGTATTTTTAATTTTCGCACATCTTCTCTTCGCTCGCCAAAGAGGTTATTTTCTTCTGCCGGGTCTTGTTCGAGGTCAAAAAAATATTCGTTCACATCGTTACCCTCCTGCAGGCGGATATATTTCAAAGAGCCATCTCGGACAGCTTTTCTGGTTCGTTGTCCTCTTCGGGCACGCCAGAAAAGCGTACGTTTTTGAACAGGCTGATTAGTTTCTATGGCCTGTAAAATATCTATCCCGTCGAATGAGCGATTCTTAGGCGGCTTGGCGCCTGCCGACCTGACAATAGATCGGGAAAAGTCCATTGTTATACAGGGCTGATTCGATACCATGCCTTCACGGAGCACACCAGGCCATTTTACAACACATGGAACTCTAATGCCACCTTCAAAAAGATTTCCTTTAAATCCGGAGAGGGGTAAATTGCTTCCCGAACGGGATGCCCCGTTATCGCTCATAAAGATAACCAGAGTATTATCCTGTGAGTTTTGGTCTTCAAGTTTTCTCAAAATTTTCCCAATACACCGGTCCATTCTCTCGACCATAGCAAAATAGATGTGTCGTGGTCCCTTGCTTTGGTTCCAGAGGTCCGAGTCTTCCGGCAGTGCCTGGGGCCGAAAATCGCAAGGCCCCTGATAAGGGGAGTGGGGTGCAGTGAAAGGAACATAAAGGAAAAAAGGCATATTCTCTGATTGCTGTTCCATAAACCCAATAGCCTCATCGGTCATCAGGTCGGTGAAATAACCTTTGCGCTTAACCGGTTTGCCATTTAGGTAGAGCGCATACATATTACTGGGGGGCGGTTCGACGTGATGAAAGTAATCCATGCCGCCGCCAATTGCATAAAATGCGTGGTCAAAACCGTGATTGTTTGGCGAAAATTTCGGCTCATATCCAAGATGCCACTTGCCGCAGATTGCTGTTGCATATCCTGCATCTTTGAGTATGCGAGCGATGGTTGTCTCGTCAACAGGGAGACCAAGGTCGTTCGTCTGGCGCAGCCGGATAGCGTCGTCATAGCGGCCGACATTGCCAATGCCGAGGGCGCATTCCAGACCGCCAACGCGATGTTGATAACGACCGGTTAACAAGGCCGTTCTCGTTGGCGTGCATGAAGGGGCGTTGGCATAAAAGTTCGTAAACCTGACTCCCTGGGTCGCCAGGCTGTCTACCGCTGGCGTACGAATGTCGGTGCAGCCATAACATCCAAGGTCGCCGTATCCTAAGTCGTCAGCCATAATAAGAATAATATTGGGATATCGCGCATTCGGCGAACTGCCAGAGCGGCATCCGGACCAAACAGCAGTCAGAGCAGCAAGCCCTGCGGTTTGAGATAGAAACCGGCGTCTCGTAATTATTTCTGCCATAGCAATATCCATTCAAATCACAACAGAATAAATGTCTTTTAATCCTTAATATAAGGTTGTTTAAGCACGTCGAACAGCTAAATTTTCGGCTCTTCTCCAATAAAGTTGGTGAATATCAGTTTCTTTTCGAGTATTCTGTTATTCCGGCGTGTTTGAGCTTCTATTCGTATTTTAATGTTATTCAATGGAGGCCTTTAATGAAGGCTTTGGTTTACACTAAACCATATTGTCTCGAATATTCGGATTTCCCGGAGCCGGTGGCTGGTGTTAATGATGTGCTGATTCGTGTCAAGGCCTGTGGAATTTGTGGTTCGGACGTTCACGGCTTCACAGGTAAGACCGGCAGAAGACTTCCTCCTTTGGTTATGGGCCATGAGGCGGCTGGCGTTATTGAAGAGGTAGGCGAGAATGTAGAGGGTTTTGAAAGGAACGACAGAGTCTGCTTTGACTCGACTGTATATTGCAATAAATGCGAGCCGTGCCGCAAGGGCTCGTATAATCGCTGCGAAAAGCGACAGGTATTAGGCGTTTCCGTACCGGCCTTCAAAAGGCATGGCGCATTTGCCGAATATGTTGCGGTGCCGTGGTGGATCGTCTCGAAGATTCCGGACAATATGTCGTTTATTCAGTCGGCTCTTCTGGAGCCGGTATCAATAGCTACGCATGCCGCCAATAGAGCACCTATATCGGCTGACGATACGGTTGTGGTTATTGGAGCCGGGACAATCGGTCTTTTCATTTTGCAGGCTTCGAAGCTAAGAGGAGCGGCAAAGGTTATTGTTTCCGATATAAATGAATTTCGACTTGATGTAGCAAGAAAGCTGGGGGCGGATGAAGTTGTTAATCCCGGCAAATCTGCTTTGAAAAAAGTGGTCCTCGGAGAAACAAATGATAAAGGGGCGGATGTTGCTTTCGAAGCCGTCGGGTATGCAGAGACTTTCGCTGATGCGGTTTCAGTAACAAAGATAGGCGGCCATGTTGTCGCTGTTGGTAATTTACAGAAGACCGCTGAGTTCAATTTGCAGGAATTAGTAGCCAGGGAACTTACTTTTGCCGGTTCCTATGCCAGTTCGGGTGAATTTCGGGATTGTATAGACCTGGTAGCTTCGGGGAAAATTAACGTCGAGCCGTTAATCAGTGACGTTTTGCCGTTGGAAGACGGACCGCGTGCTTTTGAGCGGTTGCTCAAGGCTGAGGAAAATTTGCTGAAAATTGTTCTGGAGGTTCCCGCTCCGCGGGGGTCAAACCATAAAGTTTGAGGAAGCCAAAATGGTAGATTATTTTGACCTTTCCGGCAAAGTAGCGATTGTAACCGGAACGAGCCGTGGCCTGGGCCAGTATTTCGCCAGGGCGCTTGCCAAAGCTGGAGCTGATTTGGTCATTACCAGCCGGAAATTATCAAGCTTGGATCAGTTCAAACAGGAAATAGAATCCTTGGGTAGAAGGGCACTTGCTGTTCAGTTGGATGTGCTTTCGCAAAGTGACATTGAAAATATGGTTCAGACGACCATAAAAGAATATGGAAAAATTGATATTTTGGTTAACAATGCCGGTTTGAACATCCGAAAACCAACCATCGAAGTTTCCTCGCAGGATTGGGATACCGTATTAGATACAAATCTCAAGGGCAGTTTCTTCTGCGCCCAGGCAGTAGCTAAGGAGATGATAAAACGAAACTACGGCAGAATAATAAACATGGGTTCGTGTACATGCGTTTTCGGTATGGAGGGAATCACAGCTTATACAGCCAGTCGCGGCGCTGTTCTGTCGATGACCAGAAGCCTGGCTGCAGAGTGGGGCAAGTTCGGAATAACAGTAAACGTGCTGGCTCCCGGCTGGTTTAAAACGGCGCAAAATGCCGTGTTATATGAGAACAAAGAGTGGGTAAATTATATCACTGAACGCATCCCTTTAAATCGCCCTGGGCAACCACACGACCTTGATGGCGCAGTTATCTTCTTGGCTTCAGACGCTTCAGAGTATATTACAGGGCAGATGATTATGATAGACGGCGGATTTACCACAGGAGCGACAAAGGCGATTACTTGAGAATATTAGGGCCGGGCTGCGTATTATTTTGGAGTTGGTCGTCTCCATTCCCGGCCGGGATAGCGATTGGTAATCTATCCGCAGAATTCTGTAAGCTGTAGCTGACATCAGCACCTGTGGGGCTTGAAATTTTCAGACTGTGATAAACCTGTAAGGAGATAAATATGGATTTGAAGGGTGTCATCCTTGCCGGCGGCACGGGGTCGCGGCTTATGCCGTTGACCAAGGTCACAAATAAGCATTTACTTCCAGTGGGGCAAAAACCAATGATATATTACCCCATTGAAAAACTAACCTCCATCGGCATTGAGGAGATTCTGATTGTAACCGGCATCGAGCACATGGGCGATGTTGTCAGCCTGCTGGGTTCCGGAAAAGACTTCGGCTGCCGATTTACGTACAAAGTCCAGGATGAGGCGGGTGGAATTGCGCAGGCATTGGCATTAACCGAAGATTTCGCACACGGCCAGCCTCTGGTTGTTATTCTCGGCGACAACATTTTCGAAGGCGGTCTTAAAGAGTACGCGGACAAATTTATCTCCCAGAACGTCGGTGCAAGGCTGTTGCTCAAGCACGTTCAGAATCCCCAACGATTTGGTGTTGCCGAAGTTTTAGATGGCAAGGTTATTAGTATCGAAGAAAAACCCAAAGAACCGAAGTCAGATTACGCCGTAACCGGCATATATTTTTACGATGCTTTGGTCTTCGACATAATACGAACGCTCAAGCCATCGGCTCGTGGCGAGCTTGAAATTAGTCATGTTAACAACGCTTATATTGCAAAAGGTCAATTGGCTTATGATATCCTCGACGGCTGGTGGACGGACGCCGGGACGTTCGAATCGCTCAATAAAGCCAATGAATTGGTCATAAAGGAGCCTCCTCTGTCACAAAAATAGCAACATTTAATGCAATTAGTCTAAATATGAATATAACATGAATGTTAAGGCGACAAAGCTGACGGGAGTGCTCATATTGGAGCCGGATGTATTCTCTGACGAGAGGGGGTTCTTTTTAGAGACCTGGAACAGGACGCGTTACGAGAACGCCGGTATCCAGGGCCCTTTTGTGCAGGACAATGTCTCATTTTCCAAAAAAGGTGTTTTGCGTGGTTTGCATTTTCAATACCCCCAACCGCAAGGTAAATTGGTTCAGGTTTTATCAGGCCAGGTTGTGGATGTTGCTGTCGATATTCGTGTAGGTTCTCCAACTTTTGGTCATTGGGTCAGTGAAGTACTTTCCGACGCGAACCACAGGCAGCTGTATATTCCGCTGGGCTTTGCCCATGGATATTGTGTTACAAGTGAGACGGCAGTCTTTTCATATAAGTGCACTGATTTCTATAATCCGGAGACTGAAAATGGCATCGTCTGGAATGACCCCGACCTTAACATCGACTGGCCTATAAAGGAACCCGTCTTATCGCCCAAAGATGCAAACTATTCCAGACTTAAAGACCTTCGGCCTGACAAATTACCGCATTTTCGGAGGCTCTGATGGCAACTGATGATACTAAGATTGCCATTTTGGGCGGCAGGGGGATGCTTGGTACGGACCTGACAAAAATCTGCGGACGGCAGAGCTTTAATGTTGAAGTATTTGATTTACCGGAATTTGACATAACCAACTCCCGGCAGCTAAAAGAAGCTCTCAATGCTGCAAAGACAATTGTTAATTGTGCGGCTTATACCGATGTCGATGGCGCCGAGAGCGAAGCTGAAGAGGCGTATCGGGTCAACGCGGAAGCGGTAGGGCGGCTGGGTGAGCTCGTAAAAGAAGCTAATGCCTGGTTACTTCACATCAGTACCGATTTTGTTTTTGACGGCCGATTGGATAGACCCTACGTCGAGACCGACACTCCCAATCCTATAAATAAATACGGCAAAACCAAACTGGCAGGCGAGCGGTTCTTAACCCAAAGCGGCTGCCGCCATTGTATATTGCGTGTCGAATGGACCTACGGCTCTGCTGGCAACAATTTTGTAACCAAGCTAATCCAGCGTGCAAAGGTTGACAAAACGTTAAAGGTGGTTGACGACCAGATAGGCTCACCAACAGCGACAACCGAAGTTGCCAAAGTAATCTGCAAGTTATTGCGTACAAAACCGGCGGGTTTATTTCATTTTGCAAGTGCCGGCTACGTCAGCCGGTATGAGATGGCAGAGTTTATATTTGACAAGCTCTCGATGGATGTTAACCTGTTGCCCTGCAAAACCGCCGATTTTGCAAGTGCTGCTGCAAGACCATTAAACAGCCGTTTCGATTGCAGCAAAATTAAGGCTTTGCTTGATGAGCCTATCGAACCCTGGCAGGTCCCGTTAGAACGTTTTTTGAGGCAGATATGAGAAGGATTCTCGTTACAGGTGGTGCGGGATTTATTGGAAGCAACTTTGTGCGAATGGTGCTTTCAGAGCACCCTGATTGTTTTATCGTTAATGTCGATAAGCTGACCTATGCCGGCAATCTTGAAAACCTCGCTGGTTTCTTGGATCACCCTAACCACAAATTTATCAAAGGTGATATTTGCGATGGCGCATCTGTAGAAAAAATCATCGACGAGCATCAGGTGGATACGATTATCAATTTCGCTGCTGAAAGCCATGTGGACCGTTCAATCACCGAGCCAAAGGTTTTTATAAAGACCAATGTTACCGGCACATTAACCTTGCTCGAAGCCGCCCGCGATAAAAAATTAGAGCGGTTCATTCAAATTTCGACAGATGAAGTGTACGGTGCGCTTGGTCCTAAGGGCAAATTCACCGAACAAACACCGCTGAGTCCGAATTCGCCGTATTCAGCCAGCAAAGCCGCGGCAGACCATCTTGTGAAAGCTTTCGGCCATACCTGGGGCGTAAAATGCAACATCACCAGATGTTCAAACAACTACGGCCCATACCAGTTCCCGGAAAAACTAATCCCGCTGATGATTAACAATGCTCTCAGCGACAAAGAATTGCCGGTCTATGGTGACGGCTTATATGTGCGGGATTGGCTGTATGTATACGACCATTGCACCGCTGTGTGGCAGGTTTTGCAAAAAGCGCCGCCCGGCGAGATTTATAACATTGGCGGCTGTAATGAAAAGACAAATCTCGAAGTCATTGATGTGATACTTAAACGTTTAGGCAAACCAAAATCACTGATTAAGCATGTCACCGATAGGCCGGGGCACGACAGGCGATACGCCATCGACGCAAACAAGATAATTACAGAGCTTGATTGGCGGCCGTCAGTAAGCTTTGCCGAAGGCATTAATAAGACTATAGACTGGTACTTTCAAAACGCCGACTGGCTGCGTAACGTTGTTTCCGGTGACTACCAGAAGTACTATGAATCGATGTACGGAAACCGCTAAGCAAGCCAAATAGCTCATTGGAAATGATTTTGCTGGCCGATTTATTCGTCTGTTGCTTTGCGGCTGTCTGAAACTCAACGCCCCAAAATAGTTATACCTAATTGGTCGGCAAGTTTTATTGTCTCTGGTTTGTCGATAATTATTGTCTTGGCTGCTTCCACAACCAGGCATTTGCTCCCGTTTTTAGCTAAGCTTCTGATAGTATCAGGTCCAACACACGGCACATCAAATCGCATATCCTGGTCTGGTTTGGAAGTCTTTATTAGCGTCCAGCCCCCCGATTTACAGAGCCTCCCGGCCCGCTCAATCATCTCCGCCGTACCTTCTATTGCCTCGACAGCGAGCACTTCTTTTTCCTTCACTGCAATCGCCTGGCCTATATCCAGCTCACCGAGCTTTTTGACTATTTCCCAGCCGAATTCAATATCACCTTCGATTGACGGACGCAGTAGCGTTGCCGTCATCATACCGGCCGTTGCCAGATGCTCTTTGCAATACATCGTTGAATTCTCCAGTACTATCCCGCCGCTCGCCAGCTCATCGGCCAGCGCGCATAAAATTGAATCCGTTAGTTTGTTTTTGCCGCGAAGCCGCCAGTAATATATCCTAAATGCCCGCCAGTCGGGCAGATATCGCAGGATTCGCCGGGGCGTAAAAAGTCGTCTCTTGGCAACCTGCCCAACCATAATCGTTTTGGTTACGCTGTGCTTTCTTAGTTTTCGTATCCAGCCCCCCGGCCGCGCAACTGCAACTCTGTAAAACACGTCAACTTCGTCAGCCAGGCTCTGCTCAGCCGTTTCCCCGAAGCTGACACAAATTACTCTTAATCCCGCCTGTCTGGCACCGGCGGCTACAAGAAAGGGCAGTCTGCCCTCTCCAGCAATTAAGCCCAGCACATTTGAACTATTCATAATAGAATATTGCGTATCTTGTAGTTCGTGGTTCGTATCTCGAATTACAATTCACGACGCACGAGTCACCCTATTGTTCAGCCGGCTTTTCAGGGCTGCCATTTCGCGACTTTGGGGTTCCTTCAGAATCGGGTTCGACGGTTGAGGCAATTCGTTCGATTCGACTCTGAAGGTCCCGAATACTTTGCCGCATCTCAGGCAGGTACTGTATCATACCATACGCTCGCTTGCCTTGCTTTGCTTCGATAGCAGGCGCACCCAGCACCACTTTGCCGTCCGGAATGTTGTTAATAACACCGGCCTTGGCTCCAATTGTAACGTTGTTTCCGATATTGAGATGACCCACAATACCCACCTGTCCACCGATTATGCAATGATGCCCGAGCGTGGTTGAGCCGGCAATGCCCACCTGAGCCACAAGCAAACAATGTGGACCGATTTTTGTGCCGTGACCTATCGTAACCAGGTCACCTAACTTACTGCCTTGGCTTATGACAGTATCGCCGAGTGTGCCTCGTTCGATTCCGCAGCAAGCACCGATTTCAACATCATCTTCTATAACCACAATACCGGTCTGTGGTATTTTGTGATGTGTGCCCTTATGGGTGGCATAGCCGAAGCCGTCTTCACCGATCGCCGAATTCGCATTTATAATTACACGATTGCCTATTCTGCACCCATCGTAAATAGTAACGTTGGGATATATTATACTGTCATTGCCAATTTGCACACCCTGGCCAATGTGCACACTGGGATAAATTATGCAGCCATCCCCAATCTTTGCCTCGTCGGCTACTGTCGCAAAATCATAAATATGGCAGTCTGCGCCGATTTTCGCACTGTCGGAAATTGAAGCCCGCGGGCTGATGCCCACCTTTTTGTGTTTGCGATGCCCGTGCAGCAGCACCATTACCTGCATAAAGGCATAGTAAGGGTCCTCAGCTATCAAAAGAGGAACCGAGGCGGTCGGTGTTTCTTTACCTACGATTACCGCACTTGCCTTGGTCGTCCGCAGCTGCTTCTCGTATTTGCGGTTGGTCAAAAAGCTAATATCGCCTTCGCCCGCCCGTCCAAGCGTCGAGGCAGACCTGATTATCACATCGGCGTCGCCGCAGATGCGCCCTCCTACGTATTCGGCTAATTCGCCCAAAGTTCTTTCCTGCATATAAATACCTTTACGAGAAATCTTTCACATTCGGTACGGTTCATTACCACCAATTATCGGATAGTACCCAGGCCAAATTATTATAGCGAACCAGGCCAATGTAGTCAACTGCTCGGTCCTCGCGAAGCAAAACGGCCGTCTTTGCTATTGTCGCAAGAACTCCAAACCCCGTAAGATTACCACAACTCAAAACCCACTGCAAACATTACGCCGTTAAAACCTCCAGGAGCTTCTGCTGTAACTTTGCCGAGCCCTTTTTGGCGAAAGCTCTGGTACTGTCCACAAATACCGTTACAGTCGGCCCGATGGGTCTATAAACAGCCGGATTAGTCGGCCCGAATACAGCTAATGTCCTGACTCCCAGGCCCGCTGCCAAATGCGTAATCCCACTGTCGTTGCCGACGAACCCATCGGCACAGCTCAAGAGCCTCAATACCTGCGTCAAGGACAAATCTGTCAGACACCTTGCAACGCTGTTTATCTTCTTAATCGTTGCATCGCTGAATCTGTCTAACTCAGCAGGCCCCAACAAAAATATTACTTCAATACCTTTTGAACCAAGCTCTTTGGCTACAGCCAAAAAATTGTCCAGGTGCCAGCATTTGTCCGGTCCACCGCTGCCCGGCTGAATAACCACCGTCTTTTCATAAGGCTCAAGGCCTATTTCTCTCAGCAATTCTTTGCCTCTGTTTATGTCCGCTTCGGCTGTTTTTATCAGACAATCGCCGGGCCGAACTTGCCACCCCTGCAAAGACAGACCGCTTTGGTCCATAAATTGCCGGATGCAAAAGTCGGTTAAATGCTCAGAGAAGTCTTTGGGTGGCTTCATAGACAGTGTTATGACTTCCGCGCTATGGCTGCAATTGGCGGTGAAAATCAGGTTTTGTTCAAAGTCGCTGTCCGGCTCACCCAAAAATGTCGCAATCCAGGCATATTCAGCAAAAGCGCTTATCAAAGGGTCTCCGTCCTTAAGGTCAAATGCCTTTGTTTCAGCAAACAATTGATGCAAATCCATTGAATCTATAGAACGAACGCCATCGATACAGGTTCTGCCCGGCAAAATGCCGATGTATTCGGTATGCCCAAGAATATCAACTCCGCCCAATCGTAGAGAATCTTTCATAAACGCAGCTAACGGCAGAGTTGATATACAATCGCCAATCGCACCCGGCTGCACTATTAGTCCTCGCTGCATTTTTCGTGCTGCCTCAGCGCCCTTTTCTCTGAGCAGGTTCAAAATGTCATCGTTTGTCTGCATAATCAAAAACAGCGAGTTGTTATTAGTATTTAGCCTTGGGTTTTAGCCGGCGTTTCTAAAACCAGCGTCAGGCAAGCCGCCCGCTATAAGCCAATTATTAGTCTGCTGCCTTGTCAATCCATCCACCGCTAAGCGCAGCAAAAACCACTTTCCCGTTACCAACCATTTTACTTTATACGAGATATGCTTCAAGCTTCACCCCGTTAGAAATCTTCGCTATTTGTATCGTACTGTTCCTCGTTATAGAATTTCTAACGGGGTTCACGAGAAACGAAATTAGTCTTGAGGATAAATAATTATACGGTCGTGGATAACGGTTACTAAATCGTTTTTACCGTCGTTTGTCACGTCAGCGACCTTTAGCTCGCGCGGCTCAACAGTGGACTTGGTGCGGCCCTTACTATCGCGATAACTTTTCTGCTCGAATATCATAAAACGCATCGCCGGAACCGGCTTCACGCCGGCATCGAGCGCAAGTATTTCCATGTGGTTGCCCCTGTATTCCACCATAATAATATCGGTCCGGCCGTCGGAGTTTATATCTCCCGCTGTAAGATTACCGTATACCCCATCTTTTATTTTTGTCTCGTAGCTGAACTGCTGCTCCAAATGCTGCGCAACATTGCTGCCGCTCGGTGGAGTTATAAGGGCAAACTTCTCACTGTCGAACAGCAGGATGCTCTTAACCTCGCCGTGCGTAAGCGGTGCAAACAGCATTTTTAGATGGACCGCAGCGTTCCACTTGCCGACATCCAATTCCTTTTCAACCCGATAGGTCTTATCAGTTAAAGAAGTTTCAAGTATCTGAAGCTGACCCTTTTGACCGTCCAGCAGCAGGATAGCAAGTCTCGGCCTCGAGCTCTCTGCGTTAATATCAAAAGCAGCCACGGTCGATATCTGGTTCTCCGGACTTTTGGCATTGTATTGGTCGATAACACTCCATCTCTGGCCATCTGAGAAAACCAGGCTTCTTGCGAAGTTCTTTTGTGCCACAAACAGCTCTTTACCTGCCTTGTCGTCCACATTAGCGACGGCGATTGAACGCAGACTCGCATCTTTAATCAAACTGGCCTGCGCTTTCGGAGAGTCAACTATTTCAAATTTCCTCTTTTCTACCTGGCGAGCTAATATAGGCAGCTCATAGCTGACAAATATCAGAACGTCCTGTAAGCCGTCCTGGTCAACGTCAAGCACTTTCAAACCGTCCGGATTGGAAGTAAGCTTTTTAAGTTCTAAAGCAGGCCCGGTTCGCAGCTCCTCTGCGTCGGCCAAATTATATATCGTTCTTAGAGTTCTAATATCATCATCGTTGGATATATAAAGACAGTCCACGCTGCCGTCGTTGTCAATATCGGCAAGCTCCATTGCCACCGGCTCTCCCGTTAAATCGATAGGTTTAGGGAATGACAATCTGTCGTCTTCGAATCGGCTTATGCCGAGCACCTTTTCCTTAACGCTCAAAACAGCCAGCTCGGTTTTCCCGTTATCGTCAATATCTGCAGCCGACAAACTTGTAATATCAGCGAGAGCGGGAAATCTCACCGGTTCAGCTAATCCAAGTCCTGCCGCGTGTTTGTAGAAAATAAGCTCCGCAGCACCCGGGTCGCTTATCGTTACATCAACCAGACCATCGCCATCGAAATCGCCGACCGCCAAATCGCGTTTTGTGTCTGCCTGCCCTGAAGCAAGCGGATAAAATAGGATTGGCCAATCGGCATCCTTTCGCTTTTCAGCGGCAAGCTTGTAACAGGTCAATCGTCCGCTCACGCCGTCAACAGCCAGTATTTCGTCACCAGCTATCTCATCGATGTCATGAAGCTTATATGTGAATGGCCTTTCAATAAAGAATTGCACTTGCGGACCCAGTTGTCCTGTCTTAAGACCGAATCGGACGTGTGCCGGCTTTTCCCTGTCATTTGTTATAAGTATAAGGTCATTTATATTATCGCCGTTCAAATCGCCGACTTCGACACTTAGTGTTTGTGTAGAGGTAGGATATTTCACCGGCTCGGCCAATGAGCCAGCCTCTTTTTGCACGACGATATAAACACCATCGCGACCGGCCAGAGCCAAATCGTCAGCACCATCATTATTCAGGTCGGTACATACCAGCATATTGGAAGTTAAGAGACCGTCATCGATCTTGATTTTCTTTTTTGTTCGCCAGTTCAATGATTTTCGCTTATCCGCCTCGGTCTCGCCGGCCTTTTGCAATATTACATAGAGACCCCGCGGCTCACCATAAAAAGCCAAATCCGTCATTCCATCCGAATTCAAATCCCCGCAGACCAGACTGTGCACTTTTTGCGAAACTGCTATGCTCTGTTTCTCAAAACGGGTAGGGGTGTTGATTATATTTACATCTCTGTCTCCGGGGTCAACAACCACTTCTGTTTCGCCAGGCCCGATAGCTTCTTTTTGAATCAGCAGCTCAATCTTGGCTTTTCTGTTGTTAACGACCGCAATATCATTTCGACCGTCGCCGTTAAAATCGGCAACCCTTAAGTCTTTTATTCCCCAATCCAGCTTGATTATCTCTATTTCCTCAAACCCATAGTACGCTGAGATATCATTGAAGTCGGCTTGGCCGGCACTCACGTTGCTAAAGAACGAGCTTACAAAAATAATCACAATTGCCGTTTTTATTACGCGCACAAGAAAAACCTCCACATTTCGTCATTCCTGTTTCTTTTGGTCATTCCCGTTTCTTCTCGTCATTCTCGCCTCTTTTCGTCATTCCTGCGAAAGCCCGAACGTAGGAATCCATCTCACACAATCTCTTCTGGGCCGGCGTTTGTCGGTTCATATCTGCAACAACAATATACACAGTTACCGCAGCGGCATCAATGATTTTGTGAGATATGATTGTTTGCGGTGCGCCTTCTTCGTCATTGCGGGCCCTTCGCTTTGCTCGGGATAAACTCCGCGAAGGGGACCCCATTTTGCGACTTATTGCAAAATGGGAACCCAAGCAATCTCAACTCATCGAGGCTCCGGGTTTGCTTCGGCTGTTCCCTCACTCCGTTCGGGAAGCCTCGCAACTGCTTACGCTCCTCGCAATGACAATTCCTCAGATCACGCGTGACAAAGCAGTAGGTTATTCTACCGCAATTTCCTTTTGATGGCATCGAGTTGATCCTTGGAGACCTCTACCCCCAATTTCTCGGCAATCTTTATGTGTATCCAGGCCAAATCATACTTCTTTAGCTGATAAAACCCGATAGCAAGTCCGTAATGCGCATCACCAATTTCCGGTTCGATCTCAACCGCTTTCAAATATTCACCCACCGCTTGGTTGTAATTCTTGTTGTTGGAATATGCAGCCCCGAGATTATAATGGATCATAGCTTCATTGGGTTCTATCCGGACAGCTTTTTTATACTGCTCGATAGCCGCATCGTACTTCTCCTGCCCGAAATACGCATTGCCCAGATTTATCAAAGCAGCCAACATATTGGGTTTAACAGCCAGGACCTTCGTGTACTCTCGAATTTCATCGTCAACCAGCCCCAATTCGCTGTAACAGAGGGCCAAACCGTAATTGGCCTCGACTAAATCCCGCTCAATCCTCAATGCCTTTTTGTATTGAGGTATTGCTTCTTTATATTTGCCCATCTCGCTATAAGCATTACCTAACTGGTTGTAACAGCCGGCGTCTTTCGGCTCTAAAATAATCGCCTGTTTCAACTGCACTATCGCCTGGGCGAATCTTCCCTGTTTGCAGTAAGCTATAGCCAGATTCTTGTACGCATCTGTGAAATTGGGGTCAAGCTCGAGCGACTGAGCGTATTCAGAAATTGCGTACTTCAGCCAGTTTTGTTGAGTGTATGCATTTCCGAGGTTGTTATGCGTCTTGGGCTCGTCTGGGTTGATTTCCAAAGCCGCCCGGTATTCGTATATCGCATCAGCTACCTGTCCCTTTTTCAGGTAAACGTTACCCAGATTCGCCCGGGATTCAGACAATGTCGGATTTATTTCTACCGCTCTTAGAAGTGCCAGCAATGCAGACTCCGTATCACCGATATCGACGTAGCTGTTCCCAAGATTATTAAGGAAACAGCCTAACGTCTGAATCTTATTCAGATTCTTCATATAAATATGGTCTTCACCTTCCGGCACTTTGAACTTACTTACATAGTATTCATCAGTAGCACTTCCACCTTTGCTTGTTGTTTCAATATTGAATCGTACCCGTTTGTCGTCATATCTGACAAAAAAGTGCCCCGGCACAACCACACCGTATAGAGGCAGACCAAGTCGTTCTGCAAGTGAAAGATAAAGGATTGATAGACTCAGGCAGTACCCGCGTTTTTTATCCAGCACAGTGTGCATAAACAAATCATTCGGGTCGTTCGCCTCTGAAAGCGCCTTAAACCCCAGCTCAACAAATAAATACTCGCTTATCACAGGAATTGCCCTGAAGTCTGCCCGCCGAAGGCGGGTGTGACCAGACCCAGTGTTGCTGGGCAGCTTTTTGCGTCTGAGCCTTTCGCGAATTTCCAGAGCCATATCATCCAGTCTTGACAGGTATCTTCGACCGTATACGAGATCACTCCACCGTTCCGAAACAATCAGAGCGGCGGTAGCCAAATCAACTTCGTCCTCTCTGAGCCGAAGGACTTGTTCAATTGACCTTACGTACAGCCCTCCTTTGTTTTCGTTGGCCAGGGACTCGTTTCGCCGTGCCATGACCGTCGGCGAGCCAATCAAAACACAAATTATTACCGGGAAAATCTTTTTCATCGGTTCCTCAGTTCGGTTTAGCCGCCCACTGCTGCGGCAAACCCTCTTACTCAAAACGCAATCCTATGATAAGCACTTATTTCTACGAATCTTATCGTCCAATAGGCCCCTTCTATTTTGTCTTTCCTGGATTTTACTGCTGAAAAATTGGTTACTTTGGGTAAATACCTGTTGTATAATATAGACTTTGAGGCTATTTTATTCAATGCAATTTTTTAATAGCTGGAGAAGTATAATGAGCACCAAAAAGACTATTATCGCAAATACTTTATTTCGTTGTGCGTTGCGCAGCACGCCATACACAATGTTTCTACTGCTCGGCGTCCTGTTGCTGGGCGGTTGTCCCGCTCGGCGCGAGATCAACCTTTTCGACGGCAAAACGTTAGGCCGGTGGAAGATCACCGATTTCGGCGGTCAGGGGGATGTCTATGTAAAAGACGGCAGCATTTTCCTCGAAATGGGCAACGATATGACCGGCGTTACCTGGACCGGGCCGCTCGTGCGAATGAACTACGAAATCACTCTCGAAGCAATGCGGGTTGCCGGCAGTGACTTTTTCTGTGGGCTGACCTTTCCAGTCGGCGACAACCCGTGCTCGCTTATCCTCGGGGGCTGGGGCGGTGAGGTCTGCGGCCTGTCCAATATCGACTACTACGATGCTGCTGACAACGAGACCACCCAAATTATCTCATTTGAGAACGGCCGATGGTACAGCATCCGCCTGCGCGTAACGCCCGATAGGATTGAAGCCTGGCTCGACGATGAAGAGCTTGTAAACATAGAAACGACCGGCCGGAAAATCGACATCCGACCGGAGGTGGACCTGTCTCAACCACTGGGCGTCGCAACCTGGTGTACCACCGGAGCAATTCGCAACATTCGCTTACGAAGGCTTCCGGACCAACCGTAACTTCCAACCCGGATGTTTCATAAGATTTTACCGGTTTTCAGGCCCAGTTTGCTGTTCCTGCAAAAAAATTCTCATTTATACGAATTTTCTGTTGACAGACTTGTCTCAATCGGGCAGGCTCTTTCCAGATTTGTAGTTTCTATACTTGACAATCTGCTCTGAATACGCGCTAACGCCTCTAAATTTTATGGAGGAGATATTCCAAATGGCGTTCAATCAGCGTAATTTCGTAAAAATAAACCTAAGCCGGTAAAGCTGCGCACAGTGTGCGGCTCGAAAACATTAACAGTTCCCTGCTTTAAATAGGGATTCTTGCGAAGAAAGGAGGTTACTGTCATTCCCACAAAAAGCCTGCCCTGAGCGAAGCCGAATGGGCGGGAATCTACGCTGTTCTTTGCGAAAGGAGGTGATGTGAATGAGGTAAATGACGATATTTGTCGGAGCTTTTGGGTGATATATGTAGTTGTGTAATACGTGAACACGTGTTTTTGAAAGGTACTCTTTGCAACAATTACAATCAAATTGGAGGAAAATTCGATGAACACAAGAATGAAAACAACAATTTCAATCGTATTGGTTTTGACATTGGCCCTAACTGCGGAGGTTGCGAAGGCAGATTTTACCTTCGGTGAGCCGACGAATCTCGGCCCGATCGTCAACAGTTCGGCTGACGATGGTTCGCCAAGCATCTCGGCTGACGGGTTGGAACTCTACTGGCACTCCCTCGGGGACCTCTGGGTAACGACGCGGGCAACGATAGACGACGACTGGGGGGAACCGGTGAATCTCGGGCCGATTGTGAACAGTTCGGCTGTTGAAGTTACGCCGAGCATTTCGGCCGATGGGCTGGAGCTCTATTTTTGCGACTGGGGAGGCCCCCTCCCCGGCGGGGTTGGAGAGGCGGACCTATGGGTAACGACCAGGCCAACGAAAGACGACGAGTGGGGAGAACCGGTGAATCTTGGCCCCACTGTCAACAGTTCGGCTAACGAGGGTACTCCGGAGATCTCGTCCGACGGCCTCGAACTGTACTTCGAGTCCGACCGGCCCGGCGGGTACGGTCTCGACGACATATATGTGACGACGCGGGCAACGACAGAAGACGACTGGGGCAC
>JAUXAL010000090.1 GCA_030619925.1 Phycisphaerae bacterium | reverse complement strand
GTCGGTCAGTTTGCTGGGCTTATCAAGAAGCAGAACCTTGTCTATGTCGGCCATCATCGCCTGACGATTAATACGAAGAACACGCTTGTGCCTTCTCTGGCTTTCAGCAGCCGTCTCACCCGCCTGCCAGGAGCCGCAGCCCAAGGGCAGGAAAACAAAAACGCACAAAATAATACTCACAATCACCTTAAATATTGAAACGCTTTTCATCATCATTCCCTCTTTGAGACCCGGCATGTCAGCCGTAGTTGTCGGGCGGGTCGTTTTTTTATTCGTTGGGCGGCACAAAACACACCCCTGCCTATTTTGTATTATAGCAGCCGACAAAGCCGTTGTCAACGCAAAAATGCTCGCGATGACCTGCAACATTCACCTGTTGCCGATAATTCGGTTGATGTGATTATTTCCAATTGTGTTATCAGCCTTTAACCCGAAAAATCCAAAGTTTTTAAACCAAGCTTTTCGCGTTTTAAAGCGAGGCCGAAAGCCGGCCATATCTGATATTATCGCCACGGCGAAACTCCCCTGGTGAGGCGAAAAAGAACCTCGAGCTTTATACAGGATGCGTAACAGGCACCGAGCAGACGGACAAACTGAAGTCCATGCTCCAGGGAACGGTTCCCTTAGCGCTGCGCATCAGAAGCCTCCTTGATTTTCTGATCGAGCTCGTTGAGCCCGACTTCCGCCCGAACGATATGCTCCTTATCCGTCAATATCAGCCACGGTTGCGTCCGCACACCCCAGGCGAATTTGGTTTTTTCCACGTCGTCCTCAATAATTCCAACCGGGAAGGGGACATCGTGCTTTTTGACCCACTCATCCAGCACCTTTTGATTGGCCTTCGAGGCTTGTATGGCTACAATAGTTATGCCTTTTTGTTCGAACTGCTCGGCCTGCTTGGCGAGCTGTCCAATGCAGTGCTGCGACGGCTGCTGATTCATGTCCAAAAAGCATACTAAAATCGGTTTGCCTTCGGCTTGTTTGATATCAAACTCTGTCTTCACATTATCAAGCTTCGGTAGTGGCTTTCCGATTAGCGAATCAGGCTCTCTCGGGGGCGTTTTTATCTCAACTAACTTCTCAATGCCTAACTCTTTTGTAGTTTGCCGAGCGAAATCGCTTATATTTGATGCTAAGTCTGAGTTCTTTTTGTCGAATTCCAGCTCAATTCTAAGGGGCATCGAGCCCGGCCTTTTCAGCATGTCAGCAATAAAAGGTCTTACATCCTCTCTCGTCAACGGAATTTCTTGGCCATCGGCATAACAAAAATAGAGCTTGTCCGCCGCCATAACTAACCCTACTACCTGTTCGGACACGCGCACCGTCTTTTCAAGATGCACCTCGGCATCCAATTGCAAGTTCGCAGCCTTAACCATTTCGATGACCTGTTCATAGAGCTCCTCAGATAACTTTTGCCCGGATTTAGTGCGTGAAATATCTATACGCAAAGGCAGCTCTAAATCAGACTTGTTCTTAAAAAACTCATCAAGAAATGGGGCCACCTCATTCGCAGGCAATATTTTAATCTTAGTTGGAGGCCTATACGTTCTATCTTGAAAGCCCTTGTATACGCAGACCAGCTCACCCATCACATCTATACTTAGCCGGTCTGCGACATCACGCTCGGGCCTTCGCATAAAAGGATGCTTTGGAACGATATTCATGACTTCCCTAAGCTCGGCCAATTCCGTCAAACGCGTAGCTTCCAACTCCGCCTTTGCCAGAATCAACTCCACCCGGGCTGCTTCGCTCGTCTCCGAGAAGCTAATCTTCCTGCTAATCTGTTCAATCTGGTTATCTAAGAGTTTGATTTGCGCATATAGCTCTGTTACACGGCGGACTATTTTTGGCCTTTCCTCCTTATCCTCGAGGTTTGTTGACCTTAATATGGCTACTTCAATAAGCTCCGCCAGCTCGGGTTCCTCAATGACCTGAACCTGGCTCAGGATACTCGCTTGTTCTTTCTTCAGGCCCCCATCGGCTAAGCCCGCCAACAGTAAAACCAAGAAACCAACCAGCAAACTCTTGTTCGTTACTTCAGCGCTCATGAGTCTAACCTCCAAAAATACTGTGCAATAATTTTACTTGAAGCCAAATTCGGCCATCCTGATTTTCGGGCAAGGCCACCTTCAACCTCGCCAAATCCGTCTGTTCAAAGGCCTCTTTCGAACAGCTACTCTTGGGCACTGTAAATCGTGCTCAGATGCCCACCGATAACAACCGCGTTGTCGTCTCTTTACGCTTTTGCCGAGCTTAGGCCCTGAAACAATCGTGTCTTCCGTGAAAAAAGCCTGGTGGGAAATAAAAGGAGGTTTTCTCACCACTCCCTCCCTGGCATTATATATTTAAACCAAAAAACATCAAATTTTGACGAAGATATCAACGAATTATAGCACCTCTTGAATTTATATTTTACCTTAAATTTGGGAAAAAGGCAAGAAGTATGCCAAACAAATCTCCTGCCAAAATGAGCGCTGGATGGATTCTATCTGACACAGCCGACGCCCTATAGGTCTCCAGGGCCGTCTACTCCCAACCACGCGAGCTTTGCCTTTCTTTGGTGCTCTTTGTATTTTTGCAGGTTGCTTTGGTTAACCACAAGGTAATCGCTGATGAACCGGTCCACATGGTCCCTGCCGAATCGATCAGCATAGGCCCCGAACTGGTGGAAAATCCCACACTGGCTAATTTGGCATATCACACTAACTATGGCTGCGGCCAGAGTCCCGATGTATCGGGATCAGACCACTGAACCGGAAACGTCGTTTAGTCAATCTTAGAAATCACAATAACATCCCACAACGCAGCGTCCTCCCTGTAGGCGATCTCCAGGGTATGCGTCCCGGCCGGCAGCGTCCAATTAGCAACCGTTTCATCGTGATCGCCGCTGAAGACATCTGCCCAGTACCACTTGTCTGAATCGTCTGGATCACTCCACCTCACCCAGCCGGTGCCGGGGTTGTCAGGGTCTTCACCTGGAGTCAGATTAGCAGCGCCCGGGATGCGGACCCAGAAGGAGTCGCCGCTCGGGATAATTATGCGGCCAGTGATCTTGTAGGTTCCACCGGCTACCGTAAAAGTGTAAGTCGCAGTACCAGCAGGAGTTGGCGGACTATCACTGCTGTTACCAACATCGTCAGTTGTGCCGATATACTTACCACCCGATGCCAAAGGATCATCATAAATCTTCAGGGGGTCGGTTATCGTAGCGGCAGACTCTGCCTCGATCCAAATCTCTTCCGAAGGAACCACAATCTCAGGAGCCAACCGATACAGCAGAAAGTCATCGACGTACAATGTACCACCGGCACCACTGCCATCAATCCCGATGCTCAGCTTCGTGACACTCTGCAGGTTCGCGCCAACTGATGCAAGGTCGATATTCCACTGCTTCCATCGTAGTGTCGCTATGTCAGCTACATCACCGTCATATGCCACCTTAGAATCGTTGATCTTCACATACAACTGCCCGGTGTTCCCCTCAGTGCCGTGGAAGTACAGCACCAGTGTCGCGACGCCGGCTTGCGTCCAATTCTGCGGCACAGCAAAAGTGCGATCGGCCTGCGAATATGCTGCGGCACCGGTGTTGTTGTAGAAGAACGGCATCGCCTGCTTATCACCGTGAACGATATTTTGCTCGGCAAAAGGAGGAGCATCATAACCGACGATAGAGCCGTTCGTATCGATACCGTATCCGTCGAGCCACGTCAGAAATATCCTGTTGCTGTCGGGGTCATCGGGGTTAAGGTCATTGTAGGCCTCAAAATCGTCCACGATAAGGAACTCGCGTGTCGTAAAGCTCCAGATGTTACTCGCCCAGGTAGTTGGGGTCTCGGCTTCATTGACTTCGTTAATCTTCCAGTAGTAACTCTTGTCTAAATCAAGCGATAAGGGACCATAGCTGGTCTCAGTCATGGTGGTAACAGGGACATTACCGTCTATCACAGCTTGCTCGTCGGTGCTGAGGTACACATCGTGCGTGGCTGCCTCTCTTCCCGCTCTCCAGCCAAGGGTCACATCCACGTCCACACCTGCTGCCCCTGAATCCGGATTAGGCTTTGTTGCATGGACGGGTATGTAGAAGAAGCGGACCTCGCTCAGACCATATTGGGGCAGGATGCCTCCCCAGTTGCTGTTAGCTGTGAGCCTGACGTACTTTGCCGGCACGCCTCCCATATCAATAGTGGTGTTGTGTTCATAGTCGGCTGCTCCGGGCGCCCGAGTAAACTCGGCAGTTGTACCCAATGGCGTATAGTCGGTGCCATCGACCGAATATTCAATGGAAGCATCCTTGAACCCTAAACCGAGCACTGGCTCCATGAATTCGTTATAGTTCCATACCCACATCTCGTGGAGTTTATAAACGTTGTCGAATTCATATTCGATCCAACTCGGCTGCGGCCCTGTAGCACCGCTCAGCCACATATTATTCTCACCATCTTTGCCGTGCAATAAACCACTGTCATTCAGTCCCGAGCCGTTGATGGTATTCTCAGGCCCTCTGCCTGCACCGCCACTGGAAGCTGTGGCAATTATGTTCTGGATGGGATAAGCAAAGGGCTCGGTCGTAAAACTCCAGAGGTCACCTTCGTACACCGTATAGTCTGGTGCGCCGTTGACCTCATCGACGCGCCTGTAGTAGGTCGTGCCGAATTCTTGGCGTTGGGGCGGTGCATAGCTGTTGGCATCCTGAGCGATGCCGCCAACGCCGTCGTTGACGTCGTTGAAGTTGTCACTAATGTAAACTTTGTGCCCATTGATTGGGGGCGCATATTCCCCCGGCGTCCAGCCAAGGACCACCTCCCTGGGCACATCTGTGGCCTCGTTAGCAGGGCTCGGGTTAGAAGCCACACCAGGCGGTATACCTTTCATGACCTGTTGAATCTCTTCGACGGTTAGTACCCGGCTGTAGATGCGGACGTCGTCGACCAGGCCGTCCCAGCCCTCGGTGGCGCCACCATCTTTGCCGCCCTTGCCAACCATCACCCTGTCGTATCCCGTCAAGACGCCGTCGAAGGCAGTATCGTCCTCTTCCGGGGTGTCCAACACTCCGTTAATGTACAAATTCAGCCCCTTTGGAAACGCCCCAGCTCCGCTCTGCCAGGTCACACAAATGTGCTGCCACTCGGTGGTCTGAACCTCGCTGGTGCTCTCGTCTTCCTCCCTATCAGTTGAACCTTCGCCGACTGTCGCCCCATACTTGATCAGGTTAATGTCGCCGCCGCCGCCATCGCTGTCATAGCGTATATTCCTGCGGTCCTGCCCCCCAGGGTTTTCGAAGATGATGAAACCGCTATCCGTGCCGACCACGTCAGACTTGATCCACAAAGCGACCGTCAACACGCTCAAACCATTCATATACTCTCCGGCATCATCATCGATCACGTAGTCGCCGTCACCGCCGAAATCCAGCGCACCGTTTATCTGCCCGGGCACCCATTTTGGGTCACCATTGAGGGTTCCATCGTGGCCATTACCACTCGAGTCATGTGCAATGGTGCCGGATGTCTCATCAAACTTATACCACAAAAGAAGATCGGGGTCAGCGCCTTTGGCCGCGCTCGTTATGACCAGACCAAGCAATAAAACAAAAGAACATAGATGAATCGACTTCCTACACATAATAATCCTCCTTCAAAAAAGTTAATATGAGCGGTTAACTGAAATGTACAGCTCTTAACTCCTCCTCTGCCTGAAAGCCATAAAGATTCCACAGGGTCAGAAGACGAAAAAACCTACATTTCTCTAATACTATTTATACCAACTTAGCCACTTCATTTCAAGGGCAAATTTCCAATATTTTCGAAAGAGATTACGCACATTTCTTGAATAAGATTGCGCAAAGAGGATAAATGTATTATTTGCAGACTCTCCAAAGCATTCCGCGGAGAAAAATCTTAAAGTTAGCTGTAGAATTTCATATCTCCTATGTGAAGGGGCTGTTGACGAAGGATTCAACCGGCCATGGCGGCAAAATCTGCGAGAGAGGACTCATAGTAGTGGCAATTTCAAGACAGATGTGTTATTCTACCGCGATTGACAGACCCAGTACAGTGTCAACTGCGATTTTGTTGGTCAGAACCTGCGGTAAAACCGCCCATCCTTCGAAGTAGAACTTCTACGGAGGACAGGCAGGCTAAATCAAGATTGCTTCGCTTCGCTCGGTCGAAATGACGGTGTAGTCGACCGACATGAAGAAAAGACAAAACAATGCTGATGCACCGGCGAAAGAGATGGAGAAAAAATGGCTGAACTTGCAATCAAGGGTGGAAATAAGGTCCGCACCAAAGACTTTTTTGCCTGGCCTGATTATGACCAACGGGAACTGAAGTATGTTGAAGAAGTGATTAAGAGCCGAACCTGGTTTGCGGGCATGCGGGGAGCAGACCCTGGTACGAAAACAGAGGAATTTGAAAAAAAATTCGCCCAGTATCACGATGCCGGCTATGGTATAGCATGCGCCAACGGAAGCGTTGCCATAGAAATTGCGCTGCGGGCAGCCGGGGTCGGGGCCGGAGATGAAGTAATCGTGCCGGCACTGACCTTCATCGCGACATTAGGTGCCGTGCTCCAGGTCAATGCGATTCCGATCTTAGTCGACACAATTTATGACACCCAGTGCATCGACCCGGATGAAATAGAAAAGGCAATCACCAGTAAAACAAAAGCCATCATTCCGGTACATTATGGCGGATTTGTCTGTGATATGGACAGGATTATTGAAATCGCCCAGAGACATGACCTCATTGTCGTCGCAGATGCTGCTCATGCACACGGAGCGGTCTATAAAGGTAAGAAATTAGGTTCTATCAGCGATGCAGCAACTTTTAGTTTTCAGGAAAGCAAAACCATGACCGCCGGTGAAGGAGGTATTATAATCACGAATGATAATGAACTGGCGGAGAAATGTATCCAGTATCGCAGTTGCGGACGCCACGAGGGAGAATCCTGGTATATCCATTACGTTCTGCCTATAAATTATCGCCTCGCGGAAATCCAATCAGCCGTGCTTCTCGCACAGTTCGAAAGATTTGATGAGCAACTGAAAAGAAAAAATGAGAATGCCCATTATCTGGCCGAGAGATTTAAAGATACCGACGGCATCAATCCCGTCCCAGGCGACGGAAATACCGATGTAAATGGCTATTATTTATATCTTCTGCAGTATGACAAGGCCAAATTCGCCGGCGTTTCGAGAGACAAATTCGTCGAGGCCCTAAATGCTGAAGGTATTGCCTGTCACATCGGCTACCCCTGGCCTTTATCAAAAAATCCTATGTTTCAGCAGGTCGAAGAAGGGCCCAGAGGATGCCCGTTCACCTGTCCGTATTATGGGAGGCAAATCTCTATCAAAGATCAAAAATTCCCCGTAACGGAAAAGATTTGCAGCGAGACAGTGGTCATCCCCCATCAGGTTTTGCTCTCGCCAAGGTCGGATCTGGATGATATAGCCGCTGCAATTACAAAAATTAAGAAAAATGCCAGTGAACTCCTTTAAATGAAAATCATAATTAGTTCTCAATCAACATCAAACTCGGATACTTGAGGTAAACAGATGCTTGCATGGCCGGATATTGTAATAATCATTGGTTATTTTGTCATCGTTCTTGGGCTGGGTGTATATTTCAGCAGGTACATGAAATCCCAAAAGGATTTTTTCCTCGCCGGCAAAAAGATGCCCTGGTGGATAGCCGCCTGTTCTTTGCAGGCGACAGATATAGGCCCGGAAACCTACATAGGTGTTACCGGAATAGTTGCGGCAAGTGGATTGGCGTGGTTGAACTATGATTGGCTGCCTGCTTGCACCATCCCGTGTATAATTTCAGCGTGGATTTTCATGAGGCATTATCAAAAAAGCGGTGTCTATACTATCCCCGAGTTTATGGAAAGAAGATACAGTCCTTCAATGAGAGCATTGTGGGGGATATTATTCGTTTTAGTAAGGACACTCACTCTGGGTGTCGTAATTTATACGATGGCGCTGCCGCTATCATTGATTATCGGGTGGCCATCGTGGGTATCGTTACTTGTAGCTGCCGGCGTGACAGGCGCATATTGCTTTTTGGGTGGTCTGAAGGGTGTGATGATTACCGATGTTCTTCAATTTATCATCATGACCGTCTGCGCTACAGGATTAGTCTTTTTTTCTATGCGTGCTGTTGGAGGATGGGCTGGTCTGCGTGAGGCGCTGCCTTCCCAAATGTTTCACGTAGTATTGAGCAGGGCTGAAGGCAATCCCGATACCTGGTGGGGGGCGATGTTCATAGGCACGCTTTCTTTGGGTCTTGCGTACTGGTGTACAGACCAAAACACACTGCAAAGGACTTTTGCCTGCAAAACAGTTGCAGATTCCAGAACCGCATTAGTGGTGGGAAGCATAATGAAATTCCCGATGACGTTTATTTGGGGGCTTTTTGGTCTTTGTGCAGTTGTGTTGTATCCCCAGATAGTTGAAAAGAATCCTGATGATGCAATGCCGAAAATGGTTACTGAATTACTTCCAGTTGGTACTGCCGGCGCCGCGATTACCGCACTTTATGCGGCTGGAATGTCATCCTGCGATTCATTATTGACTTCCATGTCCACAGTTTTAACCAGAGATATATATCAGAGGTTTTTAGTTAAGAATAAACCGGATATGCATTATGTCTGGGCCGGGAGAGCATCTATAGTTTTGCTGTTGATTTGCGGCGGACTGTTCGCAACCGTGGTCTTCCCCGTTTTTGGTGCAGCGTACGTTGCATGGCAGTCTGTCCTTTCATACATACAATTTCCGTTGTTTATGGCACTGACACTTGGGATATTCTATAAAAGAGCAACGGCTGTACCGACTTTCGTAGGCCTGCTGGCAGGTACAGTATCTGCCGTTATCTTGGACACGTTAATTGGACCAAGATTCATACCATATTGGTGGTCATTTGTATGGGCTGGATGGGCGGGAGGAATCTTGACAGCAGTAATAACAATTGTTGGCAGCCATTTTACAACACCATACGCGGAAGAAAAATTAAAAGGTCTTTGCTGGGGTACTATAGAAGAAAAGGAAGAAGAAAAACCAAAACTCTTAATGGATTGGCGCCTCTGGAGTGTTGTAGCTTTGGTGATTGGAATATCGCTGACATTGATCTTCTGGCTGGTTTTATAGGTGAGAATATGGAAGAAATGAATCAAAGAAAAGTGTTGGGAATAAGCTTACAAGCATTTGCCATACTCATGCTCGTAGTCTGCTTCATATATCAAATAATCACACCATCGGTAAAATTCGCAAATATATGGTTTTCCTATCTTGTCGGGGTAGTCCTTTATGCTATAGGATTTTTGATGACCTTCGTCTAAAACACAGGAAAATTGAATCTCTCCCTTATGTCGTTAAAACTGCATGTCGCGCACGGCTTGCCATCGCTTCTTTTATCCGTTCCGGGGTCATCGGCAGTTGGAACAATCTGGCGCCTGTCGCGTCATAAATAGCGTTAGCAACAACACCGCCCATACAGATAATCGCCGGTTCTCCACATCCCTTTGAGGGAGAATCGTCCGCTTTTATCAGCACCGTTTCGATCTCCGGCACCCATGAGAAACGAGGCAGCTCGTATGTGCCGAAGCTTAAATCAAGAATCCTTCCGCCGTTGAAGTGGACTTCTTCGGTCAGCGCGTAACCTAATCCCATAGTGACGCAACCTTCGACCTGCAGCTTCGCTCCTTCCGGATTAATCACCAGGCCTATATCCTGGGCGCAAACTACACGCTTGACCTGCACGCTTCCAGTTCGCTTGTCAACTTCAACCTCTGCTATAAGGGCGACAGGCACGTTCACATCGGAACCGCAGGCAATCCCGAAGCCACGGCCGCTGGGGCCCTTCGCCGGGGTCCAGCCGAATTTCTCCGCTGCAGCTTTGAGGACTCCTCGCATCCTCTCGTCGGTGAGATTTTTCAGACGAAACTCCAAGGGATCCATCTTTGCTCTGGCGGCCATGGCGTCAATGTGCGATTCTCTCGCAAAGCTGTTGGTGTTGTTGTGAGGCGCACGCCAGGGTCCCGTGGGGAAAACATGCATTCCGTCGCCATTCCGCAGCTCTCCATAGATGGTGATACGATGATGCGGCACGTCGTAGAACAGCTTAGCGCCTCGTCCACCCATGCCATAGATGTTATAATCCCACGAAACTATCTTGCCTGAATCCGTGAGCCCCGACTTTATCTTAACAACTGCAGCGGGCCTGAACGTGTCATAGAAGAACTCATCGGCACGGCTCCAGGTAAGCTGGACGGGTTTCTTCGCTATCTTCGCCAACTTTACCGCCTGTATAGCCTGCCCACTGCTGATCTTTCCTCCAAACCCGCCTCCTACGAAAGGAGCAATAACGCGGATGTTCTCGATAGGAATGCTCAGCTCACGGGCCAACTGTCGCTGAACGCCGAAAGGCGTTTGAGTTGACGCCCAGACCGTAACTTTGCTGCCTTCGAACTGCGCCAAAGCGGTGTGGGTCTCTATCGTAGCGTGAGAAACGTAGCTGTTCAAGTATGTCTCCTCAATCACATCCTGGGCGAGCTTCTGTCCGCTCTCGATATCGCCACCATCCTCGGTCACTTTGCCGTCCCCGGCATTATCAACAAAATAATCGAAGACACTCTTATTGTCAAAACGCGCTTCAGGGATATCATATTCGGCTTTGATTTTCGTCAGGGCCTTCTGGGCCTCATCGGGGTTCTTGTGCAGAACAGCGATCAGGTCACCATCCCGGACCACCTGGGCACCGTCGATTCCGTCAACTGCTGAAGTGTCGAGGCTCTTCAACTCGGCGCCGTGAGCCGGAGGCCGCAGAACCTTTGCGTACACCATGCCGGCTACGCGGATGTCGCCTGTATACTTGGCCTTGCCCGTGACCTTCTCCAGGGCATCTATCCGGTTGTGAGGCTTTCCTATTATGTCGAGTTCCGGTACACTTTTCACCTGTGGTTCCTGCTCCAGACGCCTTTCAATCCTTTTGCCTTTCGCCAGCTCAGCGTAGGTAACCTTACGTCTCTTTCGAGTCTTATCAAATACAACTGCGTCTTTTGCATCTAACCGGTCCTTCGGCACCTTGAGACGCACGGCTGCCAACCCTATCAGGACTGACCTGGCTTCCGCTGCTGCGGCTCTGAGAACAGGTCCAAATCTCGGCGTGGTCTGAGATCCCCAAGTACCTGCATCGTACGGACAGAGAGCCGTGTCTCCCATAACCATCTCAACCGACTCCAGAGGCACATCAAGCTCGTCAGCTAACGTCTGGGCCAAGGAAGTCATGACTCCTTGCCCTAATTCGACTTTGCCGGTGAAACACGAAACTCTGCCATCTTCACCAATACGAAGATAGGCATTAAAGTCGGGACGCTCTTTCTTACCGCGTCTTCGTCCCTCTGCCGTCGGCGCGTCGCCTACGGTGAAGAAGATTATGATTCCACCACCTATACTCTGTAAAAACTCTCGACGACTGAGTGGGTAAGAACCGTCATCAGAGCTACACTCACCAATCTGAAATTCACCATCGCTCATCTTTACCTGGCTCCTTTCATTTCTTGAGCTGCCGATTCGACAGCTCTGATAATTCGAAGATGCGCCCCGCACCGGCACAAGTTATTCGCCATGCCTCGAATGATTTGGGCTTTGGTAGGCTGAGGATTTCTCAACAACAGATCATAAGCATTGAGAATCATACCCGGCGTACAAAAACCGCATTGAAGGGCATCGTGCTTCACAAATGCTTCTTGAATTGGATGCAGCTTCCCATTCTTAGCCAACCCTTCAATGGTAAGGACCTCTTTTCCTTTAACGTTTTTCACCGGGAACCGACATGCGCGCACAGCCCGATTCTCCACAAGAACGGTACAGGTACCGCATAAGCCCGCTCCACAGCCATACTTGGTTCCGGTAAGCCCCAGATCACTGCGCAGAACCCACAAGAGCATTCGCTCGCTATTTATCTTCAAGCTTATAGGCTTACCATTGAGTTTGAAAGAAACGTTCTCCACCATATTGACCTTCCTTTCAGCCAGGATTGCTGACAAATATTCAATTAGCCAATGTCAATAGCATTATTTTTAACTTTTTCGAAGAACAATTAACGTGCGTTTTACATAAAAAGACCATTCCGTATTATGAGATTTTGTTATACAATAAGTTATGAACAATGCAAGGCAGAAGTCTAATTCAAAGATATAAACAGCGAATAATATACAAAATAGATGTTACACTTTAAAGATATTCTTGGCAAAAAAATTGAACTTTCAAGAGCCTGACTCTTGACCGGAAGAAGTAAGAAATAACTGTTCTTAGACTATGAATGACCTTGAAGTATATAAAAAAGCAGCACAGGTCCTCAAAAAAGGCGAAAATGTTGCCCTGATAACGGTGATATCAACAACGGGCTCAACCCCCGGAAAAGTAGCTTACAAAATGCTTGTCTGGGGGAAAAGTGGAAAAACTATTGGCACAGTGGGCGGTGGGCTAACTGAAGCCAATATGATTAATGCAGCCAGGAATATCCTGCCAAAGACCAAAAGCCAGGTTTTCAGATTTGACCTCGATGGAATCCAGGACGACGAAAAAGGAATATGCGGAGGGTCGATAGAACTTCTTATTGAGACTTTTGATAAGAAAAATTTGCCGTTATTCGAGGAACTTTCGATCGTCACCGAAAATGGGGACAAGGGTGTACTTATTTCAATTATTTCTCCTGAGAAATCACCAAAAAAAATCTTTCTCAAAAGCGCCGATCAGGCTGACGTCACAGGTGATGTTAGTTTTTCCCCAAAAGTTATTGAATCTATAAAAAAACTTGCGGCTGAAGAACAATCTGCAAAGCAAACGTTAGAGGATGGAACGGAAATATTTGTAGAAACCATTCCTGAACAACCGATGGTTTTCATTTTCGGCGCGGGGCATTTATCCTACTATATTTCAAGATACGCAAGATCCCTGAATTTTCGTCTTACTATATGCGATGACAGGGCGGAGTTTGCAAATAAAAATAGGTTCCCGGATGCGGCTAACATTATTGTGGAAAGCTTTGAAAGAGTTTTTGACAAAATCGACATCAACAAAAATTCGTATGTCGTTATAGTTACAAAGGGACATAAATGTGATGAAATAGTCCTTGAGAAGGCTGTTAAGACAGACGCAAGATATATCGGAATGATCGGAAGCAAGAGAAAAACATCGACTATTCTAAAAAGACTCCACAAAAGGGGAATTCCGGAAGAATCGCTAAGGAAGATTTATTCTCCTATCGGCGTTTCAATAGGTGCGCTTACTCCTCAAGAGATTGCTTTAAGCATAGTTTGTGAACTTGTAAAAATAAGGAGACTTGGGGATGCACCCGAAACAAAGCATGTGGCAATATCTTTTTCGGAAAGTCCGCGGGAAGAATTATGATAAATGCAATAATATTGGCTGCCGGCCAGTCAAAGAGAATGGGAAAGCTAAAGCCCCTTTTGAGGTTTAATGATAAAACGTTTTTGGACCGGATTATCTCAGTGCTCAAACTTTCTGATGCCGACAGAATCACCGTTGTTCTCGGCGCAGAGGCTGAAACTATAAAAAAATCTGTTGATTTATCCGGAACAGACGTTGTCATAAATAAAGATTACCAAAAAGGGCAGCTATCATCTTTGACAGCGGCAATAGAGCAGAGGCCACAAGAGACGGACGCTGTACTTGTCTGTTTGGCCGACGCCCCTTTTATTACTGAGCAGGTTGTTAACAGGATTATTAGTAAATTTAAAGAAACGAATAATCCAATCGTAGTTCCCGTCTTCAATAAAAAAAGAGGGCATCCTGTATTGTTCTCAAGCTCATTATTCAACGAACTTTTGAATGCGCCACAAGAACAAGGTGCAAGGTATGTCCTGCATTCAAACGAAGAAAAAGTCCTTGAAGTTGAAACATCCGAGAGAGGAATTCTGATTGGCATTGATACCCCGGATGACTATAGACTTCACTTCGGGGCCAATCCATGAAAATTGATTCTTAAGATATTGCCGTCGAGGAAACAATCGAGTCGAATCAGTGCGCTAAGATTATGACAGGTGCCATTCTTGCGAAGAGTTCTCCCGGCTCATTGCCCACCTCAACAACCCCTATCTGGTAGAAGCTGTTCTTCCCTGCCCCCTTTTGCGGGTTCTGCTTATCCGTTTGGTTCTACTTGGAAGTTCCCTGATTTCAAACTTTTTTTGCTTCTGTTTTTGCTTCGAACGAGATTTTTCCCGCGTCCTCTGGCTTAGCAGTGACAAAGCCCCGCTGCACACTTCTCTAATGTCACGGTCACGATGTTTCGAGCCTTGTTCTAACAAACTTAAGGCCATTTTTTTCATCCTGCCCCCCATACTTCTGAGCCCATAGGCGGCTGCATATTTTATTCTCTTTGGAGAATTACCGACTAAAGCTTCTCCCAATATTTCAAGCCCGTCTTCCTGCATCCAGGACAACCTAAAAGCCGTCTGTCGTCTAATTGATGGATCGGAGGAATATAATCGTTGGCGCAGTTTTTCAAGAAGCTCTACGGACGCTTCGTCCTTTTCTCGGCCTGAAGGTTTCCTCTTTCCCAATGCCATAATACCACCTCCCATTATTTCAATCCATGCGCAGATTTGTTCAGCAGAGTTCGTTGTCACAAGACCCGGCTAACAAGCCAAATTAAGACCTCCAGGAAATAAGATGACCACTCCTCTTAAGAAACAAACAGAGGCTTACGCTTCGTTAGCTCGAGCCCGCGCACCGGCACCTCTACACGGTCCTCTGCGAAAAAACCAGACCCGTTTGAGCTGGGCTAAACGGCGCAAACTGACTCTCGCCGCTTTTACTTAATGACCGCCCGACACTTCCAGAAAAACGGAACCATAATCCTTTTGGACAGAGCTGTCAAGCAACATCTGGAGAAATTGTACGTTTTGTTTCCATTATCTTGGCAACACGGCATTTTTTTTACCAGCCAGATTTTTTATCGGGCCATAGTGAGAAATTTATTTCTGTGTCTAACTTTCCTCCGGCGAAAAAACGCGGCCAGAGGCCGATTTTGGGAAAGTCGCTGCTTTCTTTGCCCACCATCACCCACACAAGCCCCGCCGGCAGCTGCCGGCTAACTGTCTGCCGGCCATTAATCGTCAAATGCAGCAGCATTTTTTTGCCTTTGAAATTGGGTTTGATTGGGTTTGTTTTCCCGGAGCCCGAAGGCGTGGTTCATTTTCATAATCCTTTCTTGAATAGATGTTTACGTCCATTTTGGCTCTTTTTAAATTGGGTTTGAATTGGGTTTGTTTTTCTGGACTGCGAAAGCGTCGTTTTTTCTGTAATCCTTTGTTATAAGTAAGTTTACATTCATTTTGGCCTTTCGGAAATTGGGTTTGATTGGGTTTGAATTGGGTTTGTTTTCACCAAGTGTCCAATTGGATTTATTTTCATAAGCCGTTGTATTATATAGATTTACGTTCATTTGACTTTTTTGGAAATTGGCTTTGTTTTGCGTAATTCGTTGCTCGATTCTCGATTCTGGATTCTCGGTACTGGATAATCGATGGTTGTGATGGTTCATTGGTTAATTTAGTTAATATGGTTAAATTGGATAAATGGTTAATTGTAATTGGTTCATGGTTCATGTTTCATTGGTTATTGACCCCCTTAGAGTATAAAGCACTCTAACCAAGGGGGCAGGGCAAGTTTGGCTGGGCTTTCTAGCGGTTATCTCCGCCTACTGGCGGTTTATGTTTGCCTTCTGGCAAACATGCTGGTATTTTAACATATTATCGAACAAAAGTCAACAAAAAATGACCAAAAAAGCACCTTTTCTGGTCATCCTGAGCAATTACCCGAATGGCTCCAAAGCGAGCGACCGAAGTAGGGGCGGTTCGCGAACCGCCCAGAATTTGAATCGGTCTTGAAGAATTTACAGATCGTCCGTGACATTTGGGTTTTCTTCGTCTGTTCGCCAATTGACGGGATTTTCGACAATGTACCGGCGGATGTGATTTAATTCTTCTT
>JAUXAL010000071.1 GCA_030619925.1 Phycisphaerae bacterium | reverse complement strand
CCCGCCTTGCGGGAACCCAAAGCAGGGGTCCAGAGCGAAAAAGCTGGATTCCCGCTTCCGCGGGAATGACACTTCGCAATACGACATACACTCGCATCCCCTTGTCTGCTGTCGCAGACAGCAAAGGGGGTAACGCGAGTGCAGGCGCAATACGCGATACGATCTACGAGATAGGGATTTTAGCGGGATTTGCCGCCAAGTCAACCCTAAAAGTAAGCTGGCTTGAAATGGCTGTCCCGGCATGTGAAGGTGGAAAAAGTGCTAAACCCACAGGGCAAAAAGGCCGATTTTTTATGAGCGTTATCTTTCTTAAAGAAACAGTAAATTTTCTTTGACAACGCTTTTTGTAAATCGATAATTAGCGCAAAAGGCTTTGTTATCGGAGGTTGGAAGCTAAAAGCCAAAAGGATTTGGCTCCTGGGCGTGTGGTCCCTCGTGTACCGGGGGGATATAATGACGAACGAAACAAGTTACGATACGATATTCGGCAAAATGGCGATACAGCAGGGTCTCTGTACAGACCAAGAGCTGTCTGCCTCACTTAAAGAGCAGGAATCCCGCCGTGAGACCAATCCTGTAATACTTAAGGACCTTATGGTTGAACGGGGCTATATCACCCGGAGCCAGGCCGAAAGATTAAAGAAAAGCGTAAAGGAAAGCAAGGCCGCGGCACACCGGATTCCCGGCTATAAAATACTTGGCAAGCTCGGTGCCGGTGCGATGGCGGTCGTTTACAGCGCCAGGCAATTGAGTCTGAACCGGATGGTCGCGATAAAGGTTTTGCCGAAACGCTTCCATGAAAATCCGGAATACATCGAACGGTTTTACAGAGAGGGCCAGGCCGCCGGTAAGCTCAATCACCCCAATATTGTCCAGGCCATTGACGTGGGCGAGGCAGGGGGGTACCACTATTTCGTAATGGAGTATGTCGAGGGCAAGACTATAGCCGATGATTTAACAGAGGGAAATGTTTTTTCCGAAGGTGAGGCGCTGGATATAATCACTCAGGTCGCTCACGCACTTGCTCATGCTCACGCCTGCGGCCTTATTCACCGTGATGTCAAGCCCAAGAATATAATGATAAGTAAAAACGGCACAGTTAAACTTGCTGATATGGGTTTGGCGCGGGAAACAACGGACATCGAGGTGGCCCAGAGCGAGGCAGGCAAAGCTTACGGGACGCCGTACTATATTGCACCTGAACAGATTCGAGGCAAGATCGACATCGACGGCAGGGCCGATATTTATGGTCTCGGTGCAACTTTTTATCATATGGTAACCGGCCGTGTGCCGTTTATGGCAGACGATTCTTCCGAAGTTATGAGAAAGCACCTGAAGGAAAAACTGATTCCGCCTGACCATATAAATACTTCGCTGTCGGCAGGAGTCTCTGAAGTCATTGAAATTATGATGGCCAAGCACAAAGAAAAGCGCTACAAGAACGTTGAGGAGCTGCTGACAGATTTGGAGGCCCTTCGTAACGGGCAGCCGCCGATTCAAGCGCATAGAAGATTTGATGTTTCTCAGTTTGCGCAGTTAGGAAAGGGAGATGTTGTTGAAGCCAAAGAAAGAGTTTACGAAAGCCAGACCATTGCTAATTACCGGATGGCGATATTGATTTTGAGTACAGTGGTGGTGGTATTCTTTCTGATTATTGTCGTGCTTTTGTTGTCTTAGCTGCCTGAGCTGCCAATTTTGATTCGTGAATCGTATCTCGTATTGCAGGGTCATTCTGAGCCCCGCCGTTTTGCTTCGCAAAAGCGAAGAATCTCAATCATCAATAATCAATCCTTTTACCCGTGCCGCGAGCAGCGAGCGACGAAATTCCTTGACGGATTAAAAAGTTTCTGGTAGTCTCTTAGTCTCAAGGTCAAAGACGGATTTGGTATTCTATTTGGAAATCAGGCTCAGTCCCGATGTGGCGGGATAGCTGAGCCGGCATAATGGGAAGTTCCAGGTAAAGACAACTGGCCAGAATATAGGAGACTGCCATGTTAAAGAAAAACTTGAACCTTACGCGGCGTACATTTTTGAAGCGCGCGGCGGCTCTGGCGACGGTGCCGTACATCGTTCCAGCCTCGGCGTTGGGCCGCGGCGGAAAGGTCGCCCCCAGCGAGCGGATTGTGCTCGGCGGAATGGGCGTCGGCAGACGCGGCTCACATGACCTTCGCTGGATGCTGCCGGAGCCGGATGTGCAATTTGTCGCGATCTGCGATGCCAGGAAGGAAAGTCGCGAGGCCGTCAAGCAAATCGTGGACACCCGGTACGGCAACAATGATTGCGCCATGTACAGCGATATGCGGGAGTTCCTGGCCCTGCGCACGGACATTGATGCGCTGCTGATCGCTACCGGTGACCGCTGGCATTCGCTGGCCGCCATCATGGCGATGCGGGCGGGCAAGGACGTTTATTCCGAAAAGCCGTCGTCGATGACCATCGCGGAAGGCCGGGCGGTGGCCGAAACCGCAAATCGCTACCGGCGCATTTATCAAACCGGTACGCAGCGGTTCAGCGAGGGCAATTTCACCTTCGCCAACGAGCTGCTCCGCACCGGCCGGCTCGGCAGGGTGCACACCGTCCGCGCACACATTGCCCCGTGGGATTCGGCCGAAATGAGCCACGAGTGGCTGCCCGCCGAACCCGAACCACCCAAAGATGAGGTGGACTGGGACCAATGGCTGGGCCCGTGTCCCTGGCGGCCTTACAACTCGGCCTACATTCGCGGCCAGTGGCGGGGCTACTACGATTTCCACACCAGTTGTATCGGCGAATGGGGCGCGCACACGTTCGCCCAGTGCCAGGTGGCTATCGGTGCCGCCGACACAGCCGCCATAGAGTATCAGTATGTGAAAAACGAGAGCGGCGACGGTATGGTCACGCGTTTCGCAAACGGCATAAAGATGGTCCTGGAGCGCGACCTCGATAAGAAATACTGGCGAGGCTCTTGTGGCGTTCGCTACGAAGGTACTGAGGGTTGGGTCGCGGCGGCCGACGGTTATTCGAAACCGGATGTTTCCTCGCCCGCGATGATGGGGGACTTCAGGAAGCTGGTCTATGACTACATGGCCCGCACCCAGCGCCCGATGAGCCACGTGCGAGATCTCTTCGACTGCGTGAAGTCTCGCCGCCAGCCTGTGGCCAATGCCGAAATGATGCACCGGTCCATGTCCACGGTGCACGCGGCCAACATCTGCATGTGGCTCAAGCGCGACCTGCGCTACGACCCTGTCAAAGAGGAATTCATAAATGACCCGGAAGCGAATCGGCTGCGTTCTCGCGCGATGCGTGAGCCGTGGATCATCTAAGGACCAACTTTAACCCGAAAGGAAATCAAGCTATGTCAAAGTCAAAAATGAACTTGGATTCCCGCAAAGCGGGGTCCCTCACTCTGCTCATCGGTTTGTTGTTTGCCGGCGCCGTACAGTTATTCGGACAAACGATCCCACCCGCCGGGAGCGAGGATAGACTGATTGCGGTGCTGAAGTCGGACGCGGCTCACAAAGAAAAGGCCGATGCCTGCCGTCAACTGGCCATCATTGGCACCAAAGACGCCGTCGCGCCGCTGGCTGCGCTGCTCGGCGACGAAAAACTCTCGCACATGGCCCGCTACGGGCTCGAGCCTATCCCGGACCCTGCCGTGGACGAGGCCTTGCGCGATGCGCTAGGCAAGCTCAAAGGCCGGCCGCTGGTCGGTGTAATCGGCAGCATCGGCGTGCGACGCGATGCCAGGGCGGTCAGAGCGTTGGCGAAAATGCTGCGGGATCCTGATGCCCAAGTGGCACGGGCGGCAGCGAGGGCGCTTGGTAGCATCGGGAACCAACGTGCAACAAGGGCACTGCAACGTGCCCTGAAAAATGCACCTGCAGCCAATCAGCTCGCACTGTGCGAAGGCTTGTTCCGCTGCGCCGAGGCGCTCGCCGCCGGTGGCGAACGCGCCGATGCTATCGAGATATACGACCAACTGCGCGAGTTGGAGGATGCCCCGCACCAGGTTCGTGCCGGTGCCCTTCGCGGTGCGATCCTCACTCGCGGCAAGGACGGGATAGGGTTGCTACGGCAGCATTTGCGCAGCGATGACTACATTTTGTTCTCCGCGGCCGTTCAGACCGCTCAGGAATTGCCCGGCACCGGAGTGTCCAGGGCTTTGACCACTGGGCTGAGCCAGCTGCCCGCCGACAATCAAATCCTGGTCGTCTGGACACTTGGCAAGCGCGCTGACCCGGTCGCATTGCTCTCGCTGTACACTCTGGCCAAAAAGGGCGAAAAGACAGTTCGCTTGGAGGCCATCCGGGTTTTGCCGCAGATTGGCCATGTGTCCGCGGTGCCCGTGCTGGTGGAATTGCTGGCCGATGCCGACGGCCAGATTTCGCAAACCGCGCAAGAGGCCTTTGGCGCTCTGCCTGGCCGGGAGGCCGACGCCGCCGTGATGGCGATGTTCAATAGCGGCCAGACCAGCCGGCGGCTGGCCGCGATCGAGTTGATGGGGCGTCGACGGATGACCGCCACCGTTGGCGAATTACTCAAAGCCGCCGGCGGTGCAGACTCTGAAATCCGTCCGGCTGCCATCAAGGCGGTGGGCGAGCTGGGCGGTCCAGCCGAACTGCCGGCGCTGCTCGACCTGCTCATGGATCTGGAGACCTCGGACGAACTGAACGCAGCCAGACAGGCCTTGAGTGATGTCTGCACGAAAGCCGACGACCCCGAGTCTTGCACCGAGAGGCTTGCCGGCGCGCTGACCAAAGCCGGACCCGCGCAAAAGATTGTGCTGTTGCGTGTCCTGGGTGCCATTGGGGGACCGAATGCTCTGGAGGCTGTCCGCAAAGCTGTCGATGATCGGCGTCCGGAAGTCCACATCACCGCCATTCGTGCGCTTGGCACGTGGAAAACGGCAGATGCCGCCCCAATCTTGCTCGCGTTGGCCAAGAAGTTCAGGAATCCAAATGACAAGACGCTGTGCCTGCGCGGGTACCTTGGCTTTGCGGCCCGTGGGGATGTGCCGGCCGGCCAGCGATTGTCGATGTGCCGCAAGGCCGCCGGTCTGATTGAGCGAGACGATGAAAAGAAGCTGCTGCTTGGTGCGTTGGGCAGCATCAACTCTCCCGGTGCGCTGGCCCTGATAATGCCGTATCTGGACGACCCGGCCACCCGGGCCGAGGCCGGCACGGCCACAGTCGCGATTGCTGAAAACCTTCTGAAAAGACGCGACAGCTCGAAGCTGGCGCCGAAACTGGTCAAACCCCTGGAGAAAGTGGCGCAGGTCACGACCAACGCCGAACTGGCACGGCGAGCAAAAGCGCTGCTGCGGCAGGCGCAAAAAAGGGCGCGTGGTAGATAGCGCCAATCGGCCCGCGTCATTCGTTTCCTCTTTGGCTTTGTTTTTTTGGCGCCTCCGACTGGATTTATTCTCATAATCCGCGTATTCATAAGAATTTGCGTTCATTTAGCCTTCTCGCAAATTGGCTTTGATTGGCTTTGTTTTTCCTGACTCTCCGCTGCCATCTATTTTCATAATCCTTTATTACAAGTGAGTTTGCATTTATTTGGGCCTTAAGCGAATTGGGTTTGTTTGGGTTTGTTTTCATTGACTGGCGAATGCACAATATATTTTCATATACCTCTATGTAATAGATGTTTACGTCCATTTTGGCTCTTTTTAAATTGGGTTTGTTTGGGTTTGAATTGGGTTTGTTTTTTTGGACTGCGAAAGCGTCGTTTTTTCTGTAATCCTTTGTTATAAATGAGTTTACATTCATTTGGGCTTTTCGGAAATTGGGTTTGTTTTGCATAAAAAGTAGTCAAAACTTCGTAGGTTTTTCCACTGATTTCTGCCTAATGGGCCAATAAAGTCGTGTTTGACGGCTTTTTGTGAGATGATGACCATCAGGAGGGCCCCCGGATTGATGATTGACTATTTGCTATTTTCTATGAACAATGAACCATGAACCATGAACTATGAACTATGAACCATGAACCATGAACCATGAACCATGAACCATCCATAGTTAATTGTATATTATACCATAAAACAGATTAGAAATCAAGTGAAATCAACGAGACTCCACACTGGATGCTGGATTCTCGATACTCGATACTGGATGCTTGTCATTCCTGGGAAAGCAGGAATCCATACGATATACGCAATACGCGATACGATATACGACCGACGAGTCACGAGCGACGAAATTGCCCTTGACGGATTAAAACCTTTCGGGTATTCTGCGCCCTGAAAGATAAACGCACCTGGGGCGGAAAACCTTGCCCTGAGCTTGTCGAAGGGTTCTAGAATCGACGCGATATACGCTTAGACGAAGGGAGGTCGAAATGCTAACAGCAAAAGACATTATGACCAAAGAGGTGGTCAGTGTCAGGCGTGATACGCCGGTAAGAGTAGCCTTACAGCTTATGCTGGTACACGAGATTTCAGGTGTGCCCGTGGTCAAGGAGGATATGACGCTGGTGGGGATTATTACGGAGAAAGATTTGCTGCGACTGTTGCACGGACAGCAAGGCACAAAGGGAAAGACGGTTGAAGAGTTTATGACACAGCCGGCGGTGCACTTCGAGGAGAATGAGAGCCTCGAGAAGATTTGTGAATGCCTGGACGGCGTCACTTTCAGAAGGGTGCCGGTGACAAAAAAAGGCAAGGTGGTCGGGATTGTGAGCAGGCCGGATGTCATTAGATGCATTCTTTAGTTAAGTGGCCGATGCGTGGATGTGTCCGTAACCGGTGCTCCTCATGATCCTGCGTGCCTATAAGGCACCATTCCGCACTTGATGCGGAATCCATACGACATACGCTTCGCCCTTCGTAGTGGCTATGCCACGGAGTAGGGATATACGACATACGATATACGACCGACGAGTCACGAGCGACGAAATTGCCCTTGACGGATTGGGAAATTTCCCCTATTCTATCCACTCAGCAACGGGGGATGCACAACATGCGGAATTCTTTCGCTTTGGCAGGAATTGCGGGAGGTGTCTGTACAGACTGTTATGCCGACATTGAAACGGCTACTCGATTCTTATACGGAAACCATATAATCAATGGTTAAAGGAGAGAAATAAATGAAAATTGAAATTACGTTGACTTGGTTTCTAATTATAGTCTTAGCTTTTTCAATTATCCAACTTGGATTTACAACTTGGCTTAAATCAAAACTAGAAAATTCAATTAGTGCCAAATATGATAAAATCTTGGAAGAGTATAGATATAATTTGAAAGTAAGGGAAAGGGCTGAAAAAGTTGCAGAATATCTCTCTTTGTACTATGAAGATAGTCATAATTTTCAAAGACTAAACCAATTATCTTGGGAATTGTCTCTTTGGTTACCTGACGATATCTATATGAATCTTTCCAAAGCATTGAAGAATATTGGGCCCGAAATGGATATTAGTAAAAAGACTATTTTAGATATATTGGTTGATACAAGAAAATTACTCCTTAAGGATCCTGGAAACTTAACGGGTGACGATATTATAGTTCACAAAAAGGGTATTGGGAAAAACAGTGAGAACTGACATTTGAGGCAGATGTTAGGCTCAGCCACCTATTAATGGCTGGGGCGAGTGCACAGAAGAGTAGGGTGGGGCTGGCCCCACCTTAACGAATGTCAAAGGCTTTGTTCGGTGGGCTAAAGCCCACCCTACATGACTGTATTCTTATACGGAAACCATATAAACAGTAGTTGGGAGGCAGAATGAGTACATGAGCACCGCCACTCCACAAAACAAACGGCGAATTGTGGCAAGCATTTCTGCTCTGGTTGCGATCCCATTCTATTCCTACTGTGGCGCTGCTCATTTCTGCATAGGTGGCCACATGGCCCATCCCCCTTATCCATGGTGGGACATCGCCAATGAGTACATATGGATCACATTTCTTTCCATTGCCCTAGTGTTATCTTTCCGGTCAAACATCCCCTCCAAAAAGACCTTCATCGGCCTCATATCTGTTATGCTCGCATTCCGTCTTGTCGGTCTATCCATATTCATGCTCCTGCCGGCAGTAGGTCTTCTTGTGGTAGCCATAAAGAGCCTGAGAACGAAAGGAGTGACAAGAAATCAAAACGGGGAGGCCTCCAACAAAACCATCGAGAGAGACTTCGAAATCCGGGCCGAAGGTGCGTCTTCCGAAGCGCCTCCTGGCTGATGTTATGGAAGACGTGAGACTGGATTCCCGCTTTCGCGGGAATGACAATGGGAATAATGGGTTCTTATACGGAAACCATATAATCAATACTGGATTGGGCGACCACATAGGGTCGCCCCTACTGAGAAGGAATGGGTTTGCCGCCCCCGATACGGAGTCGAGGGCAGGCGTGTGGGGACCCGCGATAAAAACATTCAGGGCAGGCAAAGGTTACTTGGAATCTTTTTTCTTTGTGTATTGAGCCCCGGTTAGAAATCCCTGCTCAGAGCAGGGCAGACGGCGAGCGTCTTACTTCTAACGGGGTAAACTTAATCAGACTCTTTCTTTTTAGAATATTGTGCAATAATCTGTTGTTGGACATTGGGCGGGACAACTTCGTAATGACTCAGTGTCATCGAGTAGCTGCCGCGTCCGCTGGTAACGCTTTTTACCTGGCTGTTGTATTGCGTAACTTCAGCCAGGGGCACCTGTGCCTTAATAACGATAAAATTTCCAGCTAACATGTCCTGGCCTTGTACCCTTCCTCGTTTTGAAGCGAGGTCGCCGGTAATATCGCCTACATGCTCGGCAGGGATTGTAACTTCTATATTCACTATCGGCTCAAGTAAAACGGGTTTTGAATTTTTAATGGCGTCGATGAATGCACCTTTGCCCGCCGCACGGAATGCCACTTCCTTTGAATCGACGGGATGGTGTTTGCCGTCATAAACGGAGACTTTTATGTCTTGCATCGGGAAGCCTGCGATGACGCCTTTTTGCATTACCTCATTAATACCCTTGGCAACGGCCGGCTCGTACTGGCCGGGAATCGAAGCGCCGAAAATGTCCCAGTTAAAGTCCAACGGCGGGTCGGAATTGCGCTCACCCGGTTCGACGCGAAGGTAAACTTCGCCGAATTGCCCCGCTCCGCCGGTCTGTTTCTTGTGGCGGTAATGGCCTTCGGCTTTAGCGGCGATTGTCTCACGGTAGGGAATCTTCGGCTCCTTTGTTGTTACCGAGAGCTTGGAGCGGTTTTGCATCTTCTCGAGTATGACCCGCAAATGCAGGTCACCGAGGCCGCTGGCGACTAGCTCCTTTGTCTGCTGGTCTCGCGTAACCTTAAAGCAGGGGTCTTCATCACAAAGTTTCTCAAGTGCAGCGCCGATTTTTTGCTCGTCGCCCCTTGTCGTCGGCTCGAGCGCTAATGAAAACATCGGCTCGGGTACGTCAGGCACTTCAAACTTACCGGCCGCGCGTCCGTCGTGCAGAAGGTCGCCGATTTTGAGCTCCTCGATCTTGGCTAAGGTTATAATGTCACCGGCTGAGCCGGAGTCGATTTCTTTATTTTCACCGCCCTGGGATTTTAATATGTGGCCCGGCCGAATGCCTTTTTTCTCGTCATTGCGCAGGAGGTTAGTGTCTGACTCGATTGTGCCGCTGAAGATGCGAATTGTAGAGTATTTTATATTTGACCGTGGGTCGAAGGCGACCCGAAACACCAATCCAGCCAGTGGGCCGGCGGGGTCGGCCTTGAGCTCTGTTGAGCTGTCGCCGTCGGTGAGCTGGGCGGCCTTTACCTGAAGAGGTGACGGCGTATATTTTGCAATAATATCCAGAAGCTCGCCTACTCCGATTTCTTTGCGGGCATCGGTGAAAACTATGGGGATGATTGTTCCGGCTTTCAAGGCCTCCACAAAAACGGCAGCTATTTTTTCAGTAGAGATTTCTTCGCCGCCGAGGTAGCTTTCCATTAGCTCGTCATTAGCCTCGATGACGCTTTCGATTAGCTCTGTGTGGGCCTGGGCGACATCCATCAGCGGTGAGTCGCCGGTCTCGTTTTCAATACAATCAACAACGGATGCCTTGTCGGCACCGGGCAGATTGGCACAGCGGCATTGTGGGCCGAAAGTTTCCTGAATACCCTTTATCAGCTCAGGGAAAGCGACGTTTTCGGCGTCCATTTTATTTACGACGATGACCCGCGGCATATTAGCCTGCGTAGCTAATTTGAACAATTTGCGCGTATTGGTTTCTATGCCGGCTGCGGCACTTAGAACGATTACGGCTGTTTCGGCGGCTGGTATCGCCTTGATAGCCGGCCCGATGAAATCAGGAGCGCCCGGCGTATCGATAATGTTGATTAGCCTGCCGCCGTGTTTGAGATGGACGAGAGCCGATTGTATCGAATGCTGGTGTTCTTTTTCTTCATCGTAGTAGTCGCAGATGCTCGTTTGCTCATCAACGCTTCCGAGGCGATTTGTTGTGCCGGTTTTGTGGAGCATTGCCTCAGCGAGAGAGGTTTTGCCGCTTCCGCCGTGTCCTAAAAGAACAATATTACGAATGTCGTTGGTATCAGCCACTTTTTAAGTCTCCCAAAAAGCTTGTTTCCAAGTTCCCATTTAGATAGCTTCAGAATTAGCAATAATACAGTACTTGAGGTATAAAGGACAAGGAATTTTTTAGTATGGCGTCGCCGTGCCGGCGACGGCTAAACAAAACCCCCAGGATAAACCTGGGGGCTAAACAACCCTAAATATGAGTTTACAAACTCAACACTCGAATTACGATTTTTTCGGTTAACAACAGAAGTGTCAATATTATTTATAATTTGCCAAGATGCTTTTTGCAACACCTTCACTTATAACGCCCGCTTCAAGAAGGGCATTTACGGATTCCGACATTGTAATCATGCCGTGCTTTTTACCTGTCTCGATTACAGTTCGCAAGAAGAACCCGCCCTTTCTTCTTAGAATGTTTTTTGCGGCACCGGTTACAACCAATACTTCACAAGCCACCCTTTGTTCGCCATTTACCGTTGGGATTAGTTCCTGGTGAATCATGCCCTGTAAGGATTCGGCCAAAAGAAATCTCAACTGCCCTTCGTCAGTAGCAGGGGCATAACTTAAAAGCCTTTCTATAATCTTGTCGATTGATATAACATGGAGGGTGGAAAGGACCAGGACACCGGTTTCTGCAGCCGCCAGAGCAATCTTAATAGTCTCGTAGTCTCTCATCTCACCTATTGAGATAACATCGGGGTCCTGTCTTAAAGCAGCCCTTAGTCCGCTATAAAATGTCTGAGTGTCTCTTCCAACCGCTCTTTGCCTTACAATCCCGGCTCTGTTGGTATGCACGTACTCGATTGGGTCCTCAATGGTAACTATGTGCTTTTCACAGGTTGTATTTATTTCATCTATCATTGATGCCATTGTTGTCGTTTTTCCCTGACTTGTGCTTCCGGTTATTAATACCAGCCCTTTTGTTCTGTGAGCCAGGTCTTTAACGATATCAGGAAGAGACAATTCCTTAATCGTTTTAGGTCTTGTGGGGAGAATTCTGATTGTGGCGCCTACCTCACCGTTAAAATAGCCCACATTAATCCGATATCTTCCAGCTTCGTCAGCCAGCATTAAGTCATAATCCAGATTTTTTTCAAATTGGATTTTCTGGTCTTCTGTCAGCAGTTCAAAGGTTATTTCCCGGCTTTGCTCAGCGGTCAACTTTTCTTTTGTGATAGGAATCAATTTCCCTCCCACCCTGAACAATATGGGAGCGCCGGCACAAATATGTATGTCGGTGGCCTGCTGGGTTTTTGCGTGCTCTAATAATTGTCTGCGGTTTATCATAACTCGATTCTGTATTTGTCATCGTGCCTGAGAGTTCGCCTTGCACGGCTGCACGATGCGTTTATCTGAACTTCCGGCTCTTTATCTGTCGGGATACGTATGAAAACGGCTAAAGTTGAGCCGCGAATATCGGTTTCAGTAACATCCAATCTTATGGTTCTGTCAAGGTTTTCTTTGCTTTGGCTTTTGATTTGTTGTTTCGCCCACGCTAAGCCGCTCGTTACCAGGTTCCGTTTACACGCCTCAAGATAAGCAGTATCCGATTGAAACAACATAGTGTTCGCACCGCCCGTTAATACGTACATTTCGAGTCCTATTATGGCCATCGCCGTTATCACAAGTATCAGCACAAAACCTTTTTGCCTTGGTTTTTTCATCTTTACTTCAGAGCCTTTCAAAAAGCACCCACAAAATACAGATGCGAATTGGCCATCTTCTTTTCCCAATGACCTTGAATCTTATGCTCTATATGGGTCTGAACCTCCACCGCATAACCGCCCCTGTCTTTTCGCCAGACTTGCCATTCCACTTTTGCATGCGGCACCGACCAACTCTTTTTTTCTAAAGAATTCTTTTGCTGATTGTCCGTTAACTTACGTCTGAGCACCTTGTCATCTTTTAACTGATAGCAAATCATACCCTCTGCCAGCTCAATCAGAAGCAGTTTGTTACTGGTAGTATATTCATCAAACGACTCCGGCAGGCCCTTCGCCTTGTCAATGTCCTGCTGCATTTGGTCTAACATACTTAGCAGACTTGTGTTCTCCTGCATGACTCGATAGGACCGTGGAATATCCCTTATAAGCGTGCTGAATAATCCGTCAAGAACAAGCATCACAAATGGAAGAACAATTATTACTACCAATAATTCCACTAAAGTAAAGCCTTTGCGCATATTTATCACTCCCCTTTGGCTAAGGGCTCGTTCACTAAAATATATCTGGCTAACTGGACATTCACTTCCTTATTAAAGCTCTTGCCGGTTGCTGTTACCTCTACCAATGTCATTGCCTGCCATTGACCGGTTCCCGCTGACCTTTTGATATTAACACCAAGCTTGGGCCAAAGTCGCTTAAAGTCTTCGTCGGGGATTGGTTTGCCCATTATGGTTATACTGTCGAGTTCGGCCTGGGCTGCCGATATACATTGCTGCCTTACCAGCTGGTAGCGATTGAACTTTGCGAATCCATACAGTGACAACGCCAGCCCGACCAAAAGGATTGCTAAAATTGACAATGCGACTACGATTTCAGTTATGAAGAAACCACCGTATTTTTTGTTTTTACCAGACACAACATTTCTCCATTTACACCTGTTACGGTGTAACTGACTCAGCTAAGCTACTGATAATCACAATACCTGGCGAAAATATCGCGTAAACTACAAATCCTACCATTACTCCCATAATAAGAGTTACACAAGGCCACATTATGAACCTTGCGAGATTGACGTAGTAACTATAGTTTGAGCGGTAGAACGACTCGAGTGTTTCTAATATAGACAAAGTATTGCTCTGATTGACCTGTTCATCAAAAGCCCACGCTAAGGCAGAGCCTAATTTACTTTCTCTAACTGCGGCAGCAATATTGTCGCCTCGTTTTACTCTTTCCAGCCATTCTTTGAGTCGTTCTCTAAAACAATTATTTACGTCCAGGCCGAGCGCATTATCAATAGCGTCGTTGACGGTGTAGCCTCCATTAAGCGACAGCCGCAGAAGCTCAACAACCTGCACCATCGAATAGTTCTTCTCGAACCAGTGCAGAACAGGCAGGTGCCATTTGATAAAGTCACCAAGTCGCGAAAGCAGATAAGGCTTCTCTGGCCGGCGAGGTCGAAACCTGACACGAATCGAAATTGGAACAACCACAAGAACTACCAGTGCAAGTACCAACCAAATTAGCCACCCATATTCATACCCAATAAAACGTGTTATCCCTATTACTAATCGAGTGGCAAATGGAAGTGTTGCCCCCTCAATCATTTCTTCTAACACAGTTTTGAACTGTGGGATGACAAACTTCACAACCGACAATAATATAAAAAGCGTAAAGCATATTACTATTACCGGATAAATGGGGTGAACCGGTCTGACTCTACTTCTCTCATCGGCCTTGGCGGCCATATCGGCTTCGATTGCACCGATAGCAAGTGGAAGCTGGTCGATGCGCTCGGCGGCGGCTATCATTGCCACCGCATGACCCGGGCATTTTGGATAGCCCCTCTTGATTGACTCACTCAGCGAGTAGCCCTGAACCAGCCATTTTTGTATTCTTTGGAGGGTTATTGAGCGGCTGTCTGTTCGTCCGGCGGCCGCTGATTCCAACGCCATCGGTAACGGCAGATTCTGCCGCATACTCGAACCGAGCGTCGAGATAATGTATGTAGCAGTCGCATATTGTGATGTTACGGCAAAAGCTATAATTGAACTTATAAACAAAATAAAAAATACAAAACCGACCGCGCCGGCAGGGCTAAACACAACGCCCGCAGTTACTAATAAAAGCAGGAAAACAAAGATTATGAGAATCCATTTTGCCAATCTCTGAGGCCATTGTTCAGAGCCGGGCTCACGTTTTGACATCGCTACGACTATAACTGTCGCAAAGAAAATAAAGGGTGCAACTACCACAACTCCGAAATTTTCTAAAGTTCCGATAAGTGCTATTGTAAGGGCTACAACAGGTGATGTAACCAGAGCGATTGCCGGCTCCTTAAAGCCAAGGTAGATATAAACAGCCAACACTAATATTGCTATAATTACAATCATACCTTAACCCTATCCACCTAAACTCGTAATAACTTGTATCATTGGTAAAAACATCGCAAGGACAGCCATCGCAATAAAACCCCCAACCACAATCAGCATAATTGGCAGCAGAACCGCCTGCAATCTTGCCTGACCGCACCGTGCCTGCTCAGCGTACATCTGGCCCAGGCTGTAGAGATTGTCCTGCAGCTCATTGCGCTGCGTGCCTAATTGGATTGAGTACAAGAACAGCCGTGGTATCATCTTGCAAAACTGTCCCGCTTCTAAAATATTGGCTCCCTGCTCGATTTGGCCTGCAAGGGCCTCGCATTCCAAAATAAGCTTTTCGCTCCCTGTCGCGCCTGAACTTAATCTCAGAGACGCCGGCATATCGCAGCCGGCCGCTATCATCATCGCCATCGCCTCGGCCATTCTGCCAAGCACGCTGCTATGATAGACTCTGCCGATAACGGGGATTTGTAAGAACACTGATTCTTTAAATCTGCGTCCTGCTGGGAATGTGGAAAGTATCGCAAGTGCAAAAAGTGTCGCTGCTATAAGAAATCCTACTACTATCCAGAAAGGCACCACATTTCTGGTTATACCGAAAAATAACAAAGTAATAGCTGGCAAGCGCCCACTGATCATTTCCTCAAGTACCGGCTTGAACTGTGGGATTATAATCAGGAACATAGCTGTTATAACAACCGCAGCCAGTGCCAGAATAACCGCAGGATAACTCATTGCCTCAAAAATTATCCTCCTGGTTCGACCGGCCATCTCCAGATGCCTGTTAAGGCTTGTGAGCATTTCGCTTAGTCTTCCTGTTTCCACCCCTGCTTTTAATATTCGGCCGTATAGAGGCGGAAAACGCTTCTGTCTTTTTTCGAACGCTTTCTCAATGCTCACGCCCGCTTCAAGCTCGCCGGCAATAGCATCGATGAGTTTGCGCATGGACTTTGAACCCACATCAGTGGCAAGCTCTCGCAGACCTCTTTCCAGAGGGATTCCGGCTTTGGTTATTGAAGCAAGCTGCTGATTGAAAAGTAGAAATTCGTTTCTGCCGATGGCTGTCTTGGGCCTTTCGGGTTTGGCCTTTTCGATGGAATTTACGGCAAGCTGCATCTGTTTGAGCAGTTCGCCGGCCTCTGGGCGGGAGCCGGCTTCAATGGTGCCTTTCATCAGCCGGCCTGCCGATGTCAGTGCATTGTATTCGAATGTTGCCATTTTGCGTTCCTTTTAAGCGGTCTGTGACATATGATTTGAAGAATTGTCATTCCGCACTTGATGCGGAATCCAGACCTCCGATACATCTGGATTCCTGCTTTCGCAGGAATGACATTCATCAATCGAGCAGTCACAGAACACCACATTTAAAACAATCAAAAAGGTCAAGAGTCATCTGAGACGATTCCACAGACTGTATTCAGTTCGGCCTGTGTTGTGATACCATCACCGACCAGGCGCTTGCCGTCGGCCAGCATATTTGTGTGGCCTTTGTTTTCGAGGATACGCTCAAGCTCATCGAGGTCGGCTTTGGCTAAAACGGCCTTTCGCAACTGACTATCCAATTGAACCATCTCTGCTATTAGTACCCGGCCTTTATAGCCGGTGCTAAAACAGTCATCACATCCAACAGCTTCGAACGCTGCCGTCTGTCCTCTATCTTTACCCCTCACTGACGTTCGGGGCTCTGTCCTCTTACATCTGGTGCAAAGTTTTCTGACAAGTCTCTGGTTGAGAACTGCTGAGACGCTTGATGTTACCTGGTAGGGTTCGATACCCATTTCGAGCAGCCGTAGGAACGCCCCCGCAGGACTGCCGCTGTGCATTGTGCTCATTAGCAGATGTCCGGTTAGTCCTGCTTCGATGGCTATTCTGGCGGTTTCAGCGTCCCGGATTTCTCCAATCATCAAGACCTGTGGGTCCTGCCGGAGCAGCGACCGCAGGCCGAGAGGAAATGTCATTTGGCCGTGCGGTGTAATCTGCACTTGTGTGACGCCGTCAATCCTGATTTCCACTGGGTCTTCGAGGGTTACAACGCTCCTGCCGGCAAAACTCTTTAGAATGTGCCGTAAAAGAGCAGCGAGGGTCGTACTTTTTCCACTGCCCGCCGGGCCGGTCAGCAACAAGACGCCCTGGTTTTTGGCGGCAATTTTTTTTAAGGCTGTGTATGTGTGCTTTGAGAAACCCAGCTGGGCCAGTTCCGTAAGCTCAATATTTTTGTAAAATAATCGCACGACCGCTCGTTGGCCGTGTATTGTTGGAAAAACCGCCAGGCGCTGGTCCATAATTAGGTCATCTTGCGTCCTGGAGATTTCAATCCGGCCTTCCTGAGGTATATCGTTACGATAGGTCAAAAGCCCGCCTAATACCTTCAGCCTTGCAATTACATTGTCGGATAGGGACCTGGGTAGTGTTTCGACTGTGCTTAAGACGCCGTCGAGGCGGAATTTTACCGCTAATTCAGCGCCGGTGGGTTCGAAATGGACGTCGCTTGCGCCGGATTTTACGGCTTTTTTGAGCAAATCGTCGACCAGAGATACCACGTCCTGGGCATCTGCTTTTTGTTCGTAAGAGCTGTTCTTAGAATCACTTACATCCATATTCTTACGGTTTGATTCCTGCAAATTCGGCATTTTCCGACCCTTCGTTACAAAAACTAAGACGCAGCGGCGCCCCAAAACGTTATCTAAAAAAGCGTTTTTTTTGCCCATTATTGTATAATTTTTGTTAACATATTGTTAGGGGCTGCGTCTTAACAGATAGAACAGTGTGAGACAATCGGATGAGTGTTTATGTTTGGTAAGGCCGTAAGTTACGGATTGCTGTGGGATTTTGCCGTCTGCGAGGCAGTCGGCGAGAGCCAGCGGTGGATATTGTCTGCAATGCAAAGCCACGGGCAGGAGCTGGTCACGATGCTCTGGCGAATATTAGGCAATGAGCAAGACGTCTGCGATGCCTACCAGGATACGTTTCTGCAACTGGCCCATTACGAAGGGGGGCGAAAGCCCGAACATATAAAAGCGTATATTTTCCGTGTGGCGAACAATGTAGCGATCTCGATGTTAAGACGCAGGATCGCTGAAAAAAAGAGAGTGTCCACGGCTGTTGTTGCCAGAAAGGATGTAAGCTCGCCTGCGAAAGAGCTTGATTCCAAGTGCCTGCAGGAAACTTTAAGATGCTGTATAGCCCGGCTGCCCGAACACCTGAGAAACGTCATAACGCTGCGCGACCTGGCGGGACTGTCGTACGCTCAAATAGGCAGGATATTAGGCATATCAGCGGCAACGGCGAGGGTTTACAGGTGCAAGGCAATCCAGTTATTGACGGTATGGATGGGCAAAGAAGAGAAAGACAATGAAAAGTATAAATACGAATAGCAAATGCAGGCGAATCAGGGCCTGGTTGTATGAAGCTATAAGCAGTCGATTCGGTATCGATGCAGACTGGGTAAAAGAGCATATTGCGAATTGTCCGAGATGTCGGCGGCGGCTGGCTTTGGCCGGTAAGGTCAATCTCGCCCTGTCGGTTGTGAAATCTCAACCTCACAAGCTTGATTTATTGATGCGTGCAAATACCCAGACCATTGGCGTGCTGAAACACAGTCTCCGCCGGGCGCCGAAAGCGCGGAAACTTAGAACAATGCTGCCCGAACCAAAGCTGCTGGAGAGGTGGGGCAAGTACAGGTGCTCTGCGGCAAATCTGGCGGCCTGTATTGCAATCCTGTTTCTTATGAAAATTGGTGTTTTTTCCTCCATGAATGAGTTCCAAACCCAGGGCCAAAAAGTCATCAGGCAATATTACACCAGCCAGGTGGGCGAGGACCTGGCGGACGAGGTTTTTGCGAAGGACACGGAGCGACCATCATCCGCGAATTCTCGCGGAGTTTTCACCGCTTAGTAGGTTCTGCTCGGCGGTCAAGTGCACGGCAAACAATTCCGATAATCATTCCCGCTGTCCCGTCTTGCGCCTGCACTCGCGTAACCGCAGGTGCGAGCGACGGCAGATGCAGGGGGCATGCCGGTAGGGGGGGCTTAACTCGTCGCTCAATACCAAGTTCTATCGGACGTAGGAAAGTGCTATTTTTCTGCTGTGAGCTGGTTTGATTGGCCCGAAATTATTACTTATACTTTATGTGAGGGTCTTCATGGGTGTTTTGTGCGTCCGTCCCGTTAGAAAGTACTTCTGATAGTGGGCTGTCAGGCTCCTAGCGCAGATTTCTAATGGGGCCCGTAGGAGGTGAATTAGTGAGTGGGCAAGGACTTTGACCCGAATGAACGGTTGATGATTAAGATTTGAGATTATGTTTAGAAAATTTATTATTCTTGGCTCAGTGCTATTAATTGCTGGTGCTGTTACGCTCGGATTGGTCATGGCTGAGAAAAGGAAGGAACAGCGAAGGACTGCCGGCTATAAGCTGAAGTACGATTCAGAGACGAACGAGTATCTCGAGCGATATAATGAGTGGTTGCAGTCGCCCCCGGAGGAGCGGGCCCAATTGCCCTCGGTATTGGACGAATATGGGAAAACCAAAACAAACGCTCAACTACAGATAGAGCAGCAGGAAAGACTCAAGGCTGACCTGGACAAATTAGCCGCGGACGAAATGGATGTTTATCCCTTCGCGGATGTTCTCTACAGCGAGAACTGGCAAGACGAATTAGCCAGGTACAAAAAGCGTAAAGAGCTGAGTGAGCTTGTCCTTTCCGCCTCCATTCTGTGTATGCTGACAGGGGGGGCGATTTTAAGTTTGTTGCTATTACTATTGACGGCGCGGCTGCTTAATAAGAGCTCATCCCGTGTGACGAAATTCGCCGCCACTTATTTGGGAGGTCGAGAAAAGACGGAGGCCGAACAGCTGGCCCAAGCCGATGCAAATGCGAAAGCGGAGATGAAAGCTAAGGCTAAAGCTGAAAGAAAGGCTAAGGCCGAAGCTGAAAAACTGGCCAAAGCCGAAGAGAAGGCAAGAGTAAAAGCCGAAGCTAAAGAAAAGGCCGGGGCTGAAGCCGAAGTTCGGGCAAAGGCCAAAGCTAAAAGAAAAGCTAAGGCCGAAGCTGAAAAATTAGCCAAAGCCGAAGAGAAGGCAAAGGCAAAAACCGAAGCTAAAGAAAAGGTCAGAGCTGAAGCCGAAGCGAGGGCAAAAGCCAAAGCTAAAAGAAAAGCCAAGGCTGAGGCGAGGGCAAAGGCCAAAGCTAAAAGAAAAGCCAAGGCCAAAGCTGAAAAACTGGCCAAAGCCGAAGAGAAGGCAAGGGCAAAAGCCGAAGCTAAAGAAAAGGTCAGGGCTGAGGCCGAAGCGAGGGCAAAGGCCGAAGCTAAAAGAAAAGCCGAGGCCGAAGCCGAAAAACTGGCCAAAGCCGAAGAGAAGGCAAGAGCAAAAGCCGAAGCTGCGGCCAAGGCAAAAGCCGAAGCTGAAGAAAAGATGAGGGTTCAAGAGCAGCAAAGCCGATTTAAGAACCATTCAAAAGTACTCAGAGATTCAGGCTGGCAGGGTTTCGAAGCGGATTCTGTCGACCAGGCTGAGAAATTTGCCGTTTTACTTTCGGATGAGAAATCCATCGACCTTGAGGAGTCGTTAAAAGCCGCGACGGAAAATGTGAACGTAAGTCTCAAGCTTAAAGAGTCGCTCAAAACCCAAACTGAAAGTTTGGAAAAGCAGATGGCGGAATTCAAGCAGATGACTCAAAGTGTTCAGCAAGCTGCTGTTGAGCAGTCAGACCCGATCAATAATACACTGACGGAACTGACCGAACAGGTGGCAGCCATTCGTGAATACGCTGCAGGCCAGCAGGGCAGACTGGAAAAACTTCAGGATGGGTACGATTGGAACATAATCAAAACTTTTTGCCTGCGTTTTATCCGCTGCATTGACAATCTTGAGAGTCGTATTGGCCGGCTGTCCGAACAGGATAGCAAGGCCGTGCACCTCGAGGAAATAAGGGATGAGTTGATATTTGCTCTGGAATCAAGTGGTGTTGAACAATTTAAGCCCGAGATAAACAGTGATTATCGCGGGCAGGAGAAGTACGCAGAGGCCATTAAAGAGAAGGAATCTTGCAAAGATTCGAAGCAGAAAGGCAAAATTGCAAAGGTCATTAGACCAGGTTATCAATACTTTATTAGCGAGGAGAATGTCAAGGTAGTGCGTCCAGCTCAGGTTAAACTATTTGGTTAGGCAGGAGGCACTCAAGACAGAGGACAGAAGACAGAGGACAGAGGACAGAGGACAGAGGACAGAGGACAGAGGACAGAGGACAGAGGACAGAGGACAGAGGACAGAGGACAGAGGACAGAGGACAGAGGACAGAGGACAGAGGACAGAGGACAGAGGAC
>JAUXAL010000121.1 GCA_030619925.1 Phycisphaerae bacterium | reverse complement strand
TTGTTCTTTTTTCAGAACCCCGTTTATGGGTGTCGAAACTTGTATCGAAGCTGGAAACTGGTAACTGGATACACAAAAAAACAAGCTTCAAGCTTCTACAGCAAGTATCGTTACGAGCATCCATAACTTTAAACAAGAATCGCTATTCCGCATCAGAGCCTGCCCTGAGCGTGTCTTTGTGGCTATGAGTCAATTATGCAAAACAAAGCCAATTCGCCGGGCTTTGCCCGGAAACCCGAAGCACTAAACCCTAAATCCTAAACAAATTCGAAGGTTCAAATGTTCAAAATCCTGAATTTAAATCAAAATTGTAGAGAAACTTTTAGTTTTTCGTTGTTCCGAAATACCATATACGACATACGATATACGAGATACGAGTAAATTATGCAAAACAAAGCCAATTTCCAAAAAAGTCAAGTGGACGTAAGTCTGTATAATACAACGGATTATGAAAGAAAAAGCAATTGGACACTTGGTGAAAACAAACCCAATTCAAACCCAAACAAAGCCAATTTCCAAAAAGCCCAAATGAATGTAAACTCACTTATAACAAAGGATTACATAAAATACGATGATTTCGCAGTCCGAAAAAACAAACCCAATTCAAACCCAATTTAAAAAGAGCCAAAATGGACGTAAACATCTATTCAACAAAGGATTATGAAAATGAACCACGCCTTCGGGCTCCGGGAAAACAAACCCAATCAAAGCCAATTTCAAAGGCAAAAAAAATGCTGCTGGGTTTGACGATTAATGGCCGGCGCAGGTCGTATTTTGCAGCCCGCGCGGCAGTAATCGAGCCATACTTTGTAGCAAACAGTTCGATGTCATATCGACGGCAGCTCGTAGCCTTTACGGTATTTCTTCGTCAGGTACTCGTTAGCCTCAGGATTGCCGATGAATCGTTCTTGCTTGGTATCAAATTTGAGTCGCCGGCCAACCCGCATCGCAATGTTAGCCAAGTGGCAGAGGATGGCCGAGTGGTGTCCGGCCTCGACGTTGGCATTGAGGTCGCTGACTTTGCGGCTGCGTACCGCTTTTATGAAGTTTTCGATGTGCGACTCACGACCACGGCCACCGCCTGGACCTTTGGAACCATCCTTGAAGGTCACCTGCCAGCCGTCTCTGCCGATAGACATCTTGCCGTTGTCGCCGTAGAAAATGTTGCCGTTGTCGTGGCCTTCGTGCTCGTAGGGAGTCCACAACCGCATTTCGTACATCAGGTACACTTCGTCGTATTCAAACGTGGCTATCTGCGTATCCGGTGTCTGATGGTCATCGTTATAGAACAACTGCCCGCCGCTGCAGGAGACGGCCTTAGGCAATTCGACACCGAGGCCCCACCGTGCGATGTCGATTTGGTGTATGCCGTCGTTGCCCGTGTCGCCTGTTCCGTAATCCCAGAACCAGTGCCAGTTATAGTGGAACCTGTTGCGATTGAATGGACGCTTGGGTGCCGGCCCGAGCCAGAGGTCATAGTTGACGTGCGCGGGCGTTTCACTGTCGGGCACACGGCCGATGGGACCCCGCCGCTGGCTGTTAATCGCCTTGGCCATTCGGATCTTGCCGAGTTTGCCCGACCGCAAGTATTCGACGGCATCGGTCAGCCCTTCTGCGCTGCGGGACTGAGTGCCATGCTGAATAATCCTGCCGTACTTACGGGCCATATTCACCAGCAGACGTCCCTCGGAGATCGTGTGGCTCAGCGGCTTCTCGACATACACATCTTTGCCTGCGATAACTGTGAATGCCGCCAAAGGCACGTGCCAATGGTCAGGCGTCGCAATGGCGACCGCATCGATAGATTTGTCTTCGAGCATCCGGCGACAGTCGGTGTAGGCATTGACCTTCTCATTGCGGTCTTTGAATTTCTTGACTTCACGGTCCAAGACATTGCCGTCCACATCGCACAGCGCGACTACCCGCACTCCCGGAATATCGTTGAAACCGCCAGAAAGTCCACGGCCTCGCCCATTGATACCCGCGACCGCAACGCCGAGGTTGTTATTTGCCCCTCGCGCACGAGAAAACGGCAATGCCAATGCGACACCAGTGGCCATCGAACTCTTCACAAAATCTCGGCGTGTAACACTTTTCATAATCAATCTCCCTTCACAACCCTTGCGAGGACCTACCAAAGTTTGGGGCCGAGTGCGGCCTTTCTTTTTGTTTTTGTTATCTTCTTTGCAGACGGCTTCTCTACTTCCACTATATCTATCGCTGACTTTGGACATGCTGATTTTGGACATTCGCCGGTCCAACAATAAAGACAGAGCTTGGCTTTGGGCCACCCGATGGCCTTGACCATATCATCCACAGTTTGATATTTAAGCGTTGAGACACCTAAATCCTTAGTAATCCAATCCACCATTCTTTTGTATTTTTCGCAACTTGCGTCTATGTATTCCGACACATCTTTTAGGTCATGACCTTCCAGACTGTGAATGGCTCTACGAGCAGCAAGCTCATGGATGGAGCGTGTGGAAAGATTAAATCTGCATGGAAACATCAGAGGTGGGCAGGCGGGTCTTATGTGTATCTTTTTGGCGCCGCAATCCCAGAGTTTCTTTATAGTGAAGTTCTTAAGCTGGGTCCCCCTCACGATAGAATCTTCACACACAACAATACTGTTACCTTCGATCACTTCTTTAATGGGGATGAGTTTCATCTTTGCGATGAGGTCGCGTGTCTGTTGTGAAAGTGGAGTATAGCTTCTACCATATCCCGGCGTGTATTTAACAAGAGGGCGTCTGAATGGTTTGCCTGATTCCATCGCATATCCTAATCCATGGGCAAATCCGGAGTCAGGGACCCCCGAGACCACATCAACATCAATATCCTTATCGCGTTTTGCAAGGTAACGGCCGCATCTTTCCCTGACTATTTCTACATTTATCCCTTCATAGTTTGATGCAGGAAAGCCGGTATATATCCAGAGAAATGCACAAATTTGGCTTACGTTTCCTCTGCCCGGCTTTCTTTGCACAATGCCATCTTCGTTTATCAGAATTGTCTCTCCCGGCTCAATGTGTTTTGTTATCTCAAATCCATTATTTGGAAACGCGCTTGTCTCACTGGTCACCGCCCATGCATCTTCGCGTTTGCCGATAATAAGTGGTGTATATCCAAATCGGTCTCTTGCCGCGTATATTCCAGCCCTATTGAGCAACAGCAGTGAGCAAGAGCCGTCTATGGCATCAAACATTTTCTCTATGCCGTCTATCAAGTTGTCTCCCTGGTTGATTAACTTTGCTATCAACTCTGTGGTATTAACTGCTTTCTTGCTTACCTCGCTGAAGGATATTCCTTTCTTTAACAGATTTGCCACCAGCTCTTCGGCGTTTTCTACAATTCCGTTGGTAGCTATACAAAACGGTCCAAATTTGGAGTTTAGATAAATAGGCTGTTCATCAAGGGCGCTGATAACACCGATGCCTTTATTGCCGTTCATATGCTTATAATCGTCGTAGAATTTTGACTTAAACTGGCTCTGACTTACGTCATGTATCTGACGGGTAAAATCTTCTCCAAGCACTGCTAAGCCACCGTATTCTGTTCCCAGATGCGAATGATAATCTGTGCCATAGAAGAGAGTTTCTGCACAATTTCCCTTCGAGACCACTCCAAAAATGCCGCTCATATTTTGTCCCCTTTATGATACGACTGAGGTTTACCCTACTCGCTTAGCTGCGCTTCTAAGCATCTCAATTTCTCTAAAATATCAGAGTCATCTCGAAAATACAAGTGTTCTCGTCGGTAATTAAGGAACTATTGCGTGGAACCGCGCCTGATGATTCATCAGCGTGACCTCCTTAGCCCCTTGGCTCCACGAAATCCCATAATACTGCTTTCCTTGAGGGGCAGTTGTGTGGCCCCGGTAATGGCATCACAGGCAGCCGGAACAGCCATCCACGAACCGCCACGCACCATACGAAATCCGTCCAAACCGGCATGATACGAAGTTGAATACCAGTCCAAGCTCCACTCGGCAACATTTCCGGCCAAATCGCAGACCCCGTACGGACTGCTAAACTTATCGAAGCTTCCTACAGGTGCTGTATTGGCAAATCCATCGTCCTGGCCATCGTAATTGCATCGGTAAACACCGTCGGCGTTCGGCGCTTTATCACCCCAGGGATAGCGCCTCTCAGGCATGGGATTGGGATGTTTTTTCGCCTCATCGCCGTCCAAATAGTTCCCTCCACGAACGGCTTTTTCCCATTCGGCTTCGGTCGGCAGTCTTAAGCCACACCACTGCAAAAAGTTCGTTGCATCATACCAGGATATATAGGTAATCGGATAGTTTTCGCGGCCCGGTTGGACACTATAAGTATAATTATTGTGTCGAATGATACCACAACGGTCACTATCAGTCATGCGCTGATTCCAGCCGGCACCCTCGCCACCGATTTCGTTAAGGTAATTCGTGTACATGGAAATTGTGGTTTCATATTTCGCTATATAAAATAGGGCAAGGTCGGAATTGGGTTTCGCGTTTTTCGATTCGTCCCGCCCGCCGGCAGGCAGACTCTTCCTTACGAATTTTCCCGCCGGAATTCGCACCATTCGAATGCCGCGAACACGAACCTCCACTTGACTGAGGTCGACGAAACTGGTTTGGCCCGTTCCCCACCAGACAACCTGCTTATGGCCGGGCCTGGCGACAATGTCAAAGCCGTTACCCTCAAGAGAGCCCATCGGAACCAGTTGCCAGTTGCTTCCGAAGTCTTTACTGTAGCGAACAAAAACATAGGCGGGAGATGCTGATGAAATGTTCGGGTCCTTGATATCGTATTCGATGATTATCTTGGGACCACCCAATTCCGTCTGTTCCTGTCTGACTTTTACATTGGAAATTTCCAGCCATTTGGAAGGGGGCCCCGAATACGAGCAACGGCAACACATTACGGCGATACCCATAGACATCAAAACTCTGTAGAGCATCATTTCTTTCCTTGCCCAAACCGACCCGCCCCGCACCTACTGAGTGGGACCCCAGCGTAGGCTCACGCCCAATTGGTGCCGGACAACCATCTTTGTTTTATACTTTATCCGGTACCACCCAGGGCCTGCGATATTTGCGTTTCAAATACTTATTGGCTTGATCACAGTTTGTAAACGATTCGGTTTGTGGGTCAAACACCAATCTCTGATTCCCCACCCGATATGATATGTTGGCCAGGTGACACAATAACACAGAAAGGTGGCCCATTTCCACATCGGCATTGGGTCTTCTTCGCGTTCGGATACAATCAAGGAAGTTGTCCTGATGCTCCTTGTCCGCCTGACGGCCGTATTCGGAATGTGCCAATTCGCCCTGGGCATTGTAGACCTCCCAACCGCCACCATGCCGACCAAAATACATAAAGCCTTCAGTCCCCAGGATTTCGACCTTTGTGCTGCTGAAAGGCCAGTTGGGAAACTGGTCTGATTCCCGGATGCCCGAGGGCGTTTTTTTCATATAAGGTGTCCAAAGCGCCGCTTCCATCAATAAGGTAAGCCGACCATATTCAAATGTAGCCAACTGAGTATCAGGAATTTCCCGCCCGTCTCTCAGACTGTTCACACCCCCGGCATGGGAGACCGTTTTCGGGTATGGTATATCATTTATCAAATAGCGGGCCAGATCCAATTGGTGGACCGCATCACCGGCAATAGGACCGCAACTATATTCCCATTGGTTAATCCACCGGCGAGACGGATTATATGGCCGTTTGGGCGCAGGGCCGCACCACATATCATAATCAAACCCCTCAGGAACCGGCTGGCCGGGACTGTCTTTCTGCATACGATGCTGCATCATATTAAACACGCGCACAAGGTAAACATCTCCCAGTTTGCCCGACTGAATGTATTGCCTGGCCTTGTGAACATAAGGAGCACTGCGCGACTGCATTCCCACCTGAACGACCCTCTTATACTTGCGGGCCGCCTCGACCATTTTTCTTCCTTCCCAGATATTATGCGCAAGCGGCTTTTCCACGAAGACATCCTTGCCGGCCTGACAGGCCATAATAGTCCCCAGCCCGTGCCAGTGGTCGGGGGTGGCATTGATAAGGACATCGACGTTGCGGTCATCAAGGATCCTTCGAAAATCCTGTACCAGCTTTGGTTTTCTGTTCTGAGCTTCTTCCACCGCCTCTCGGGCTCGAGCGAAACGCCTGGTATTTGCATCACAGAGATAGGCGATCTCCGTGTCGGGCCGCTGCGCGAATTTTTCAGCGAGAAATGTCCCTCGACCACCCAGCCCCATCACGCCCATAACCACTTTGTTGTTCGCGGCGTACGCCTTGCCCTGCGACAATGCCGCAAAAGTCGCGGCCGTGCCAATAGAACCTTTCATAAACTCTCGACGATTTAGTGATTTCATTTTCTTCTCCTTATTCCATGTTTCCCGGAGTATGCCGATGGGTCAACGCCCTCGCCATATAGTCATCCGGTAACTCAATTTCGAATTCTTTGATCACCTCATCGGTGCTGATACTTTCATGTTCGCCGGTAACCAATACACGACCAAGGTAGTCGGTGTCGGTCATCCTTGACTTTTGGAGCTCTTCGTAAGGCAATTATGGAGTCGGGCTACGGGCTATATGATACCATCCCGGCGCGACTTTGTCAAATCAAGCGCGATGTATCGAAAAAAGCTACCCTGATTTTTTATTCCTATACTTTCTCAGGCACAATCCAGGGTTTTCTATAGTTGGCTTTTAAGTATTTGTTGGCCTCGGTGTCGTTCACGAACCTTTCAGTTGCGCCATTAAATTTAAGTTTTCGGTTTCCAACCCGATATGAGATATTGGCCAGATGGCACAACAGCATTGAAAGGTGTGCCTCTTCGATATCTGCTTTGGGTCTCCTTCGGGTACGGATGCAGCTTATGAAATCCTCAAAATGTTCGTCGATTATACTGCCGAATTTCAGTGCCGCCGGCTCCGAGACGACCGCCCTGCTTTGGCGAATACTCCTATCCCCTTCGAAAACCTGCCATCCGCCGCCGTGCCTGCCAAAGCACATAAACCCTTTGGTTCCGCATATTTCCACCTTTGTCGCGCAAAAAGGCCAGTCGGGGAATTTGGTTTTGTCCTTCAAGTGAACGATTCGATGCATATAAGGCGACCAGAGGGACGCTTCGGCAAGTAACGTGAGTTTGCCGAACTCAAACGTTGCGAATTGAGTATCCGGCTGCTCTCTGCCGTCGTCGAAGTTGTAAACCCCGCCGGCATTGCAGACGGTATCCGGATATTCTTTGCCAATCAAGTATCGAACCAAATCAACCTGGTGAATCATATCAGCCATAATATAACCGATGTAGAAATCCCACAGCCTCCAAAACCATCTGCCTGGACGATAGGGCAGCATGGGCGACGGGCCACACCACAAATCATAATCCAAACCTTCTGGGACCCGTTGTACGTCAGCTACCTGGATACGCCCGGACTCCTGCATAAGAAATACGCGGGCCAGATAAACGTCTCCCAGTTTACCGCTGCGAATGTACTGGGCGGCTTTTTCGGCGTAGGGGGCACTGCGGGTTTGCGTTCCAACCTGAACAACTCTGTTGTATTTACGGGCCGCCTCAACCATCTTTCTGCCGTCCCAAATACTCAGCGACAATGGTTTTTCCACGTAAACATCTTTTCCCGCCTGGCAGGCCATTATTGTACCGAGAGCATGCCAGCGATCGGAAGTAGCGATAACGATTGCGTCGATTTCCGGGTCGTCAAGCATTTTTCGAAAATCCTGCACGAATTCGGGCTTGTAGTTGTGGCCCTCAATCACAACCTCTGCCGCCGATCCGTAGCATCGGGTATCCGCGTCGCAAATGTATTTGATTTTAACATCAGGCCTTTTCACGAGGCTTCTCAAAAGCACACGCCCCCTGCCGCCGACCCCCATTATCCCCAGGACTACTTTGTTCTCAGCCGCTAAACTCTTACCCTGGGACAAGACAGTAAACGTCGTAGCTGCACCTATTGAACCTCTCAAAAATTCTCTGCGATTCATCGATTTCATTTCTTTCTCCTGTGAATACATAGTCCAAAACAATTTGTCATGCATCTTTCGCCCCACAACCCACCTTCGCAAAAAGTTGAGATGCCGAGAGGATGAAAAATGTATACGCTATTTACAAGTTAACAGTCATTCTTTCATCCGGCTGGTATAGTACGCCAGTCGGCTGGCCAATTCTAACCGATTTTGCGGAAATTTGCCACCTCGTGCTTCGTAGCGACTCGTGCTTCGCAGCGAAGCGCTGCTTCGCAGAGTAGTAGCTACTTCGCAGAGTAGCATTGGAATCAGCCTTCTGCTCATCATCGCCACACCCAAGCCCCTACTTGCGGCTGGCGGGGGCAAGCTGGGGAGCAAAGAAAGCCTCTAAAAGTGAGATTTTTTTCTTGAAGTGAAGGTGGCTAATCTGGTATAAATAGAATTGAGTGGATTTGTGGATTTCGACCTTCTGAACTGTGGAATCTTTGTAGTTTTTCGATTAAGGAGAAGTTATCATGCGAGGCGCAGAGCTGTAATAGGGACTTTGTGCCGTAGAGTAAATATTTTTTTACATGTCAATTGACAGCTCATATTGGGCTTTTGCAAGGAAGAAGGTAAGGTAAAGTTCTATAAGAATTGTCCTGGGCAGGCACAAAACAAGAATTAAGAAGACAGAATTGAAAATTATCGTGTATCCCACACTTTGTATTCTGTTTTCTGTGCTTGTTGAAAACAACGAGTGTTTTGGTGTGTGGCCAAAACCTAATTATGTTAACTTTTTAGAAGGAGGATTACTATGTCCAAAGAATCGATTTCTGCCGGTTTCTGTGGTGATGTTTTTCTTAAGAATTCTTAGTTTGGGAACAGGAAACTTTATTTGGAGGAAAAAATTATGTTGGAAAAAAAATTTGTAAGATGCTTACTCTGCTTGGCGGTAGTACTTAGTTTTTCAGCTACTGGAGTCAGGGGGGCCAATATACTATATATAGTGAGTGATCCAACTGTAGCCGCATACCCCAATGACGTTTTGCTAAAAAATTTCTTTGAAGCGCTTGGGCACACGGTAACATATTTTGATGACAATGAAAATGAAGCAGCCATGGAGGCCGCGGCTGCTGCCGCGGATTTGGTCTGGATTTCTGAATCGGTCGGTTCCAGCAACGTTGCCAACAAAATCACAGAAATAGAAGTCCCGATGGTCGTCGGCGAGCCTTACTGCTGGGATGAAATGGGCATGACACAAGCTGGCGGTTCAACAAGCGATGTGGCAACTACAGATATAACGATCGTCAATCCCGGGCACTACTTGGCCGCAGGTCTCAGTGGAACCGTGACCGTTCTGACTAATATCGCGGGCTCAGCAGGCACGGCCCAATTTGCCAATGGCAGCGTAGGGGGAGAGGGCACCGTCATTGCAACAGCCACCTTAGCTGACGGCCAGACTTACGACGTTATTGTTGTATACGAACAGGGAGCCAGGCTGGCTGTTGCTCCAGGAGATGGCAGCCCTCAAGTAGCAGCGCATACCCGCATCGGTATGTTCTTTCACTATTACGCACATGATGTATTGAATGAAAAAGCTTATGCACTGATTGAAGCGGCGGTTAATTATGCGTTGGGTTTCAGAGCACCGCCGGGACAGGCCAAAAAGCCCTCCCCTGACAATGGAGCGACAGGCGTGCCGCGAGATGTGGTCCTTAGCTGGACGCCGGGAAAATATGCGCCGCCAGTCAATGGGCATAGAGTTTACTTGAGTGAGAACTTCAACGACGTCAACGACGGCATCGGCGGCATCGCTCAGGATGCCAACAGCTATGACCCTGGACGCCTTGA
>JAUXAL010000078.1 GCA_030619925.1 Phycisphaerae bacterium | reverse complement strand
GAGACAATAACGGAATTTAAACCAAAGGGCTGTGAGCAAGTTGCTTGCAGCCCTTTTTCGTTTGGGCAACCACGCGGGGTTGCCCCTACATTCGGGTGGGGCATAACGGCAAGGGGAATTTGGAGGTCGGAACGGCCTTTTTAATGAGATAGGGCAGGCAGTTTTAGCGATATTTTCGAACTATTTCCTGAAAGTCCCTATTGCTGCAAAAATAAGGGGAAATACGCCGTTGTAGTGTGCCTGGCAGAAATCTTCACACTGGTAGTAGTGAGCGAATATATAAAATTATTGCTTGATAGAAAAAATTAAGTTATTTTATCCCGCAGCCGGGTAAATTTGATTTTAAATCCGCCATAGGCGGACAGGGATAATTCGATGCTGGACGAACAAAAACAACTATCGCAGCAGATATTATTTCAGCAGATTGAGATTCTGCTCGAAGCCAATGACACCTCCGGCTTAGGCCGATTGCTCACTGACAGGCGAAGCAGCGATATTGCTGAAATCGTAGAGCTTCTCGATACCGAGCAAAGGCGCACCATCTTCGATGTATTGGACAAACCAACGTCGGCCGAAGTTCTGGAAAAGGTTGATGAAGCCACCAGGGCCGAACTCTTCGAACTGCTCACGGCAGGCGAGATAAAAACTATTATCTCAGAACTCGACCTTGACGACGCCGCCGACCTTCTTGCCGAGTTTCCCCAAGCCAATCGCGACGAGTTGCTAAAAAGCCTCGAGCCGGCAGATTCCGTCCTGATAAAGAAGCTGATGAGCTACTCCGAAGATTCCGCCGGCGGTATTATGGACCCCGTCTTAATAAGCGTCTCCGAAGATGCCACTGTTGCCGAGGCCGTCAACAAAATCAGGGCCGCCGAAATCGATGAGGATTTCTACTCGGTCTTTGTCGTCGACAAAGCAGGCAAGTTTCTCGGTGACGTCCGGATTCGTCTGCTTCTGACCCGCCCCGAAAATAATAAGATAAGTGATTTAATTGATCCCGACACAATTTATGTTGTCGATGACGACGACCAGGAAAGAGTCCGCAATGTTTTCAGAGACAACGACCTGATTGTTGCGCCGGTTCTCGACAAAAGCCACAAACTCATCGGCCGAATCACCGCCGACCGCATCATCGAGGTCGCAGACGAAGAGGCCGCTGAGGACTTATACACAATGGCCGGCACAGACCCCGACGAGCTGGATAAAATATCCGTCTTCCACGCCGCTCGAATCAGGATGACCTGGCTGCTGCCCTGCCTGATTGGCACCGGTATTACCGCTTTGGTCATAATGTTTTTCCATGGAAAATTCAGCTTTGAAAATCTGGCTCGCGTCTTTACCGCAGCAGTTGCCTTTGTCCCGATGATTGCCGCCATCAGTGGCAATGCCGGCCTGCAAACTTCAGCTATTGTCGTCTCCGGTTTGGCCACGGGTCACCTGGCCGCATTGAAATTGAGCCAGGTTTTTACACGCGAAGTGCGAATCGCCCTCCTCGTGGCATTAAGCTGCGGCATAATAGGTGGCCTGGTCTGCGCATTTTTACTCAACTATAGAACGCCGGAAAGCACGGTAGAGCTTATGCGTGTTGTTTTTGCCTTCGGGACCGCTATGTTCTCAGCGATAATGGTCGCCACGACACTTGGATTATTTCTGCCGTTCTTGTTCCGCCGAATCGGCATAGACCCGGCTATAAGTTCCGGCCCACTGGTTACAACCGCAAACGATTCGATAAGCGTTGCAATCTATATGACTCTAACACTACTATTGGCGACATAATTACTGGCGGGGAATTATTACTACAGCGCACTTAATAACAAAAACATGGTTTTGCGCCAAAAATCCGAAGCACGAAATCCTAAATTCGAAACAATATCTAATGTTCAAAATCCGAATTTCAAAAACAAGAAACGTATGCTGTTACTCAAAAACTATTTTGAATTTTGATAATTTGGATTTTAAATTTGTTTAGTATTTCGACCCAGCAACGCTGGGTTTGATCATACCCGCCTTCGGCGGGTAGAATTTCGGATTTTACAAGATTAACATAACTTTCTATACAACAAAATGTTATCAGTTACGAATAAAACCAAGCAGCGCTGTAGTATCTAAAGGGGGTATCTTAATCTTGAGATGATTCTGCAATTTGTTTCTCAAATCTTTTGCTACCTTTGGAAATCTCTTAATGACATTTTTGGTCTGATTCGGGTCGGTTCTTAAGTTATAAAGGCAGGGACCCTTGCCGGCGTCGCTGCCCCGGATGTTCTGGAAATAGTGCCAATCCAAATTATGAATCGCCCCGAATTTGTTAAAAACCGTGTAAACATTATCATGGAGCGACGGGACCCGGCCTGTTACCAGCTTCCACATATTCCGCCCATCCATATTCTTATAATCATCAATTCCGAGCAGCGCAAGAAACGTGGGCATAAAATCGACGGCACTGACAAGTTCGTCAATACGTTTCCCGGCGAATTTCTTGTCGGGATGTTTTATAATCAGCGGAATACGACTAACACAAGCATTAAGAAGAGCGGGAGTCTTCTGCACACAACCCTGCTCGCCGAGATGGGTACCGTGGTCGGTTGAAAACGCGATAATTGTATTATCCATCAACCCCAGCTCTTGAACCCTTTTCAAAAGACGGCCAATACAGTAGTCACTAAATGTAACTTCCGCCGCATAAAGGTCCCTGATAACGGGTAAATCATCAGGACGGATGTCCTTGTTCCTCACTCCATATCCAAACAAATATCTTTCATACGGATATTCATTGCGATACATTTTCTGGAATCGTGGAGGTGCGTCCCACGGCTCATGAGGGTCGAACATATCAATCCAGAGCATAAAGGGGTTACCGCTCATATTTTGCTCGACCCAATCCATAGCTGCGCTGCAGGAGCGGGCACAGAAGTAATCTTTCTGGCCTTTCCTATCCTGTGTATTCATCAAGTACTGACGCATATTAGCATCATAGCGCTCGTTCCATAAATGAGGGGGCATATGCTTTTTCGGGTCAAACTTTTCCTTTGGGCCGCTCTTCCATCTATCAGTTTCCTGGCCACGAACCCAATGCCAGGAATCAAATCCCCGATGAAAATTATAATTGGGCTTGAAATGGTGATAGGTGTCGATGATAAGACCGGTTGTAACGCCATGTTTTTGCAGAACTTCGGCAAAGGTAATATCATTATCACCCAAAGGCTGCCACTTTGCCTCGGGAAGAACGCTTTTGCCCGTGTGATATACCCTGCGGCAGGGAATGGTGGGCAGTCCTTCCGCAGCGGCGTCTGCAAACAACACGCCTTCTTTGGCAAACTTATCAAGATAAGGTGTTTTTATCCGCGTACTGCCATAGCAGCCAAGATGGTCCGCCCGCCAGGTATCGGCAATGATTACAATCAGATTAAGGCCATTAGGCTTCGATGTCGTGGGAATCCGGGGTGCCTGCTTCGCGGCGATTTTTAAATCTCCCGTCCAGACGGGTATTTCCGATTCTTTCTCTTTTGGCTTCTCTGCGCCGCCCGCAACCAGACCCATTGCACCGGCTCCGGCTACAGTGCCGATGAAACTTCTTCGAGTTAATAAGCTTTTGTCTTTCTTCGGTGCGTCAGACGATTTTCCTCCTTCTGCACTCTGTTTTTTGTCTGCCATAATTGCTCTCCTTCCAAAAACTTGAGAATATTGAGCCTCTTTGAGGCGAAAAGTTGCAGATATATTTATAGCCAAGGATGCGGCGGCCTCAAACCTTGGCGGGGACTCGTTTTGGCTTGGTTGGCATGGCCTCCAGTGCCGCCTTTACCCTCTCTTTGGCTGCCTGGGTTTTGCGGCGCAACTTCTCCGTGGGACTAGCGCCTATCGAACGCAACTTGCTGTATCTGTTATCAAGCAGATTGTCAATCTTCGTGCGTTTGAGGTCCCGCAGTGTTTTTACAATGTATTTCTCGACATTATAAATTGTGTCGTGAACATTGCGATGCGCGCCGCCGAGCGGCTCGGGAATTACTGCGTCAACTAATTCGAGCTTATACAAATCTTTGCTCGTTAACTTAAGCGCCTCGGCGGCTTTGGGGGCCTGCGAGCCGTCCCGCCACAAAATTGCAGCACAGCCTTCAGGCGATATGACCGAATAATATGCGAATTCAAGTATCGCCAGCCTGTCGCCTACGCCTATTCCAAGAGCGCCGCCTGAACCACCCTCTCCAATAACAATACAAATTATCGGGACCCTCAACCGTGACATCTGGTTAAGGTTGACCGCTATCGCCTGGGCCTGGCCGCGCTCTTCAGCGCCGATACCCGGATGGGCCCCCGGCGTGTCAATGAGTGTAACGATAGGAATGCCGAACTTTTCAGCAAATTTCATCTTGGCTAACGCCTTGCGATAGCCCTCAGGATTAGGGCATCCGAAATTACAGGCAATCTTTTGCTTTGTGTTTTTGCCTTTGTTCTGACCGACAACTAATACTCTCTCTCTGCCGATGTGGCCAAAGCCTGTTACGATTGCGCGGTCGTCGCCGAAGCATCTATCGCCGTGCAATTCGCGAAAATCCTTTACCATCAGGTCAAGGTAATCAGAAAGAAGAGGTCTTTGGGGATGACGTGCCACCTGAACGGTTTGCCAGGCCGTCAGGTTCGAATAGATTCGTTTCAGCTCGGCAACCTGCTGCCGCCGGAGCTGGCGAATCTCAGCAGAATAGTCAATGCCTTTGATTGAACTGAGCCTGCGAAGCTCGTTCATCTGGCGGTCAAGGTCAGCTACTTTGTCCTCAAATTCGAGATGAGCGCCGCCGCTGAAATTATTGTTATTACCCGGCATTTTAGCTATCGGAATATCTCGCTTGGCCATATAAACACCACGAGAATGTTCACAAAAAAATTGCCCACAAACAACGGGCGTTCTTCTTAATTTCGAATTTTTTAAATGCTATATCTGTTAGACTTCTTCTCATAAAGACAGGATAATAACATTTTAATAGCACAAATCAAAGAAAAAATTTGACATTTGAGCGCCCGTGCAGTACTTTTTAGAGGAACCTACTCTGAAGCATATTTTCATAAGGCCTTGAATTTGAAAGACTTAAGGCAAATAACTGTTATAGGATTGGGGCTTTTAGGCGGCTCGATTTCATTGGCGGTTTTACGCTCTTTCGCCCGAGTAAAAGTAGTAGGCTACACGCACCGCCCTGCTACTCGCGCCAAAGCCAGGCAATTGGCAGTAGCAACCGAAATTGCCGATCGTCTAAAGCCGAGTGTATCCAAGGCAGACCTTGTCATCTTAGCTACGCCCATATCGACATTTGAGAAAATCTTCAGCGAAATTGCTGACGCACTGCCGAGCGGATGTATTGTTACCGATGTCGGCTCGACAAAAGTTTTGCCCCACCGCTGGGCAGCCAAGAAGCTGCCGAAGAAAGTCCACTACGTCGGTTCGCATCCAATTGCCGGCTCAGAACAAAGGGGTGTTGAATTTTCCAGAGATGATCTGCTTGACCAGGCCACCTGCATTTTGACAACGACAAAAAAGACCAATCGACAGGCAGTGCAAACCCTTAAGAAGTTTTGGTCGAAACTCGGCTGCTCGGTAAAGTTAATGACACCGGCAGAGCACGATAGAATCTTTGCAAACATAAGCCATCTGCCGCATATAGCCGCGGCGGCATTGATAAATGCCAATAATAGCGAGGAATTGAAGTTCGCCGGCAAAGGCTTCATAGATACTTCGAGAATAGCCTCAGGGCCGGCTAATATCTGGGCTGACGTGCTGCTGACAAATGCAAACAACACCGTCAGAGGCATCGATAAAATTATATCCGAACTAACGAAGCTAAAAAAAACAATCAAAAGCCAGAATAAAAAACAAATCGAAAATCTGCTGAAGGCGGCAAGAGACAAACGCAGCGCAATGATAAACTACAAAATAAAAAAGAAGGAATTGATATCGTGAGACAATGGCGTTTTGAGGTTTTTAATCGGTCGGGTTTTTCCGACGTGCATGGCAAAAGTGTGTCGGAAGATATAAGGGAACTGGGTATAAGCTCGGTCGAAGCGGTCCAGTCGGCCAAAGTCTTCCTGATTGAGGCGGATTTCGATGATGGTTTTGCGCAGCGTTTAGGCAAAGAGCTTCTAACCGACCCTGTCTGCGAAGAATATTACGTAGGAAGAAGCGGCGCACCGGCCGGCCTGGCAAAGGCAACATTAATCGAAGTACATCTAAAAAGCGGCGTTACCGACCCGGTAGCCGAATCGGTGATGGCAGCGGTTGCCGATATGGGCGTTAAAGCCGATAATGTTAGAACCGCTCGAAAGTATGTCCTGTTAGGTGAGATTACGCAAAGCCAGACCGATACAATTGCCAAGAAAATCCTGGCAAACGATTGTATTGAAGATTGCGTTATCGGCAATGAAGCCGAACCGCCAAGCCCGCATCTTAAACCATACGAATTACAGATAGTACACTGGCCTATACGCGACCTTGACGACGACGGGCTGATAGCTCTTAGCAAAGAAAAGGACCTGTTTTTGAATCTGGTCGAGATGCAGACCATTCAGAAATACTATCAGCAGCTCGCTACAGAGCCCACCGATGTCGAACTTGAGGCAATCGCACAGACCTGGAGCGAACATTGCGTGCATAAGACCCTCAAAAGCTCCGTCGATATGTCAATCGACGGTGAGCAGGTACATTTTGACAACCTGCTAAAAGACACTGTTTTCAAAGCCACCAAACAGCTCAACAAAAAATGGTGCATATCGGTTTTTGTCGATAACTCCGGCGTGGTGGAATTTGACGCCGATTCGGCCATTTGTTTCAAGGTCGAAACTCATAATCATCCCTCGGCACTCGACCCTTACGGCGGGTCGGCCACGGGTATCGGAGGTGTGATCCGGGACCCAATGGCGACCGGCATGGGCGCAAGACCAATCGCCAACACGGACATATTCTGCTTCGGTGAGCCCGACAAGAAACTCCAGGACGTCCCCAAAGGAGTTCTGCACCCCAGAAGAATTATGAAGGGTGTTGTGGCCGGCGTTCGCGACTATGGCAATAGAATGGGAATACCAACGGTCAACGGTGCAATTTATTTCGACGATAGATACATAGCTAATCCGCTGGTCTATTGCGGCAACATCGGCTTGATAGACAAGAGCAAATGCTTCGATAATCCTCAAGCAGGAAATCTGGTTGTGGTGGTCGGCGGCCGAACAGGCAGAGACGGGATACACGGAGCAACCTTCTCAAGCGGCCAAATGACACACGAGTACGAAACAATCTTTTCCCACGCCGTCCAAATCGGCAATCCAATAACGGAAAAGAAAGTATTAGATGTACTTCTTCAGGCAAACCAGGCAGGTTTATACGAGGCGGTCGCCGATTGCGGGGCCGGCGGACTAAGCGGTGCGGTAGGCGAAATGGGCAAAGAGCTCGGCGTAGAAGTCGACCTGGAAAAAGTCCCCCTAAAATACGCCGGCCTTCACTATACCGAAATCTGGATTAGTGAAGCACAGGAGAGAATGGTTGTAGCCGTTAAGCCGGAAAATCTAAAAGCGATAACCAAAATCTTCGACGATGAAAACGTCGAGTCAACGGTGATAGGCAAGTTCACCGGCGACAAGAAGCTAACGCTGCAGTATGACGGCCGGGAAGTAGCCAAGCTCGATATGGAGTTTTGGCACGAGGGCGTACCTAAATACTCGCGCAAGGCAGTCTGGAAAACACCCCAGCTCGCTGAGCCGAGCATAGCCGAGAAAGATAATTACAACGATGAGCTTCTGCAAATTCTTTCATCTTATAACGTCGCCAGCAAGGAATGGGTAATCCGCCAGTACGACCACGAGGTTCAGGGCGGCTCGGTCGTCAAACCTCTAACGGGTGTAAATAATGACGGCCCCGGTGACGCAGCGGTGATACAACCCAAGTTCAATTCTGACAGAGGCCTGGCCATTAGCTGCGGAATGAATCCGCTATACGGTGACATCGACCCATACTGGATGGCTTTGGCAGGAATCGATGAGGCAATCAGGAACCTGATATGTGTGGGCGGCCGCGTTGACAGGATTGCACTGCTTGATAACTTCTGCTGGGGTGACTGCACAAAGCCCGAGACCCTTGGCCCCTTGGTGCGAGCAGCCCAGGCCTGCTACTACGGGGCAATGGCCTTCGAGGCACCGTTTATCTCCGGCAAGGATTCACTGAATAACGAATTCGCGTGCGAAGATGGAACACAAATATCCATCCCATCGACACTTTTGATAAGTGCAATATCAATAGTTGATGACATCAACAAGTGCGTAACAATGGACGCCAAGAAGGCCTCCGACCTGCTGTTTATAGTAGGCGAAACGAAAAATGAATTAGGCGGCTCACATTATTACAAGATTAACGGCCACATCGGGGCCAACGTCCCGAAGTTAGACCTCAAAACAGCCCCTGAGATTGCCAAAAGGATTTCGGCCGCAATAGCGCAGGGCCTTATAGTTAGCTGTCACGATTGCTCGGAGGGCGGCCTGGCGGTTGGGCTTGCAGAAATGGCCTTTGCCGGCGGGCTCGGGATAGAAGCGGACCTGCGGGGCCTGCCCAGAAGCAAAGATTGCTGCCGAGTTGATGCACAACTATTTAGCGAATCAAACTCCCGCTATATCGTAGAGGTTGAGCCGGAAAATTACGATGCCTTTGCGAAGCTGATGCTCAATTTGCCGTTCGGACAAATCGCAAAGACGACAGAAGAAAAAACACTTATCATAAAAGCAGAGGATGGCAAGAACGTTATCGAATCGGATTTGGATTCACTTAAACAGGCCTGGCAAAAGACTTTTAGTTGGTGATTGAGTTTGTAGTTCATTGTTCATAGTTCGTTGTTAAACAACAAGATACGGGATACGAAAAGATGGCAGATGTAAAAGCGATTGTTTTGCGGGCGGCGGGAATAAACTGCGATATGGAAACCGAGTACGCGCTCGAGCTGGCAGGCGCAAAAGCTAAGCGTGTGCATATAAACAGGTTGATCGAAGATAAAACCGCGCTGGACGAATTCCAGATACTTGTTTTGCCTGGGGGTTTTAGCTACGGCGATGACGTTGCTGCAGGTAAAATCCTGGCAAATCAAATCGTACATCATCTTTTCGAACCGATACAAAAATTTATTGATGAGGGCAAATTGGTGCTCGGAATCTGCAACGGCTTCCAGGTGCTCGTCAAAACAGGCGTCCTGCCGGGTGATAATTCAACCAAACGCCAGGAAGAAGTCACCATTACCTACAACGATAGCGGCAAATTCGAGGACAGGTGGGTGCATCTGGCCCCGCAAACTAAAAAGTGTATTTTCATCAAGCCGGGCAGAAAAATATATCTGCCCGTTGCACACGCCGAGGGCAAAGTCGTTACCAGGGACACCCCAACCTTAGAGAAGTTGAAGTCCGAGGGACACGTTGCATTTAAGTATGTGGATGAAAACGGCAAAGAAGGTAACTACCCAATTAATCCGAATGGCTCGGTGGATTCAATCGCCGGCTTAACAGATACTACCGGCAGAGTTTTGGGACTTATGCCCCATCCCGAAAGGTTCGTAAGACCGACCCAGCATCCCCGCTGGTCTCGCTTAAGGCAAAAGCCGGATAGTGACGGAATGACAATCTTCAAGAATGCCGTAAAGTACATACAGGAAAACTTCTGACTGCACCGCGACCTCCACGATTGGTAACTGGTAATTGGTGATTGGTAATTAGTGATTGGTAATTATTTAACCATTTAACCAATCACCATTTAACCAATACAGCAGGAGGAGCGACGACTGGGTTATCACTTAATCGGCGTGCCCAACAGCCGCTAAGGCAGTGGATTGGTCATTAACAAAATCAAAAATTTCATTAAGACCAGCTACCGTAAAAATGCACTTGGTTACGACGGCAATATTGCAGAGAACAAGCCGACGCCCGTGCTCAGACATCAAGTTGCGCAATATCAGGAGATTACTGATGCTCGAAGAAGTTATTATCTCGACTCCGGAAAAATCGATTATGACGTCGCAATCACGTTTGTTGCTGACGGTTTCGTTAATGGCTTTAAGCTCATTGGCTATTTTTGGTTCCTTAGAAGGCAGTTCAACAACAAGAACATCTTCTGACAGGTTTTGAATTCCCATTTTTGCTCTTTCCTCTAACACAGTACAGTTTTTGTCCAGCACTTATCCCGATGTATCTGGACAGGTGCTGGATACTGTATCGGAATAATTTTCAGCGATGTTAAGCAAAAAATCAAAGATTGAGCATCCGGGTGGGCTCGGCAAATGCAATAAGTCGCGTTTGGGGGGGGGGCGGCGGCGAACAACAATAGATTCACAAGTTTACACCCGCGTAAGCAGGCCAAGCCGTAAGTCGCATTCTAACAAGCACTTAAAGTAAAGTAGGAACCCAAGAAACCGGTTCGCCCCAAAAGCCACAACAATGTAATCGACTCACCTATAAACTGCTGGCGACTATTTTCAGTACATTAGACACGTTCAGGATGACAACCATATATGACGATTTTCTCTGACAAAATCGTCATCGGTAAGATGTGGATAATCGCGCCTTATCTTATCAATCTTAGCGGCCTGGCCGGGGGAGAGTTGCTCGTGGGGATTGAGTGTTATCAGCTCTTTTAAAAGACCCTGCTGCTTTAGCACATAGGATATGCCCGGAATGCACCCGGCGAAGTGATTGTCAGCATCGAAAATTGCCTTATTGGCCAAAGTCAATTGGCTGGCTAACGTCAGTATTTCTTGAGGGATCTCGGCTTTGGTTTGGCGAATCCTCTTGATGCGAGTCAGGTACTCAACCGCCCTTCTCGTCCAGCAAGCCCACTGGCCAAGCAAACCGCCGACAATGTCAAGCCAGACCATACGACCCTCAACTCTAAACTCATATCGCGTGAGTAAATCGAGAATTATGTTGTCATCGTTGCCGGTATATAATGCGATCTCATCCGCTCTGCCGGAATGGGCAACCGCTTCGAGCACATCAAGTGTCTGATATCTGTTGAACGGCGCAATTTTTATAGCGAGGACGTTTGGTACCTCGACGAACTTTAGCCAAAACTCGATAGGCAGCACCATTTGGCTTATGACCTCCTGCAGATAGAATCCCATAATCGGTATTATCTGGGCCACCTGTCGAGCGTGGTCTACAAGCTCGTCAATCGATTTGCCTCTTAAAGCTGTAAGGCAAAGCAGCCCAAGATGATAGCCGAGGTCTCGTGCTAACCGGGCTTCTTTGACAGCGTTGTTGGTGTCACCTACTACCCCTGCAATCATTATCGGTTCGCTGCAACCCGTGGACGCAGCAAATTGTTGCGCCGTCTCGCCGGCCAGCTCCAGCACCGGCTGGTACAAACCTATTTTCGGGTCATGGATAGCAAACCCAGTAGTGTGGACCCCCACCGCCAGGCCGCCTGCGCCGGAAGCTAAATAATAACGCGTCAGTGCCTTTTGACGACGCTCGTCGAGCCTTCTATCGGCCTTGAGAGCCAGCGGATGCGCGGGAATGACACAGCCTGAACGCAGCGTATCGATTATGTGCACATCCAGCATAAGAGACCGCCCCTAAAATTTGCCGTTACGAATATCGTACTTGGTCGGTTTATTTAAAACCTTTTTGCCCGATGCCACCCATTTGACAATCAGAGAGACCATCTGTTCAAGTGACATCTGCGGATAGCCAAAAAGACCGAAGCAATAAGACGCGTCTGAAAGCAGGGCTGTTGGCGCTTCCTCGGATACGAATTTCGGCTTGCTATTTAGCTCTTTGCCGATTTGCTCAGCGAGCCGGCGAACCGGCACGGTATCCGGCCCTGTAACATTAAGAATAGCCGGCGGTGATTTTGCAAGACTGATAGAGCGGATGATATAATCATTAGCGTCTCTCTGCCAGACCACGTTAACTGCTCCGGTAGTCAGGTCGATAGGCCCATCGTTCAGTATCTTGCGGGTAAGGTCGACAATAATGCCGTATCGAGGCTCGTTGGCGTAATTGAGTCTGACCAATGTCACCGGTGTATTATGAAGCTGCGAGAAATACTCAAACATCCGCTCTCTGCCGAGGCACGACTGGGCATATTCGCCTATCGGCTCGGGAGCAGTCTCCTCGGACGCTCCACTGCCACTGATATCAACCAGAGGATAAACGTTGCCGGTGGAGAAAACCACGATGCGCGAGTTCTTATAATGTCGCGCTACCAGGCCCGGCAGAAAGCTGTTCAGCGCCCATGTCAACGGCTGATTACCGGTGGCGCCGAACTTCATGCCGGCCAGATAGAACACATTTTCCACGTCGGGCAGCCGTGAATAAAGCGACTCATCCAGCAGGTCAGCCTGGATGGTTTTGATGCCCGCCCGCTCGATTTTGGCACGGGCTGCCTTGTCGCTGAATCGCGAGACCGCATAAATATTTTTGCCGGGCCCCCGCGAAGCGCCAGCCCCGCTTGATGCCTTTTTGAGCATCATTGCCAACGTCGGCCCCATCTTGCCGCCTGCGCCCAAAACAACGATATCACCGTTCAAGCCGGCAACTATGTCCCTTGTTGCATCGGCAGGTTCGCTGAGCACATCCTCCAGGCCGTGTTCGTCTAATGCAGATATATCTATCATAAGTAACTCGTTTCTTGATTCTCGAACGAGCATCAAGCATCGAGCATCGAGTATCACCGATTAGGTCAATTTGAGCACCACAAGAAACAAGACCCGGACGGCTATTAGTACGACGACCAGTAAGCCAACAGCGCCGAGGATGTTTGGGACTATCGTGTTACGCCGGTCGCCCATGATGTCCTTTTGGTTCGCCAGCCAGAGTATCGCCGCAGCCATCAGCGGATTGCCAATGACTGTAAGGGCCTGCCCGAAGATAATCGCGTCGACCTTTTTCACGGGCGTGTGCAGAATGATCATCGCCACGGCCATTCCGACCAGCAGAACCACTACCGTGAAACGACGGGACCATGGGTCGCTTAACCTGGCGGGTTTGCCGATTCCATCAGCCAAGATACTGCCGCCGATCATCGCGTTGATGACAAAGGGGTTCATGGCCACCGCCAGGAGTCCGACACAAAAAAGTACGTGGGCGGTCGCGCCGAGCAGAGGTCGTAGTTGCGTGGCCAGCACGCCGATATCATTGGCCGGTTGCCCACGCAGAACCGTACCGGCGGTCATCATAATAATTGCGCTGGCGCCGGTCAGGACGGCGACGCCGCCTATCGAGTCACCAATCCCCCGGTTATAATCCTTGATTGTCCATCCTTTTTCCCGCACGAGATTGCCCTGGTAAAATGCTCCGGCCACTGAAAAGGTTGTGCCGAGCAGCGAAGCGATGAGCACCATAGGGTCGGCGATGCCGGCTTCGCCGCGGCTCGGCAAGCCAAGAGATACACCTTCCGGCAGGGTGGGAATCAAACCCTTCAAGAGTCCGACCAGGTTCGGCCGCACGAGAAAGAGATTCACCAGAAAGCAGAGCAGGATGACAGCCACCATGACCTTCATAATCCGCTCCAGCACCCGATATACCTGTCTCAATGTAAAGACGAAGATAATAATTGCCAAATTGAATATCAACAGCACGCCGGTGTCGATAAGATTCTTCGTATGCTCGCTCATCTGCTCCGGATTTCCAAAGAGGCGGGCAATACCGAGGGTGTCAGCGACGGCGGCGACAGCCAGGTTGTTCGAAAATTGAAATGCCGTGCAAATAAGACAGAGATTGATACCGACGATGGCGGCGACGGGCCGACTCAGATGCCGAGCGACCAGCGTACAGGGCGTGGCACCACCGGCCACTCCGATGCGCGCCGCCGTGGTCATGTACGTGCCCATGAGGATTCCGGTCAAGATGAGCAGCCAGAGCAGCTCGTATCCATACCTGGCACCGATGTTAGAACTGACCAACAGACTGCCCGGTCCGAACACCACGCAGGCGATGACCAGAGCCGGGCCAACCGAACGCCACCACGCAGGACGCTGCCGGCGGTTTGAGGATACAGATGACTCGGACATAAAATGCCTCCCTGTTACAGGTCTCGCGTTCGAACGTCCGGAAAAACGACCGGCATTGTCAATTAACTTTCCATTATAAGCCGCTGGAATTGATACGCAATTCAAACTTTCTATTTCTCCCGCAAAGCAAGGCCCCCCCGCTACTGCCTGCACAGGAGGCAGTGGCCGAACCCAAGGGTCAACTTCAGGCGAAGGCTGCAGGCCCATCAAATAAAACCTGGGTCTGGTCTAAAAAGCCACGAATTAACACCGCCGTAAGGCGTCCTGTGGAGAATGGGCACGAAATAAAAGAACTTAGCCGCGAGAACGCACAATAACAGAAAAAATTATTGGTGAAAATTCGTGAAGATTCGTGGCTAAACCTTTTTGTAGTCGACTCACTTCTCGATTCTCGATTTTGGATGCTTGATTCTCGTCGAGTATCGAGTATCCAGTATCGAGTTTACCTTCTCGCCTTTTTTCGCATTTTTTGCCTTTTGACTTCGTATTTTCCAAAAAAGCCCTTTGATTTCCTTGACATTGATGAGGCGGCATGGTAAATTGGGTAAATTAGAGAGGATGGTGAAAGATGATGAGAAACAAACGTTCAGCAATGGTGTTGGTTGCGGCAGTTGCCGCTGTGAACCTGCTCTGCGTCGCCCAGCCGACATTCGCAGATTTTATCGTCGGCTGGGGCAGAAACGATTTTGGTCAGGCCACCCCGCCGGCTGGCAGCAACTATGTGGCCATCGCTGGGGGCATTTACCACAGTCTGGCATTGAAGTCCGACGGCTCGCTCGTCGGCTGGGGCTTCAACGCTTACGGTCAGGACACTCCGCCTGGCGGTAACGACTTTGCGGCCATCGCCGCGGGGGGTCATCATGGTCTGGCCCTGAAGTCTGACAGCACAGTTGTCGGCTGGGGCCTCAACAATTGGGGTCAGAGCAACGTCCCCGTGGATTTGAATAACAACTTTACAGCCGTCGCCGCGGGGGGTTATCACAGTCTGGGCTTGAAATCCGACGGCTCGGTTGTCGGCTGGGGCCGGGACGATGATGGTCAGGCCACTGCGCCTGGTAGCGGCTATGAGGCCATCGCCGCGGGGGGTTATCACAGTCTGGGCCTGAAATCTGACGGGTCTATCGACGCCTGGGGGAATAACGATTATGATCAGATCAGCGACGTCCCGTCTGGTTACGACTTTGTCGCCATCGCCGCGGGGTCTTATCACAGTCTGGCACTAAAGTCTGACGGCTCACTCGTTGGTTGGGGCCCTGACGATTATGGTAAGGCCACTCCGCCGGGCGGTTACGACTTTGCGGCCATCGCCGGGGGTATTGATCACAGTCTGGGCTTGAAGTTGGACGGCTCGCTCTTCGCCTGGGGTGGCAACATTAACGGTCAGACCGACATCCCGTCGGGTGACAACTTTGTGGGCATTGCCGCGGGGGGTTATCACAATCTGGCCCTTGTCCCGGCTCCCGGCGCTCTTCTGCTTGGCAGCATCGGCTTAGGTCTTGCCGGCTGGCTATGCAGCCGCCGAACACCGTAAGAGTATCCACAAAACACAAGCTCTTTGGTAGTTCAGAGGCCACAAAAGTTTGCACAGACAGTCGCATTTTACGAAAAACGCGCGCCAATTCGCCTTTCTTACCGAGCATCGAGAATTCAGCATCCAGTGTAGAGTCTCGGAGATTCTTAAAATCTACTTGAATTCCAACGTTGTGTGTGTTATAAAGCGAATTGGAAGATTACATGTTGGGTATTTGATGTTGGGTGCGTTGGCCAGTACTGTCAAAATACCCCTGAACGGTTACCTATATTGCTTACGATAGTGTTGGTGCGAACGGCATGACTGTGTTTGGTGATGCCATCTGCCAACCTACTGGCGGCTAAGGTTAACATTTGAGAGAAAGGACTTGCAGGCTTATGACCAACCGTCTCAGACAAAAATGGCTCGGTGCTGCATTGGCGATATCGATGACGTATCCAATTGTCTCATTGGCAAAAGATGAAGCGGTTGTCATCGAAGAAGCACGGCAGTTGAAGGTGATCTCTTTGAAGCGATCTTGCCAGGCCGCAAGGGAACAGTCCCATTTCACTTCTTCAATTCGAGGCTACGCCGCTCTCAGCATCAGTCGACTGGATTTAGACCGTCGGCAGAAAGGCGTCGTTTACGCGCTTTGCGAGCCCGATCCACGAGCACTTTGTAGACCTTGTGTTGGACCTGGTCATCGAGTGTCAATTCAGGATGCCATTGTATGCCGACAATCCATCCTTTTCCACCAGCGGTGTCTGCCTCGATAGCCTCGATAATATCGCCGGGGCCGGTTGCGGCGATTCTTACTCCCGGGGCAGGCTCAGCGACGGCATTACCGTGCAAGCTGATAACTTTCGCCAGACGCCCAACGCCCAGGGTCCGTGCGAGGTTACTGTCCGGGACCAGGTCAACCGGGTGGCCTGTCAAAACCAGGTGGCGGTCTATGACGTCTTGTTCTTTTCGAAGGTTTCGTACCGTTCCGCCCAGGGCAACGTTTATTATCTGGCAGCCACGGCAGATGCCGAGGATGGGCAGGCCGCGCTGCCTGGCCGCCTGAATGAGGGCGATTTCGAAGTCGTCACGCAGCCGATGAACCAGCATGGTCAAGTTCGGGTCGCCGCCGTAAAGCTTCGGGTCTACGTCACCTCCGCCGGGTAGGAAGACACCGTCAATCTGTTTTTCTTCAAGCAGGGCTTTCACCGCTTCCGGGCTTATGTCGGGGTCGCCAGCCGCATCGGGCCGCAGCTTTATAAGACGCCCACCGGCTGCGGTCACGGCACGCTGGTAGGCCGCATCGGTTATCCCGACTCGGCCCAAGAGCGTGTTATCCAGCGAGAAGGCAATACGCGGGGCATCTTTGGGCAGAGATGCCTGTATCCAGACAGGATAGATAAAACGAAGCGATATGTAGATGCCGACCAGGATGCCGATCAGAATGACCAGCGCGATTGCGATGCGGCGAAGCCAGCGCCATCGGCGTTTGGTTGGCGGGGGCGCTTTGCCAGAATTACAGGTTTGCTCGTCATTCATCGTCGTCGCCGGGCCCACCTTCTCCTGTGATAAGTTCGAGGTTCACCTTTCCATGCCGCAGGAAGACAGCTAAGGGATACAGCACACCTAACGCAGCGGCTGGATCGTCGCGCGAGAGGACATCGTAGATGTTGTCTTTATGTTCCTCAAGGAGCTGCCTGGCCTTGTTGAATCGATCCTTGACGTCAAAGTATTTTTTAACGCCGCGAAAGAGTTTCCGGATGCCCCGGCGTTTGGAGCCAGTGCTAAATTCCTCTTTTGCCTGCTCCCACGAGTCACTTAGAGCCGCCATACCCTGTTCGTTGTCGGCCATCTCCTGCAGGGTGGCCAAAAAAGCCAGGATAGGCGTTTCCGTTCGAACATCCGTTCTGATTTTCGTCACAGGGTCCACATGCCCTTCCACTGCGAGCTGGAAGAGAAGCCACGGATAGTCCCATCCCGATTCGACCGACTGTATAAGGCCGCCGAAGAACCGCGGATTGACCTCTATCAGGTACGGCTGTGCGTCAGGTGTCCCTTCCCAACGAAAATCCAGCTCCGCAACACCGTGCCATCCGAGTGAGCCTAAAAGCTCAGCCGCGACCTTCTCCATTTCCGGCGCTTCTACCGTCTCGCGCATGACCGTCGCCCCTCGCTCTGCCGGGAAGGCTCGCAGCCCGCGATATGTCATGGATGCTACCATCTTGCCGTTGTCAAAAAGTGTGGTTACGCAGTAATCGTCTCCGCCAACGGCTTCTTGAATGACCGGATAGTCCTTCTCTCTGAGTTTGAAATGTTCTATGAATTCTTCAAAGGCCGATTTCAGTTCATCGAGTGTGTTGACTTTTCGGATACCAACGCCCGACGCCGCTTCTCGTAGCTTCACAAAAGCCGGCAGCTCCACCTTCGAAGCAATTGACTCAAAGTGCTCCAGGCCCTCCGGAATCCACGTCTTCGGAATTGGCAGCCCGCGTTCGGTGGCATAGGCCGCGAGCGTCCCCTTGTTGTGTACCTTTTCGATATGTTCGATCTGCGGCACCGGAACGCGGATGTGAGGCTCGAAACGCTCCCGGTGGCGGGCGATAAGGTAGGTCTCCTTATGAATGGGCATCAGGACGTACGGCGTGGTCTCATCTTTAGGTTTGTGTTCAAGGACCACTTTCTCCAGCACATCAAGGAACGCTTCAGGTTCTTTCGTTGGATTTGGATAGCGAAATTCCGCGATGCTGTATCGCGAGAATGAGGCCGCCGTCATGGCGTATTCATCGCCTGTGATGACTTCCACGCCGCGCCGCCCGAGGCTGCGGGTGGCGACCAGCGTCTGCCAGCCGCGCGAGAAGGTAATGATGGCCCGGCCAGCACTGCCCGTGTTTTCTGTATGTTCGCTCACGTCAATTTTATTAGGGACAGTCACCTTTTTTCCCTTTCATTTTCAAACCATACACTACCCAAAATTCTCTAATTCGGCAAGGGCAAACCTCAATTCCCGTCAAAGCAAGGAATTTCGCATGATTTTAGGGAGATTATAGGGGATATGCACCTGCTCGGCTTTGCTCAAGAAACGTTTTCGTACCTCCGATACCAGCAATAGCCAGCGATACCGAGCTTTTTTGTCATTGCGGCTTCTAATCACAGGCAATTGTCAAGTGTATAGCTCTGAGCTACGTCACTCTTTTTTGAGACGAGTAAGGACCCCAAAAAAAGCTTACATAAAAACCTTCGGTTCGACATCGGTGTTAGTAACTAAGCGTCAAGATTCTTGGACCTGCTAACTATCAAGCAAGAACTCATAGCGAGCTAACCTATTGCATTTGCCAGCCTTAGGTCAAAGCGACTTGAGTGGCGTCTGTCCTGGGCGTCATTTTTCACTTAGAAGTGAAGTGTTTGGTCTGGGGGTTGTGATCTGCCTGACCTACCTCCAGTCTCAACATAACACATTTTGACTCAATTTTTCACTTGTAAATTCCACTGCTACAGTATAGATTTCTTGTAGCGGTTGCACCCTGACTTTCGGACTCAAGAGTGAAGGCTCTCCGGCGCGCCCGCCATTTGTGGGACACCGACGGAGACGGAGTCTAAATCCGCTGCGCGGGGCCGCATTGGAACTGCTTTGAAGCGGTCAGTTCCCAGCGATCAGCTTTCAGATATTTGAAATTGTCTTAATATTGCATGAACTCAATGTTGCTGACCGCCTTTTCGCCTGGTGGCTGAGTGTTGAAATTGGCTCGGTGATTCGTCGCTGCTAATCCGATGTGAGAACTCAGAAATCCAACGGGCTTTTGCTCTCCTTGAT
>JAUXAL010000094.1 GCA_030619925.1 Phycisphaerae bacterium | reverse complement strand
GAGAAGACGTAGAACGTTGTAAGAAACTATAAGAAGCAACTAACGGCAGGGTGGCTTTTTACCCTGCTCTTAAGAAACTTTCCGAAAGGAGGGTTTATGAAGAAGATAATTAAAATTTGTTCGGTAGCATTGATTGCTTGGGTGTTGACCGTCGGGGTCGCCCGGGCAAGTCCTTTTGTCACGCCGCCGGAAGAAAATTGGGCGGATTGGGAAACATCCTCTCCGTATCAGCGCAACATATTGTGGGACTTTGACGTTGATCTAACACCTCATTACCAAGGTTATGATGACGAGGTGCTACGGGAATCAGACTACTGGGGCACAGGCGGTGATGTCTATTGGTTCCCCAGCATCGGTGCGATCGGCATCGATAACAGTAACGGAGCCGCCCCAGCTTCTGGTTACGCGGTCTTCCACATCGATAACTGGGACAGGCCATGGGAGTTGAAGCGTGTGTGGGTCGAGATAGAAACAACAGCAATATACCCGGACCAGTACGCACCGTCCGTTTGGGTTCCGATTCCGCCTGACGGTGTACTTGGAGTAACGGTTTCTGCCGCGGCTCCCGCTGGCCCCGTCGACGTGTTCTATTGGGAGTGTCCATGGAATCCGCCGTATGAAGATTTATTGATCGAGATGTGGGCTGACCCGTCTGAATCGGTTTATATTTCAAGCGTGCACGTTGCAACTGAGTGCGTGCCCGCACCCGGTGCTATTTTGCTGGGTTCGCTCGGTGTAGGCCTTGTCGGCTGGCTGCGAAGACGAAGGACACTGTAGGAAATTACAAAAGGCAACTAAGAGCAGGGCGGTTTTTGCCCTGCTCTTAGGAACCTTTCAGGAAGGGGATAGCATAAAAAGGTTACTCCAGGGGCAGGGCGAAGGCCCTGCCTCGAACCTTTAAGTTGGATATAAGACCTGTTTTGTTGCGACGGAAAGAAAAGGAGGTGAAGGAGGTGGTGACAGTCTACAAAAGGAAAATATCGGCGGCGAGAAATAAGGTGATGATTCTGGCAGTCGCAGCTATAGTGGCGCTGGCGCTATCCGCGACTGATTCTGCTATTGGATCGCTTGTGGTACCGGAAGGCCTCGGCTATCATAGAGCCGGCGGCAGCTTAGCGAATACCGGCGACTACCAGTGGTGGTACGGCTGCTCTCCGACCTCAGCGGGCATGATGATGGGTTACTACGACCGCAATGGCTACCAGAGCTCCAACTACGATAATCTTGTGCCTGGCGGGGTTGCTGAGGCAGAGACCTATGTCGGGCCTCCTGTCGGCTGGAATGCGCTTGCGAATAACGCCATTGCCAGCCAGGGCCATGTCGCCGATTTTTATTCCGGCGGCTTCGGTGCCATTGGTGATGATGTCCCCGGACCATGGCACGGTTTTAACTCCTTAGCTGACTTCATGGGCACCAGTCAAGACGCTTATGGGAATTGGAACGGTTCTACCCTCTTTTGGTGGTGGACGAATGGCGCACCTTTTACTGAAGCCGATGCAGTAACTCAGAACGTATGGCCCTCCAGTGGGATGTACGGAATTGGTGAGTACGTCGACTACGCTGGCTACGATACGACAGTGTTGTACAACCAGTTGCTTCCCGGTGTTACCCCCATAGTGTTTCCGAATGCCCCGGTCAACCCGTTCGGATTTACCTTCGCGGAATACATGGCAGAGATAGATGCAGGCAGACCGGTGCTGATTCATGTTATAGGCCATACCATGCTTGGCTATGGCTACGTTGACGGCACGAACACTATTAACGTCTACGACACCTGGGCTGCAGGTGGTGGCACAATGACCTGGGGTGGTACGTATATCGGGCTTGACCACTTTGGCGTCACCGTTATGACACCTATTCCTGCGCCTGGCGCTATTCTGCTGGGCGGTATTGGTGTAGGCCTTGTCGGCTGGCTGCGCAGACGTAGAACGCTTTAAAACAACATAGGATGGATGCGCAGTCTTTCGAAAGAGATAAAATTGGGAGGAGATAGTATGAAAAGGTTAATAACAGTTTGTGCATTGCTGGCTCTATTTAGTGCACCAGCTTTTGCTACCGTAACAGTGATTTATGACAACTCAATGACACAATCAGTGCCGGGTATATCCATTTATATGGCTACTGGTGGTTCAATGGATGGAATGATCGTTACGTCGACTTTCGCGGACCTTTCTACAGACACCCAGACTTGGGTTTCCTACACTGCGACATCCGGAGGTGTTATTGGTTTGGGTTGGAGTATGTCGGCATCGGGTGACACCTGGAATAACAACGCCTGGACTCTATCGACTACCGGCAATACATTGCTGGACAAGGTAGAAATAGATGCAATTGCTTCGGATTTTACCGTCTTTGACCGTGATTGGACACCTTATCCGGGTACGCCTGGGTCGGCGGATGGAAAGGCATTTTCCACCGGCTATGTGACCACAGATATTGACGCAACCTACAGTATTCTGATAGGCATTGGCGACAACAACCCTGTAGGTGATCTATACGGCAAGCTGTTAATTGATTTTAAGCAACCTACAGGCGGCGGTAACCAATACTTCTCTGGCAACATGTATTTTACGGCAGACACGGACAACGTTATTCCGGCTCCCGGTGCGATTTTGTTAGGCGGCATTGGCGTAGGCCTTGTCGGCTGGCTGCGAAGGCGAAGAACGCTGTGAAAAGATATTACTAATGCAAAAAAGCAAAAAGGGCGAAGTCATACGACTTCGCCTTTTTTGGTTGTGTTCCGGTCGACACTGAATTCGTCGGATTTGTCGGCCCCGGCGAGTAATCCTGGCTTTTAACCAAGTGACGTATTTCGCCAGCTTCCAATCCCGTCCCACCAAACATCGATATAGTCAATAAGGGCCTTGTTCCGGTTTCTGCGTCTGGCTATGGCCATTGCCATATCACGAAGCTCCCGCATACAACTCAATCCCCCAATTTGCCATGCATCGACGCCTATGTCAACCGCTTCAAGTTCTGCCTGTTTAAAATCAATTCTATTGGCTGTTAGCAGCCCAGCGAGCTTTTTAGCCTTCGGATTCAACAGTTTCTGCCAGCGGTGCCGAACCGATTTTTCCTTCGCCAACACGTCGGCCAGCAGGCGCTCACGGTCCCTTTGTCTATTTTCACGCAGGGCTTTAGCTTGGGCCAGCCGTTGGGCCCGGTGCTTTCGGCTTGCAGGCGGCAACAGCATTTCCAGCAGCCCGGTCACCGGGTCGACAATCACCCAGACCAGAAAGGTTGTCCACAAAGTTCCCAGTGCGATTCCCAACAGAAATTGACCAATTGTACTGACGCCTATCATTCCCAGGCAGCCTGCCAGGCCGCCTAAAAGAGGTGTTGTGACATAGAATGCCGTATAGTAATTCGTGCTGGTTAGCGGGTGTTCTATTTGTACTTTTTGACTTCTGCTAATCCCTCTGAAAATCGCGAATAAATATAGACTAATCAGCAGAAAAAAAAGTAATGCCGAATGCCCCGAGAGGGAAAATATAATCCACCAACGGACACCTGCTTGCCGCAATGCTAAGATTAAAATATAGCCTACGCACAGGATGAACCAGAGCGTGCCGGCGAGATGAATTGACTTCAACGTTCTACGCCCGGACATGAATATGTCCCCTTACGACCTTGATTAGCTTATCCTGCTGGGCTATGCAATTCGGCAGCCGGACAAACCTATCTCCCACCATACACGCCATACCCGCCGTAGACAGGGCGGCCCTGAAGGCTTTGCTCAACAATGTATGTTCCATATAAAGCTCGTGTAATCGGCCGTATCAGCTCTTCCACCTTCAAACCCAAAACTGCCAATATAGTTGGGGGCACATAGACTATATCGCCTTCCAGCAACAGAACATTTTTACTGGTGTCGCCACGAAGTCTCATACGCTCAAAGTTCACTTCAAAGATTTTAGGTTTAGTATCCTCATCCTCTGACGGCCTTATTACCTGGATGCGCTCCACCCAGGCCATTGCGTTAGGTCGTGCATCGGCAATGGCCGATAATACAGTATCACGCCCGGTGTAAATCTTGGGGCCGGGCATGAAGACCTGGCCTAATACGTAAAATACTTTGCTTTCGTACGCAACGACGCGCACCTCGATGGGGTTGTCTCCTATCAGCGTGTAAAGCTCTGATACCTTTTGTTCCAATACATCCGCAACCTCTTCCGGCGTTTTGCCCGCTACTTCTATCTCCCCCAATGCCTCGAAGCTTACTTTCCCGTCCGGGCGAATTCTTTGAAGCTGCAGGTGGATTTCCGGAACCTTGAAACAATGTACCTCGATTTCGTCCGGCGGCTGCAGAACGTAATTTTCGGCGGTTACGTTAACCTCAGGGGGCTTTAAAAACGCTTGTATGTCTTCTGGATGAGACGAAAAGCAACCGGTTAGACCGATCGTAATTAATGACAAAATCACCGCCAACGTTGCTCGTGCGTACACCATTATCATCACCCTTTCCCATGTGCTATTGGATTTCCGCTTATATATCGGCGCACTCGAAAGCAAACTTGCAACAAAAATATATTATACCTAATATCGTGTTCTATGTCAAATGTTTCCCCAAATTTCTTGGGGCCTGCGTCTCTTGTAAAAGTACGTATTTTCGCTCTGAATGACGGTCAGTCACAAAACGGCATAAATGACCCATCCTGTTAGATAAGCGCATTCGTTTTAGCTACGACCAATAATTTGGGGTATTTTTGAAGTTATTTGTGTGTTTTTGTCTTTGATAAACCCAAAATTTTGTCTATAATTCAAGAACAGTTGTAGCAAGTTGAAGGGTATTTGTCACGCAATCGGCATTAATGGTTGCCATGATGGCTCTTGCGCCTGTAGCTCAATTGGATAGAGCGTCGGTCTACGGAACCGAAGGTTAGGGGTTCGAGTCCTCTCAGGCGTGTTTTCATAAGTCTTTGTTAATCAAAGGGTTGTTTTTCCGCTGACAGCCGCGACGACCCGGAAATACCCGTTTTTGAACAGAGCCGGTCAGATTTGGGTCAGTCAGGTCGATTATCGGAATTTTTTCGTGGTTTTGAAATCTTCGGCCAAAATATGACTTCTCAAAACAAATCCGAATACAAAACAACTGTAGAAGACGAACACTGGCGAAACGAAGAGTTACAATGGGCACGAATCCTTTCCTCAGGAAGTCCAGCCAAAGGTATAGTTCTTTTGTACATACAGAAGGCTTGCACTGCGTTTCATGAATTTGAGCCCTCTTGGAAAGCCGGTGCCTTGGACGAAGGGCGGGTCGAGTTCTTTCGTCAGCGGTTGGCAAAGCGGGTTAGGCAAGTACTGGTAACCATGGAGAATAACGGTCTTGATACGATTAACGGGGCCGCTGAGCTGGCGGAGGTTCTGCGCTCTATCGAATCGGCAAAAACCCTGGACGAACTGGCCGAGCTGACCGAAAAAATGCACACCGTCAACCACTTGCTGTCGGATTCTTTAGAAGAGTGTTGAGCGGTCTGTTACAAAGCCGGAACTCAAAAGCCGGATAAATTATGAAAGGCATTACCCGTCGATATTTTGTAAAAAGTGCCTTTGTCGTGGGGGTCGCAGCAGCGCTGCCGTATTCGCGCGTACAAGGGGCGAATGACCAGATTCGTGTGGGCTTGGTGGGTTGCGGTGGTCGTGGTAAGGGGGCCCACATACCGTCCTTCGAGCGGCAGAAAGGTGTAACTGTTGTGGCCCTGAGCGACGCCGATCGGCAGCGCATGGCAGAGGCAGCTAAGGTGATCGAATCAAGGTACGGGCACACGGTCGAGCAATATGTTGACATGCGTAAGATGTTCGACCGCAAAGACATCGACGTGATCGCTAACGCAACGCAGAACTACTGGCATGGGCTTAGTACAATCTGGGCATGTCAGGCCGGCAAGCATGTCTATGTCGAGAAGCCGCTGTCGCATTACATCTGGGAGGGTCGGCAGATGGTCAACGCTGCCAGAAAGTACAACCGTATCGTCCAGTGCGGTACCCAGCGTCGCTCGCAGAGTTCCATCGCTAAGGCAATCCGCTGGATCCGTAAAGGAAACCTCGGCAGGATCAGATACATCACAGCTTTTGCCAACAAGCCGCGTTCCTCGTGCGGCAAGCGCGACACTCCGCTGCCGATCCCCGATACCATCGACTACGATCTCTGGTGTGGTCCTGCCAAGAAGGTGCCAATCTATCGGGACCGTCTCCAATATGACTGCAGCTTTGACTGGAACACTGGTGATGGAGAATCATGCAACCAAAGCGTCCACGAGGTGGATGTGGCTCGCTGGTGCCTGGGCGAGAAGATGCTTGCCCGCCGGGTGATGAGCATTGGTGGCCGGTTCCTGTTCAACGATGCCTGCAATGTCCCCAACACGCAGATAATCTACTACGACTTCCCCACGGCCCCGCTGCTTTATGAGGTCCACAACCTTCCCGAGGCCAAGGGCTCCGGCGAAATGCCTGCGTTTCGCGGCGAGCGGGTGGGCGTTGTCGTCGATTGCGAAGGTGGGTCGGTTAGTCTCTACCGCGGCGTCGCGTGGGACAGCGAGGGCAAACAGGTCAAGTCGTTTAGCGGCGGTGGTGATCATTTTGTCAACTTCATCGAAGCAGTTCGTAACGGCCGTCGGGAAGATCTCAACGCTGATGTCCTCGAAGGCCACATCTCTACCGCTGTCTGCCATACCGGCAACATCTCATACCGGCTCGGCGCGAAAGCCTCGAGGAAAGAGATGCGTACCCGGGTCCAGGATACGCCGTTGTTCTCCGACATGTTCCAGCGGCTATTGGAGCACCTTGCGGCCCACGATATTGACGTTGGTACCCGGACGGTGACACTCGGGCCATGGCTGGAGATTGACCGGGAGAACGAGTGCTTCAAAGACAATGAACAAGCCAACCGCTTAGTCCGGGGCTTTTACCGCGAGCCGTACGTCGTGCCGGATTGCTGAAGACGGATAGGGTCAAACGCGGCGCTGCCGGGGCGTTGGCCAAAGCGTTCTGCTCAATTCTTAATGCGAGCAAAATCGCCGGACAGGGACATAATTAGGCAAAAAAACTGTACTGGAGCAGAAAATTTTGTTATGATTTGAAACATGAATAATGGTGGGGGGCCACCAAGATAACTGGAGTCGTTGTGCAAAAAAATGTGTATTAACCATTCTGAAAGGAGCTCTACCAATGGAACAGCAAATCAACGCTCGATGCTCGACGAGAAACGAGAATCAAGAATCAAAAATCAAGATTGTTTTTCTGACGTTTCTGCTTCTATTTATTGTTTGCCGCGTTGGGCAAGCTTCGGATTGGGCGACTTACCGCTCTAATATCACGCGAAGCGCAATTACCTCCGAAACCGTTGGCCCGAAACTTTTTCTGCAGTGGAAATATGTTCCCACCCATCCGCCCAAACCCGCCTGGCCTATGCCTGCCGGAGAGTTACCGAGAATGCACAACGATAGTGCGTATCACGCGGTGATAGCTGATGGCAACGTCTACTTCGGTTCCTGCGTGACAAACAAGGTATATTCAATCGATGCAGCTAAAGGCAAGATACGCTGGACATTCTTTACCCAGGGTCCGGTTCGTTTTGCTCCTGTCGTTTATAACAGCCGGGTTTATGTCGGTTCCGATGACGGTTATGTGTATTGCCTTGATGCCAAAGACGGCTCGCTTGTGTGGAAGTACCGGGCCGGGCCCAGTGATGAAAAGGTCATTGGCAACGGCAGGATGATATCGCTCTGGCCGGTCAGGACCGGCGTTCTGGTGGATGACGGTATCGTTTATTTTGCGGCCGGTGTTTTTCCGTATGAAGGGTTATACGTTTGTGCGCTCAGGGCCAGGGACGGCTCGGTGGTCTGGAAAAACGATACTATCGGTGACCGCGCGCATGAACTGAACTACGGAGGGATATCGCCGCACGGCTACTTACTCGCATCCCGTGAGGTCATATACGTTCCTTCGGGGCGGTCCATGCCTGCTGCCTTTGACCGCAAAACCGGAAAATTCCTGTTCTATGCCTACCCGGGCGGCAAACGGGGTGGAACGTGGGCCCTGCTGGACAATGACCAGCTTATCTCCGGCGTCGATTACTCCGGCACACCTCATAAAGTTGCCTACGATGCTAAAACCGGCAGGCGAAAGGGAGATGTTTTCGGCTGGTTTCCAGGAGTTGATATGGTCTTGACTCGGGACCTTTCTTACGTCTTAACCAGAGATGGGATTTATTCTATCAACCGGGCCAGATACATGGAAGCTTCGAGGCAAGCTGACAAAGTGGCACGCGAGCGTAAAAGACTGGAAGACCAACTGGAGGAGGCCTTAAGAAGGAAACGTGGATCCACCGATGAGAAAACCAGCAAAGAGATAAACCGGCAAATTGATGAATTAAACCGAAAGATTGCCCCTCTGGCCGCAGAAGAAAAGCGATTGCGAGACTCGAGCTATCAGTGGCGCTATTCAGGCAAAGGTTTTGGTTCGCTGATTGTTGCCGGGGATATCGTTTTCGCGGGCGGCGAAGGGACAGTCATCGGTATTTATGCCAAAACCGGTAGGCGAGTCTGGAAGAACAGCGTAAACGGTCGAGCGGTCGGACTGGCCGCGGCCGGTGGTCGCCTCATCGTCAGCACTGACGCAGGCCCGGTCTACTGCTTCGGCAGAACTAAAGCTGCCGCTGTTAAAGAGATCAAAACGGACCTCAAGGCCAACCCATACCCCAACGATGCCCTTACCGAAACTTACCGCAATGCGGCCCAGAGAATCCTTGCAAAAAGCGGCAGCAAGAAAGGATACTGCCTTGTCCTCGACTGCGGTCAAGGCCGGCTTGCCTACGAGCTGGCACAGAGAACGCAGCTGCAAATCGTTGGCCTTGAAAAAGACCCCGCCAAACTAAAAATGGCCCGAGAGAGTCTTGAAGCTGCCGGATTGTTGGGCTCGCGTGTGGTCGTCGAGCCGTGGGATATCGAAGTTCTGCCGGACTATTTCGCCAACCTGCTCGTCTCCGACGGAATGTTGACCACGGGCAGAACAGCAGGGACGAGAGAGCAAGGGCGGCGCATTCGTCGGCCCTGGGGAGGCGTAGCGTGCTTGAGTTTTCATCGCGACGGGGAAGTTACCTGGAGAAAATTCGTGCGAGGCCCCTTGGAGGGCGCCGGCGCCTGGACGCAGCAGTATTGTAATCCTCAAAACACGGCCTGTTCCGGTGACGAACTGGTTGACGGCCCGTTAGGTATCCTGTGGTTCGGAGAGCCCGGCCCTCAGGGGATGGTGGAGCGGCACGGAAATGCGCAAAGTCCGCTGTCCATGAACGGCCGTTTATTCGTGCAGGGCGAGGAAGTCATCATGGCTGTTGATGCCTTTAACGGCACTGTGCTGTGGAAAAGGCAGATACCGGGAGCGGTGCGTGTCCACGTGAAGGGAGATGGCGGGAATCTGGCCGTTATCGATGACGGTCTTTACGTAGCCGCTCATGACAAGTGTTACCGGCTGGATCCGTCCACAGGCCGGACAATGCGGGTGTATGAGATGCCACCGTCTTCTGATGGGAGTCCACGGCGTTGGGGGTATGTGTCGGTCATAGGTAACATACTCTATGGCTCGACCGCGACGGCTATGGATGAGGAATACGGTGCTTTGTTAAAAGTTTTCCTGGAAAACGGAAGATGGAGGGGCATAGATGATGTCCCGGAAGAGCGCAGACGGATGTATGAGTATTCCAGAAAGCAATATCCCGACCCGCAGGATTTGTGGAGAGCTGCAGAAAGGTCCGGAACATTATATCGTACCATGACGTCCTTTGCTCGCGGCGGAGAATTCTCGCAGAAAAATGCCGTGACCGAGAATTTAATGGTTAGCGACAAAATATTTGCCGTCGATACCGAAACGGGAAAACTGCTGTGGGTGCATAACGGCGACAGAATCGCAAACATAACCGTTGTTCTCGGAGGTGGTAAAATCTTCTTCGCCGAAAACACGATCACAGAGAGACAGAAAAAACGCGCTCTCAACAAGAGACGAAGGCTCATCAAGACAGGAATATATAAAGAAAGAGAGGGTGTCCTTGAAGAATTAGAGGAGAGGAAAAGACAGCTTGCCGAAAATTTGAGCCGGGACAAATCGTTCGATAAGTCTCGGCTGAGTTATCTGATTAGTTCCCTGGAATCGGAACTATTTGAGGACGAGGCCGACGAAGGGCGCCTGACCTACGATGACGCCGACGTGAGAGTTGTTGTTGCGCTCGATGCCGTTAGCGGCAAAGAAATCTGGACAAGGCCCGTTGATCTGACCGGATGCTGCGGTGATAAGATGGGGGCCGCTTATGGCGACGGCATGCTGCTGTTTTTCGGTAACCATGGCAACCACGATGCGTGGCGGTTCAAAGAAGCCGGTTTGCAGTGGCGGCGGATCACGGCTCTATCGGCTGAGAACGGCGATATGCTTTGGTCTCGTGCTCTTAACTACCGCACTCGCCCGGTAATCGTGCGTGACAGGATTATTCTGGAGCCACGCGCTTGTGAGCTTCGCACCGGCGAAACCATAATGCGGACTCATCCTATCACCGGCAGGCAGGTTCCCTGGGAATTCTTGCGCCCGGGGCACACCTGCGGCATTACAGCGGCCTCTGCAAACGGCCTTTTCTATCGCTCAGCCTGCACAGCATTTTATGACGTGGAAGAGGACAGAGGAGTAACCATCTTTGGCGGTTATCGTCCGGGCTGCGCGATCACTGTGATACCCGCCAGCGGATTGCTGTTGTCGCCTGAGGCGGCGGCCGGTTGTACTTGTTCATACCCGATCAGGTGCTCGGTGGCGTTGAAGCGCAAACCGGCAAGATCTTACCCTTGGACCGTCTATGTGACGCCCGGCGCTATGAGTCCCGCCAAGCACTTTGCCATTAATCTTGGTGCTATCGCTGATATGAAGGACGACGAGGGAACCGTTTGGTTCGGTTATCCGAATCCGAAAACCAGTCCGAGCTTTCATCATCATTATCCAAATTACGGTGTGAAGTTCGATCTCAGAGACAAGGTGCTGCCGGGCATGGGATATTTCTGCCGTGACTTCAAAGGCGTCGATATAGCCGGTACCGACAGGCCCTGGCTGTTTACATCCGGCTGCCAAGGGATGTTACGTTGCGAAATACCGCTGATTGATGACACTGCCGGACAAAAACCCGGCGCATATACCGTTCGTCTTGGCTTTAAGCCTCTATCGCAAGACCGCTTAGGCCGGCGCATCTTTGACATTAAACTCCAGGGCGACGTGGTATCGAAACACTTCGATATCTTGGGAACGGCGGGAGAACCTGACAAAGCCGTAGTCAGACAGTTCAACGGTATTCGTGTGAGAAATGTCCTTGTGCTTGAACTGGTTCCCAAATCGGCCAATCCACGGGCCGACCAGGCGCCGATAATCAACTTCATCGAGGTTATCAGGGAAGACGCTGGAAAGACTGCCGAAATAGCCAGGAACAGTACGTGACAGAGCTTAACGAAATACGTTGCTTTTTAGATTGAATAGTGGAGGATTTGAACGTGAATCGTCATTCAGTAACACGGCGTGATTTTCTCAAGACATCTGCGATTGCGGCGGGGGCTGTGGCCCTGCCTCATTTTGTCCCGGCCTCGGCTTTGGGAGCAGGGGGGGTGAGCCCATCGGACAAGATAGTAATCGGGTACTGGGGCACCGGCAGCATGGGTTCGGGGCACGTGAAGGCCTTTACGGGTAAGTCGGATGTTCAGGCCGTTGCGGTTTGTGACGTCAACCGCGAGGGAACGAACTATGCGGGAAATCGTCTGGGCGGTCGCGAGCCAAATGTGAAGGTCATTGAGGACATGTACGCCAAGCAGAAGGGCGTGGCCTCGTATAAGAGCGTCAAGGGATACAGCGACTTCCGTGAATTTCTTCAACATAAAGACCTGGATGCAGTCGTCATTGCCCTGCCTGACCACTGGCACGCCCTGGCGGCAGTTGCGGCAGCGAAAGCAGGTCTGGACATGTATAGCGAAAAGCCCATGGCTCGAACGATCTACGAAGCACGGGAGATGGTAAAGGCCGTGCGCCGGTACAGCCGGGTCTTCCAGGCGGGCAGCCAGCAGCGCTCGGATCGGCGTTTTCGCCACGCCTGTGAACTCGCCCGTAACGGGTACCTGGGCAAGCTCAAAGAGGTCTATGCCAAAGTGCGCGGCATCTCTCGTCCGTGTCCTTTCGGGGGCGAGCCTGTGCCGGACGGATTCGATTTCGATATGTGGCTGGGTTCGGCGCCGCAAGCGAGCTACCATCCGAAGCGCATCAGCGGCAGCTATGACTGCTTCGGCACTGCGTGGCGGTCATGGCGTGATTATTCCGCGGGTCATATGGGCGACTGGGGGGCTCATCATTTTGATATTGCCCAATGGGGTATGGGCACCGATGGCAGCGGGCCGGTTGAGATTACGCCCGGTTCCGGCCCCGACGCCGACGGTCTTACCTTCCGATACGCCAATGGGCTTCCGCTAATCAAGAAGCTCGGCCCGCACGAGGGCGATGTGCAGTTCATCGGCGACAAAGGCTGGGTGGGGGTCAGCCGGCGCGATATTTGGGCGTCTTCCGAAAGTCTGTTGACGCTCAGGACCAAACCCAATGACGTGCACCTTTACGAGAGTACGGACCATCGACAGGACTTTCTGAACTGCGTTCGCAGTCGCAAGCGTCCCATTTGTGACGTCGAAATCGGGTGCAGCTCAGTGACGGTCTGCCTGCTGGGGGAGATTGTCACGCGTTTGAATCGGCCCTTGAAGTGGGACCCGAAGCGCTGGCGGTTCGTCAATGACCGCGAGGCGGAAAGTCTTGTGAGGCGGCCGATGCGCAGCCCGTGGGTTCTGTAGGCCCAGGTCCGCCCTGTTATGGGGGCTCACAGACCCAGAATAGTGTAGATTAGCCGCCGGCCTTGGGTACCGGTGATGATAAGCGGGAAGCAAGGCTGAAATGCGCAGTAAGATTTGGGGACATTTCTCTTGATTTTTGACCTCAAAAAGTGTATCGTTTCCTTGTGGTCGGCAACTCTGCGTTCAAAGAAACTACAGGCGCGATATGGATGAAAGAAGGGGATTCACACTTATCGAACTATTAGTGGTAATCGCCATCATTGCCCTTTTACTCGGCATTCTCTTACCTGCGCTGACCGCCGTCCGGGAACAGGGCCGGCGAGCCGTCTGCGGCCAGAATGAGAAGAACACGGGACTGGGCTTGTTCCTGTACGCCAACGACTACGATGGCAAACTGCCGCTAAACGAGGTCGACCGCTGGTTGTTTGACGTTTCATACTGGACGACGGATATCGTCCTGAGGACCGGTGCCTTCGACCGGCATATCTTCTACTGCCCGTCGTGGCGTCAGAGAGACAGGATTATCTTTTGGCGCTACGGAGAGAATCTTCCAGCCGGGACGCCGGAGAGCTACCCTGAGCCCGAGCCGGAGAGTGAAGGGACCCGCAAAAACATGCATCGTATTATGGGATACTTCTGGTTCATTGATACGGTCAGAGGCAGAAACAACCCGCCCATGAGCTCCGACGACAAGCATAAAGAATGGGTGAGATCTGTCAGCGCAACGCAGGGGTCTGCCGCAACGGTGGAGCTGATCGCCGACGTAACCGCCAGCAATGGCCCGGACCGGTTCGGATCCGACTTCGCTAAGGCAACCGGCGGATGTTGGTCACGCTGGCAAGTCTATGACAGAACGAACCATTTGAAAAGAGGCACACGGCCGACCGGGGGAAATGTCCTTTTCGTTGACGGGCACGTGCAGTGGCGGCCTTTCAATGAAATGGAACACCGCTGGTTCTGGCAGCGTTATGGCAATCCCTGTTTCTGGTGGTAAAGCAAGCTGCTGTGGGGCCTGCGCATGTGTTCCTTGAGTCGGTTTTACTGGAAGAGAGCGTGGTAATGAAAACAAAAGCCTTTACACTAATTGAGCTATTGGTTGTAATTGCAATCATCGCCATACTGATGGCGATTTTGATGCCTGCTTTGAGGGCGGCCAAAGATCACGCCCGCCGCGTCCACTGTGTGAGCAACGTAAAGACCCTCACGTTGGCATGGCTCATGTACAAAGATGAGAATGATGATAAATTGGTCGGAGGCCACACCGCAAATGAGCCGCACATGTGGGTACTGCGTCCGTCCAATGACGCTTCTATTGAGCAAAAGAAGAAAGCTATAAGAGAAGGCGCGCTTTTCCCCTATGTGGGTGATACCGTGGACGTATATCGATGCCCCGCTGACCAGAGGCAGAAGGATCCGAGGCAATTTGCGTTTCGAAGCTTCTCTATCGCCGGCGGCGCCAATGGACAAAACTGGGCAGGGTCGGTTCAGTCCACAAAATACTCCGACATAAGAAACCCGGCCACCAAATACGTATTCTTGGAGGACATCGATCCCCGAGGATACAATAGGGGCTCCTGGGTCATGGATTTCGGCCCACCAACGTGGGTTGATCCTTTGGCCATTTGGCACAACGAAAAAAGCACCATGGGTTTTGCTGACGGCCATTCCGAGATGCACAGATGGCACGACAAAAGCTTCACTGACTGGTGCAGAAAGGCTATGTTTGAGCCAATGGGTTTCGCGTTCCGTATGACCCCGCCCGTCGACGAACGCCAAGACATTGGATTTATGGCAAACGGCTATCCTTGTAAGTCCCATGATTAGAGAAATGATGAGAACATTTTTTTTACTACGCAACAATTTTAACTGTCCGGGTTAGACTATATCCACATCAGCCTTATCAGTCTCAAAAACCGCTCTTTTCGCTCTAATTCGTGTTAAAATTCCCCGACCCTACTGAGATACCCTCCGGCCCGAGTTCGGCCCTTATAGCGGCTAAATGGGCCCCTACAGGGGCTCTGACAGGGAATCTTGAGGTGTTTTATCAGCTCGCCTCAGGTAGTGTCGGCAAATCGTGTTTATGCGGAAATTCCGGATAGGCCGCCGTTGCGGCGGTGAGCCAATGCCCATAGAACCGCAGAAAAAGGCGTTATATACGGAAAAAGCGCTACATGCAGAAAAAGCGTTACATCTGGCATTAATGATGGCACCTGATTATAGCATATGATGATGAAGCTTCCAAGGAAACAGAGTGAAGTATAGTGTGTTGCGCATATACTATCACGTAAGCCCCTGCTTAGCCGAACCCTCTCCTCCTAAGGCAGGGGCTTTCTTATTAAGAGCTTATCCGAATAACCGGGTCGTTATGAGGCCGAGCGAAAAGTTCGAGGCCAAGGCGGCAGGCCAAAAATGCTCGCCAGAAGTGGTTTTCTCCACGTTGAGAACGTTTTTGGCTGACAACGCAGGCATCGGGC
>JAUXAL010000053.1 GCA_030619925.1 Phycisphaerae bacterium | reverse complement strand
TCAAGGCGTCCAGGGTCATAGCTGTTGGCATCCTGAGCGATGCCGCCGATGCCGTCGTTGACGTCGTTGAAGTTCTCACTCAAGTAAACTCTATGCCCATTGACTGGCGGCGCATATTTTCCCGGCGTCCAGCTAAGGACCGTGTCCCGGGGCACATCCGTCGCCTCATCGGCAGGGCTCGGATTAGAAGCCGCACCGGGCGGTACAACTAACATGGCCTGTTGAATCTCTTCCACTGTCAGCGCGTGGTTGTATATCCTGGCCTCGTCAATCGCGCCAATCCAATCACACCCCCACCCGTCCGAGCCGATGAGGACAGGGGTACTGCTGCTGGTAATTGCGCCCATTGGGGTCGAGTCGGTCTCCTCTCCATTGAGATAGCATTTGAGCGTCGTGCCGTCATACGAGCATGCGATATGGCACCACTCGTTGCGCTCCAGGTTTTTGCCGACGAAGGCCCAGGCTCTGGGCGACGTATTGAACGTAAACGCCATGTAGGGCTGAGGAGCGCCGCCCCACCCGTATCGAACCTGCCAGCTCCAACTGGGACTCATCCCACTCATCGCCTTGGCCATCGGCGCCGTTGTTGTGGCCTTTCCCTCCGGGTCATCGGCGTCAGGTCTTATCCAGAGGGTTATGGAGGTCGGACCGGTGATGTCCAGGCTGGCGTCATTGCCGCAATCAATGTAGTCCCCGCCGCCACCGGAGGTGCCCAAGCCATGGAACTCCAGGGCACCCTTATTGACGCCGGGGATCCACGTGGGATTGTTCACGATGGTTCCGTCATTGCCGTTACCACTCGAATCCAATACAGTGGTGCCGGAACCTTCATTGAGCTTCCAATGGCCCACCAGGTCTGCCGAGGCATCACTGGCAACAGCCAGCACCAAAACAAGGGAAGTTAAAAGAATCAATTTCTTACACATAATAGTCCTCCTTCAAAAACTAAATATAGGTTGTTAATTGAAGTGTGAAAAAACTTCATTCTGTAGCACTCCACAGGATGGCCAAGCCCAAAAGTCCCTACACAACTCTGTGCCTCGCACAATGACTCCTCCTCTATCGAGAAACTATAAAGATTTCACCGGGTCAGAAGACGAAAAACCCTACATTTCTCCAGTACTATTTATACCAACTTAGCCACTTTGCTTCAAGGTCAAATTTCCAATATTTTTTTGTAGGGGCAGCCCTTCGTGGTTGCCCTGAGGGCAGGCACATGGGCCTGCCCCTACGATAAGATTGTGTACCAAAGCGTAATTATCTTGTTTGCAACATCTTATAAGCATTTTGCGGAGGAAAATTTGTCCCTGACTCCTGTTGCAAGAGCTATTTTCCGAACCCTGCAACAAATGATTTAGCCCCGGTAAAACATTCCTAACAACCACCAGCCGGGCCCTCATCCGCCATCCCACAGACCAAAACAACACGAAGACCGTAATTCCACCCCTCAAAAAATCAAGATGATTTCAGTTCTCAATCCTGTTGATATGCGCAGAAGAATAAAAGCTCTTTATATGCCCCCTTATCAGCCGGCTCTACCCAAATATAGTCAGATACTTACATGACACAAGACCGCCAGTGCCCAAAGCAAGTCTTTTTTAGCCACGACCTTTGTTTCATACCTTTCATTTATAGGTATAAGATGGGCATCTTTTTGAGTTGTTCTTATCAGCTTACAGGTGACCCCTATTTGATTTGCAACACGCGCAATCCCAATTTGGCCCTGCGCCGCCGGCACCGAGGGACTTAATATCACAATGTCACCGTCATTTATCCTCGGTGACATACTGTCACCGTCCACATGCAGCGCAAAACTATCAGGAAATAGCTTGTGGATATCTTCGCACTGGACAAACTCAACTATTTGCTCCTGCCCTTGCCCACAAACCTGAATAAGATTAGCGCTCTGCCTCTTGATGCCATCGACCAAAGGCAGTGCCTGCAAATCAATTGACACCGTGCCATCTACAGAACCAACAATCGCTTTGCCGATATGCTTTTTCACCAGCTCATCAAGCTCAGTAATAGCTTGCTTCGGCTCCGGCAGAAATGCTTGGTCCCAAAAATGAACCATCCCCGCCGCGGTTCGGCCAAGCACTGGGATCCACCCCGGCCGATCCGGCTTGGGGGGCAGAACTTCGGAATGAAATTCTCCTTCAATCCCTTTTTTCTGGCATAATAGCTCGATAAAAGCAAGAACCGCTTCGGTCAGCTCCGGATTGTTGGCAAACAAGTTGTCCAGTTTTTCCAAAAGTACACTATTTGGCCCAAATGCGAATCTTTTTTCAGGGCGGTGGCCTGTCAGCAACCATTCCAAATCCGCCCCTGTAACCTCACATATTTTCAGCAGAACCTCAATCGGAGGGACCCTGTTGTTTTCGTAATAGCTGTATGTGGAAGGACTTATGTCCAAAGCCCGGGCAAATTTGCTTTTTCCTCTATCACCCGCATACTGCCCACGTAGGAGTCTAACACGTTCAATTATCGCTTTTTCATCAGAATTTTGCATATTTCCTACGCAAATACGAATTTGTGCTTGCAACCTTTCGTGATTGCGTCGATACTTGGATAAGAGCCCTTTCTAAGGGTGTAAAAATAAACACAAGTATGAGTTTTGTCAATAAGGAAATCACAAAGAAATGGCAAAATCTAAAAGAAAAAGAGCAAAAGGGACACTGCCGACGAAAAAAGCGAAAAAAATAGACAAAACTACGAAGGGCCAAACAAAAGCAGCAGAATATGTAAGCCACCTTTTGGAGTTACACAAGCTACAAGGGGTACTGCTGAAGCGGCTGGGCAAGGAGGTTCAGTGAAAGTCAGCAGTGTCTGGATCGTCGATGGATCTTTCCACTAAAAAGCGGTGTGTAAACAGTCAGTTTCGAGGCGCGTAACTACTTGAGAGCGAACGAGTTATATATCCTGCAAAACGGAAGTTGCATCTTTGCTATTAACGGCGGCAAAATCTTCTTAGATTGGCGGACTGCTGGTGCAGCAAGCTGAGCGAATCGCCGGTATTATTCTACAATTCGCCTGCTGTTTTACGGATTATCACGACATCAGCAACTTTTTGAGCAGGTATGTGAAAATCTTTGCCGTCGTTGCCCTGTTCGGCTAAGCTGTTAAGGGCTTATAGAGTAGTGCACGATTGGTTTTCCCAACAAAAAGATCAAGCCCAAGCTCAGGCCATCGGTATGTGTCCGCTGACCGCGGCAAAACTCAAAGTGCCCAAATATGCTGTGAGCAGCAAATAAGGATCTTGACAAAAGAGGGGCCGATTGTATAGACTTATTGCGAAAAGAGCTATGAGAATTTTTGCGGGCGTAATTCAGTGGTAGAATGTCAGCTTCCCAAGCTGGACGTCGTGGGTTCGAATCCCATCGCCCGCTTTATCTATATCTCGTTTATATTCAATGATTTGCGCCAAATCGCTTTCGCTGCCCTCTTCCTAATCTTGGCGAAAATTCAACGTTTTGTGTAGCTTTCTCCCAAAAGTTAATCTTTCCAACTTGGCATGGGGTTAGTGAGCTGTCATTTATCGGCGAGCTAAGATATGTGGTGGAGCGTTGGCGAGTACATTATAATCACTATCGGCCGCATTGCTCACCTGGATAGGGATTCGTATCTCTTAAGGCTCATTTTTACAATATAATGCCGGCTCGGGCACAAAAACGCCTCTTATTGCGTGTTCTTCTGGCCCCGCCCCTCGGACGGGCGGGGCTGGCTGCTGAAGAAGCTGCTGTATCCTCCGATTTGGGTTCCCGCCGAGCGGGGGCTCTCAGTATCCTTACCGGTGTCATCAGCCAGCAGTACTCGATAATTTTTTACGACCTTCTTGTAGGCATTGGCGTGTTCTTCAATTATCTCAGGCCGATGCTGTTTAAACCACGGGACCTCAAAGACGTAGCGGTTAACATCTTCGGCAACCGGAAGTGTTTCAATGTACTGCTCAATCTTTACGGATTCATCAAGGTAAGCAATCCGCGTTGGCCTGCCGTGTCCATAAACATCCATCGTCGTAAAAAGTGGATGCAAGTGCAGGGGCTTATTGCAGCCGGGATTGCAAGTCGAACCTTCGGCACGAACTGCATCGCTGAATCTCGACAATGAAAGACCTTCGAGCTCCTCCGTGACATACTTAAAATGCGGAAAGTACCAGCCGCCCTTGGTGGAACCTGTGTCTTTTCCAGGTCGTATGGGCCTGATTCCGTTAGTGTCATCGAGCAGGTCGCAGAAATAGTTCATCGCTTTATCGATTTCCCCCATCGCCTCCGGATATAGTTCCAACTGCACCAGTCCCAAAGCGGAACTTAACTGGTGCATACGGTGTTTGAATCCGCCGCTGGGCAATCCTGCAAAGGGTTTAAGCTCTTCGAGTGTAATCTCGTCATGACGTATATAGTGCCCAAACAAAAGGGCGCGTTCATAGACCTTTCGGTCGTCGGTAAATAATATCCCTCCCTCACCAATGGCCAAAGATTTACCAGTCATCAGGGAAAAAGCTGCGACATCACCGAAAGTGCCGATTTCTTTGCCCTTGTATAAGGCGCCGTGAGCATGGGAGCAGTCTTCGAGGATTTTGAGATTGTGTTTGGCAGCGATTTTCATAATGGCGTCCATATCAGCCGGCATACCGGCATAATGCACCACTACAATGGCTTTCGTTCGTGGAGTGATTCGGTGCTCGATATCTTTAGGGTCGATGCAGATAGTGTCAGGGTCTACATCGGCGAAAACGGGCGTGGCGCCGAGCGTGTAGGCCTGCGCGACAGAGGCCCAATAAGTAAGACTTGGTGCGATAACTTCGTGGCCAACGCCAATACCCAAACCGTACATAGCACCCAGGATGGCAGCGGTTCCATTATGATACGCCAGGGCGTACTTTCTACCCAGCGCCCGGGCATACTTTTTCTCAAATTCCTTTGTTACTTCAAAGCCGGACATCTGCCCAGCACGCAAAACCTTCAAGACCGCCTGCTCATGTTGGTCGGTAATGACAGGCCACCTGAATATATCCTCATGCTCCGATTCCACTGCCTTTTTACCGCCGAACAGCGCTAACTTGTTTTTGGGACCCCGCTTTGCGGGAACCCTCCTCTGTTCTTCTGAGACCATATTGACCAATTCTCCCTTCAGGAAATAATCATTTAATCTGGATTTCACTGTTGCGCTAACTGCAGTGCCCTGGTGGTAATGTAATATTTTGCTATCATATTCGGGACCTCCCATTCCGGCAGCTTTCCCTCTGCCAGATACTGCAGGTACCTTTCGGTAAGCTTTCGGAAGTGGGTTTCGTGCCCGATTCGATGCTCCTGCGGTATCAGCACCTGCCAGCAGTTTGCCTGTCGTTCAAGTGCTAACCCGGGGTACCGGCTTTGCAATTCGGCGACCGCTTTTTTCAGAGAAGCTGCCAACTCCTCGGCATTGGTGCCTGGAGCCGGCTCCACGTAGAGCTGCGGTCGATAGTTCTGTTCTTTGCCCTGGCGGATGATTACGTTCGCTTTGCTGCCCCTGAACAACGAGTGATGAGTGTCTCCACCGTTTTCCGGGGCCTGGAAATTCCAGGTAACCGCCAGCTTCACGTGCACGCCTCTCATTGCATAAATTATTTCTCCGTTGGCGTAATAGGGTAGAGCTCCTTCGTTATTTAACTTACCTTTCAGAAAGTCCGGAAAATCCGGCGCTCTTGTCACCTTCTCATACTGCCGTCGTGTGAGCATTGTTGGCCAACGCCGGGCCTTTTTCATCACGATGTCCTTTTGGTAATCGATCGGCTGCTCCGGCAAGCACGTCCACATCACCAGGTCTATCAGGTGCGTCGTAACGTCCACCAGCCCCTCGCCCTGCTGGGCGGTATCAAAATACCAGGTCGGCCGTTTGATAGGTATGCCGGAGACGTATTTGAAGAAGTGGTGTACGCTTTCCTTCACGACCGCCGGCTCATCCTCGGAGCCTTTTTGCAGCTCTCCGAACACCTCCTTATTAAGCACCAACATTTTCTGTAAGATGCAGAAGATATTGAAACGTTCGGTCATAATATCGTAAAGCAATACGCCGTTTTTCTCTGCCGTGGCAAAGGCCTGCTCCAACAGCTTGAAACCCTCGGCATCAATGCACATCGGCTTGTCACAAAAAACATTAAGGCCGGCATCGACGGCCGACTTGATGTACTCGGTTTTTTTCTGGTTGTTACCGGACATAATGACGACGTCACCGGCTTTTTCAGCTAACATCTTTTCAAGGTAGTCATCCCCCGTATACACTTTCTCCTGCCAATTGGTGGGGTTCTCCGGGCGGGTGTTGAAACTCTCGATGCGCTTTAGATATTCCTGCACCTCGGGCCCGACCGGGGCGTAAACCTGGACAGCAGGAGCAACCCGGTCGTACATAGTTTTCTGGACCAGTGCCGCATGATAGTGTCCCGGATTGAGAATCATAAATTTAACTTGGCGTTCAGCAGTGGCATCTTCGGTTTTTACCTCCTCTTTCTCGGCACAGGAAAACAACACTGTCGATAGGCAGAGGGTCAATACAAACAAAACGACATTTCGCATCATAACCAAACTCCTTAACTGGTAACTGGTAAATAGTAACTGGTAACTGTTATATTCGAATAACCAATAACCAATTACCAATAACCAATTAACCGATTATCCAATAAACCGCACCAATCAATAAAGCCACAACCGCCCATGCGGCGAGGAAGCCGACAATACCAATCATAGTGGGCCTTGGTATTTCAAAATCAGGGTGGTCTATTAGGGTTTTTCGCGGAGCCGGTTCCACACCTGCTGGGAGCTTAAACGGCTCGATCTCCGGCTCATCGGGGCCGATAGGCGTCCGCAAACAGGCATAGAACCGGTCCAGGTTTTCCGCTGGAACCCTTTTTGTAAACAAGCTGACCACAACCAGAACGGCAAAGCCGGCACTTAAATAAATAATCATCTGCCAGGGCAGGTAGAGCTCGCCTTCCCACAGCATAAAGGCCGGCAGCTTGTTAGCAAAGTGCGCGTTGAAATCCCAGGGGATAAAGCCAAAGGGCTTTGTGCTCGTGAAAAGAAATGTGCCCAAACTGGTTAGGGTTGCGGCCCAGGCGCCGGCTACCGTAGCTCGGCGCCAGAAAAGACCGACCCAGAACGCAATTCCCATAAGAGCTGATACCATCCAGTAGAATTCCAGGCCCTTTACGACGCTTTCCAGGTTGAAGGCAACAAAGATGCCTAAGAACACGACCAGGGCGGATACGATACGGCCGATGAGGGTGTAGTGTTTATCGGCTTTGCCGACCACGAAGAATTTTTTGTAGATGTTTTCGGTAAACAACGCTGAAGCAACCACCATTAGCGAATCACAGGTACTCATAACAGAAGCGAGCATGGACGCAATAAATAGCCCTATCAGTCCCGGAGCAATTTTGGGTAAGAGGTCGCGCGCCATCTGGCCGTAAACAAGGTCCACATCTTCAAGATTGGCATTAGCATACATCACCACTGCGCACAAGCCCGTCAGCATCCAGGCGATGGTGCATATCCGTTTGCCGAATATCCCTACGGTAACACCCATTCTCCCCTCCATTTCCGTTTTGCCTGCCGCACAGTTTGCCATGGTCTCAGGCATAGTCACCCAGCCGACTAAGGCATTAAAGGCAATGATCGCGATGAAAAAGAAGGTAATCTCGCCCGGGGCCACGAGTGAAAGCATATCTGGGTCGGAGATTGATTGCCGCAAACCGCTCATACCGCCGACTTCCATTAATGCAAACGGCAGGATCAGGAAAGACAGAACAACAGTCAACAATCCCTGGACAAAATTGGTTGCGATAGCTGCGCTCAGTCCGCCGGCAACGCCGTAAATAACAAACATAACAGTCATCGCTATAATCGCCAGATTGGAGCTTATAGCACCCCCGGAGACTGCCTCGACCATCGCTCCGGAGCCCTTCAGCATAACGCCGATGGCGACGAGAAGTGGCAACGTTCCCATCAGAGCATAGAGACCGCTGACGCTGCGGCCGTAACGAACTTCAAAATAATCTCCCGTGGTCACAGCCCGCATTCGGCGGAAAAATGGTGCGATCACCCAGAAGAACGGCGTTACAAAAAGCCAGAGCCACTGGTACCAGATACCGGAGACGCCGGCACGATAGGTCTTGGCTGCGACGCTGACTGCCTGGTCGGAATGGGTCCCGGAGCCGAACATAAAAAAGGCCATCATTACCTTTCCGAACTTGCGGTCGCCGATGAAGAAACTGGCGGCGCTACGGACCTTCTTTGCCGCCCACAGGCCGATGAATGTAATACCTACCAGGTAAATGATAATGACTAACCAATCAATAAGTTCGACACCTAACATATATGTACCTCCTGTATCGATTACCGGGGACATTATAGAGTTCGAGAGACAACCTTGCAAGGCCAAAGATGCCTCGAATAACAAGGCGGCGGGGCAATCAGGACATCAGGCAATCAGGTACCGGGTATCCTGGTACTCTGGTCCACTGATAACCTGTTGTTTGCCCTATCGGCTGCCTCCCAGTGGCTGAGCCACCAGCTTCGCCAGGGCCCCGCCGAAAGGCGTCCTGCGGACCTCAAAGGGGGGTCCCTGCCTTCCGGCTTCGCCAGTGGTACAGTAGGGGCGGTTCGCGAACCGCCCCTACTAGAATTTCTATAAAATAGGTTAGAATTGGACCGACGATTTGGGTATTATTACAGAAGATGATAACAAAACCCGGCGACGTGGCTGGGCATAGGCTATGGCCAAATGTGAGGAGTACCAGGATGAATCAACAAACCATCAACGTTCCACAGCCGAAACCGCAGATGCGAAGTTGGATACTGCTGCTGTGCCTGATTGCAGCCGCTTCTCTGACATGCCGGAAGGCGGTTGAACGGCCTGGCGCCGCGCCAAATCTGCAGCAGGAAAAATGGAGAGCCGGTGTCGCCTCAGCCGTCATCACGCCGGAGCAATCAATGTGGATGGCCGGGTACGCAGCGAGAACGAAACCGTCAGAGGGAAAGGTACACGACCTGCGTGCCAAAGTGCTGGCACTGGAAGATGACCGGGGCACCAGACTCGTAATCGTCACGGTCGATTTGATTGGCATTCCCCGCCCCTTGCGCGATTGGCTGGAAAGGCAAGTCTACCGGCACCACAAGCTTCCGCCGGAAAGCCTGTTATTAAACGCGTCCCACACGCATTGCGGTCCGGTTATACGGGAAACGAAGTATTCTATCTATGGGAATTCCTTTTACGGTCTGTCACCGGAGCAGATTCAACGAAGCGAGCAGTATGTGGAAGCTTTGCAAGAAAAACTGCTGCAGCTGATCGGTCAGGCCGTAGAGAAGTTAACCCCTTCACTGTTGTCTTATTCGCATGCCCGGGCGGGCTTTGCCATGAACCGGCGATTGGAAACCGAGCAGGGTTATCGGATTCGCCCGAACCCGGATGGCCCGGTTGACCACGATGTCCCCGTTTTACGGGTTGATAGTCCGGACGGCGAGTTGCGTGCCGTGTTGTTCGCCTACGCGTGCCATAATACCACGCTGAGCTTCTATAAGTTCTGCGGCGACTACGCCGGTTTCGCCCAGCAGTATATAGAAGAGGCACATCCTGGAACAACGGCTTTGTTTGTAGCCGGCTGCGGCGGTGACCAGAATCCCTACCCAAGGGGAGGAGAGCGGAGTTTGGAATATTGCCAACATCACGGCCGGGCACTGGCCAACGCAGTCGAGGCAGCACTGCTCTGGCGAGCGCGGCCCATCCGGGGACCAATTCGGTCGGTGTTGGAGACCGTCACCTTGGACTTTGCCGGGCCGCCCAGCCGCCGGCAGCTCCAGCAGCAAGCCGAGTCCGACGATAAGTATGATCGCCGACATGCCCAAGTGCTGCTGGAGGAACTGGAGCAAACTGGCAAGATTCGGATAACATATCCGTATTTGGTGCAAGTTGTCCAATTCGGCAATGACATGACCATCGTGGCGCTGGCCGGCGAAGTCGTGGTTGACTATTCGCTGCGTCTCAAAGCTGAGCTGGCCGGCCCGCCTTCGGCGGGCATGATCGGGGCCAGCGCTGCCGGCCCGCCGGTTTGGGTGGCCGGCTACTCGAACGACGTTTTTGGTTATGTGCCTTCGCTGCGCATCTTGCAGGAGGGCGGCTATGAAGGCGGCGGCGCGATGCGATATACCAATCTGCCGGGTCCGTGGGCACCATCGATCGAGAAGCGGATTGTGGACAAGGTGCACAAGCTGGTCAACAAAGCGCGAGCCCCGTTAGAAACTCGACAATGACCGATATCATATAAAAAGCGGAGGTTTCTAACGGGGCGGGCACCGAAGAGCAACTGAAGCTCGCCTGCCGCCGGCCAAGGTTAGGAAGATTTTGGTTGCATATCAGCCGTTATACTTTATAATGAGAATAGTTTAAGAAAACGCAGAGTATATGTCTTCCATTCTTGTTGCAAGTATTCATAACAAAAACAATCAAGCGACAGCTGGCTCGAGGCGAATTTATGTGTTTTGCAAAAGATATTTTTATAGGTGAGAGGAGATAGAAATGAATAAAAACGATTTAACGAGGCGGCAGTTTCTTACTGCGGTATCAGCAGGTTCCCTCGCTGCAGTTGCTTCGGGTCCAATTCCCGCCTACGGCAATCGAAGCAAAAGAGCAGGTAAACTGGCAATTCTTGGTGGTCAGCCGGTTCGAACCAAAGCCTTTCCCGGCTGGCCCATATGGGACAAAAACAAGGACGAAGAACGGGTTCTATCTGTGCTGCGCAGTGGGGTATGGTCGAGGGCCAAAGTAGTTGCAGAATTTGAAAAAAAGTATGCTGAATTAATGGGAGCAAAGCGCTGTCTTGCCACTACCAATGGCACCAATGCACTGCTGACCGCTCTGCACGTACTTGGAATAGGCGTAGGAGATGAGGTCCTTGTTGGTCCTTACACATTTATTGCATCGATAGATGTGATTTTTCTCTCCGGCGCTCTGCCGATTATGGTTGATACAGACTGCGAGACGTTTCAGGTAAACCCGGACAAGATGGAGGAGAAAATCACAGAAAATACAAAAGCCATCCTGCCTGTTCACATTCTCGGACTGCCTGCAAACATGGATAGAATTAATGCTATCGCAAAAAAGCATAATCTAATAGTCGTGGAAGACGCCTGTCAGGCATGGCTTGCGGAATGGAGAGGTAAAAAGTGCGGCACACTGGGAGACCTGGGCTGTTTCAGTTTCCAGAACTCTAAGAATCTGCCTTGCGGTGAAGGAGGCGCCATTCTGGGGGACGATGATGAAATAATGGACAGATGTTACTCGTACCACAACTTTGGAAGGCCATATGGCGAAACAATGCTGACGCTAAGTGGATATGTCCGCTTAGGAACTAAATGCAGAATGGCTGAATACCAGGCGGCTATATTACTTGCGCAGATGAAACGTCTTGAAGAACAGACCAAAAGACGTACAGAGAACGCGAACTATTTGACATCGAGAATCGAGGGAATCCCTGGTATTGTTCCCCACAAACTATACGAAGGAGTAACCAGAGCGGCATATCATCTATATCCATTCAGATACAGAAAAGAAGACTTTAATGGCCTTTCACGGGGAAAATTTCTCTCTGCGCTAAAGGCCGAGGGAATCCCCTGTTCCGGAGGATATGGCCCAATAAATAAAGACCCCTATTTTGAACGTACTCTAAGATCACAGAATTTCCGGAAAATGTATTCAAGAAAGAGGCTCAACAGGTGCCGCCGGCAGAATCACTGCCCTGATAACGACCAACTTTGTAAAGAAGCGGTGTGGTTCAGTCAAAATCTTCTTCTCGCAGGTAAAAGCGATATGAATGACATAGCTGACGCTATTTTGAAAGTTTATGAGAATCGAGGTAAACTGGCATAGTGAAAAAGATTATATTCTCTGTGCGCGAATAATGAAAGGGTTTAAAAATGAATAAGAACAATGTAACCAGACGACAGTTTATAAGGGCGGCCTCAGCGGGCACTATCGCTGCGGTTGCGTCAAGAACAATTCCTGTCTATGGAAATCCAGGCAAAAAAGCAAGCAAGCTTGCCGTTCGCGGTGGTAAGCCGGTGAGAACCAAACCCTGGCCTTCCTGGCCGGTCTGGGATAAATCGGCTGAAAAATCTGTTCTATCCATACTCCGCAGTGGAAATTGGTTCAGGGGCAGGGGAGAGACGGTTTTAGAATTTGAAAAGAAGTATGCCGAATTAATGGGGGCTAAGCGCTGCGTTTGCACGGTAAACGGCACCAATGCTCTGCTGACCGCTTTGCACGTACTTGATATAGGAGTCGGCGATGAGGTCATTGTTTCCCCATATACATTTATCGCCACGTATAATGTTGTCATCGGCTCGGCCGCCCTGCCGGTTTTTGTTGACACGGACCCCGAAACATTCCAGATAAATCCGGACAAAATAGAAGAAAGAATCAACAAGAATACCAAAGCGATTATGCCGGTGCATATTCTCGGGCTGCCGGCGAATATGGATAGAATTAACGCCATCGCCAAGAAGCACAACCTGGTTGTAATAGAAGATGCCTGTCAGGCCTGGCTTGCAGAATGGAGAGGTAAAAAGTGCGGCACGTTAGGAGACCTGGGCTGCTTCAGTTTCCAGAACTCCAAGCATCTGCCCTGCGGTGAAGGAGGTGCTGTTATTGGAGATGATGAGGAAATCATGGACAAATGTTTCTCCTACCATAACTGCGGCCGACCCCATGGCAGCGTAGAAGAAACCAGCAGGTACCCCATCATCGGAACAAACCGCAGGATGACGGAATACCAGGCGGCCATCCTTCTTTCCCAGATAAAGCGCCTCGAAACCGATACCCGAACGCGTAACGAAAACGCCCATTATCTGACCTCGAAAATCAAAGGCATCCCCGGGATTATCACCCACAAATTATACGGAGGTGTAACCAGGGCCGCATATCATCTGTATCCGTTCCGGTATAAAAAACAGCACTTTAACAACGTCCCCAGGGGGAAATTTCTCGCCGCCCTGAGTGCCGAAGGTATTCCTTGCAGCGGTGGATATGGCCCCCAATATAAAGATGGCTTGATTGAAGCTGCTTTGAATTCCAACAATTTCAAGAGAAGTTTTTCGAAGAGGAGGCTGGATAGATACCGGCAAGAACTTCACTATCCTGATAACGACCAGCTCTGTAAAGAAGCAGTGTGGCTCAGCCAGAAACTTCTTCTCGCATCCAAAAGGGATATGGATGACATAGCTGATGCCATCGTGAAAATCTACCAGAATCGGGATAGGCTGGCATAAAGCAGATAACAGATAACAGAGGACAGAGGACAGAGGACAGAAGACAAAGAACAGAAGACAGAGGACAGAGGACAGAAGACAAAGAACAGAAGACAGAGAACAGAGGACAGAATTCTGTTCTGCTCATCTGTCCGCTCCGTTTGAATATCTCTTGCTCGTGAGTAGGAAATGACTCTGAGTGTATCTAATCCGATAGAAGTATATCGACAACCAGTGTCATGTCAAGATAATTGAGGGCGTTCCAAATCGGCAAAATTTTGTTTTTATTACACGCCTTTAACCCGGATATTTCATAAGATTTTGCCGGATTTGCCGTGTGTTACATTGCCCCTTTCGTGCCGAAGATCCGCCAGGCGCGGGCCTGAAAAAAATCTCTTTTTCTTTTGACGATTGGTGCAGAGGATGTTATGATGGAGACGTGACGATGTAGTGCATTCTTGGAGGATAGATTCCAAATGGCAATCAATCAGCAGAATTTTCTCAAAATAAGCGGCGAGTGGCAGCCTCAAGCGCAGCACCCGCTTTCGCGGGTACAAGCTTGGGGATGGCTCGTGGTCAAATTTCTAACGGGGTGAAAATATTAACAATTTTTTGAAAGGAGATGAAAATGAAAACCAGAAAAAATCTAAATAACTTCTTAGTGATGTTAGTATTCTTACTGGCAACGCTGTGCACGGCCGCCGCAGGAGGAACCATTTACGTTGACGCGTATGCTACCGGTGCAAATGACGGCACGACTTGGGCCAACGCTTACAACTATCTGCAGGACGCTTTGGCTGTCGCCACAAGTGGAGATGAGATAAAGGTAGCCGGGGGCGTTTATAAACCTGACGAGGGGACTGGAGTCACGGCTGGCGACCCGTATGCCACATTCCAACTCATTAGCGGCGTGGCCATTTACGGTGGTTTCGGAGGGGAAAGCACCCTCAGCGGTGACATCGGCACGCCGGGAAACAACTCGGACAACAGCTACCACGTCGTTACGGCCAGCGGGTGTGGAGTCGGGACGATACTCAATGGTTTTATCATCACTCGGGGCGACACCTCCCCGCTATTTAACCGTCACGGTGGTGGCATGCACATCGTGGACAGTAGCCTAACGGTCAGGAGTTGCACATTTAGCGAGAACACAGCTTCCTTGGGCGGCGGGATGTACAACAAGGACTCGTCACCAGATATCACAGACTGCACGTTCATATCAAACAGAGCGTCACGCAACGGCGGGGGAATGCACAACAATAACTCGGCACCGAAGGTTACGAACTGCACGTTCAGAAACAATCAGGCTGAACACAATGGTGGTGGGATAAATACCGTCGAAGACTCGGCAGCCGATATCACGAACTGTACGTTTATTGATAACTCCGCCGGAGGAGGAGGAGGCGGACTCCACGTTACCAGCAGTAGCCCGACACTCGTCAACTGCACCTTCAGCGATAACTCGGCAGAGTACGGGGGCGGCATGCACAGCGGCGGTGCCGGCACTCCCACAGCGATCAACTGTGTCTTTGTCGCAAACTCCGCTGGGGACCATGCCGGGGCGATGAACAACAGTAGTGATACCACAGTAACAAACTGCACATTATATGGCAACTCAGCCCCCCGCGTCGGCGGGATGCTAAACATTAACAGCCGCCCCATTGTGACCAACTGCATCATCTGGGGCAACACTGATGAGTTGCATAACTCGGGCGAAGGTGGTCAGATTGACGGGAACCTCGGCTGGATGACAATCAACTACTCCTGCATTCAAGGCTGGACCGGCTTCCTTGGTGGTCTTGGCAACATTGGCGATGATCCCCTTTTCGTCAATGCCGGGGGCGGGAACTGCCGTTTATTGGCCGGCTCGCCTTGCATTGATGCAGGCGATAATTCAGCTCCAGGTCTATCGGGCCCGGACATTGATGGCAATTCGCGCATCATCGGTCTAGCCGTTGATATGGGCGCGTACGAGTTCCAGGAGCTCTTAGAGCATGCGGCTGTAAAAACCGAGCGGCTTGTCGATGAGGTGGAGACACTAGATTTGCCCAAAGGGACTGAAAACAGTTTGGTGTCGAAATTAGAAAACGCCATTGATTCGATACAGAAAGGTCAAGCTAATGCTGCAGTGAACAAACTTGAAGCCTACATAAACCAGGTTGAGGCCCAGAGGGGCAAAAAGATTACCAACGAGCAGGCAGACGAGTTGATCGCTGCCGCACAACAGATTATCGACCTGCTCATGGCTGACTAATTTGTCTGACAGAAGGATAAAGGCTGATATCGCTGGCGGCGTTTTCTGCGACAAGACCAGCGGTGTGACGCACTATGGTGCCTACGCTTCGATGCTCGTGCTGATTGACGGCCGGGATCTACTTAGGGCCCGGGTCACGAGAATCAAGCATCAAGAATCCAACTTTAGCTCACTTTAGGCACTTTAGTTCACTTTAGCTCACTCCTCACTAACGAGCATCCAGCATCCAGTGGGGAGTCATGGAGATTTTTCAAGATTTCACTCGAAATCTAATCTGTTTTATGGTATAATACAACTAACTATGGATGGTTCATAGTTCGTTGTTCGTAGCAAATCGTAAACTTGTGTCCGCGAAAGCGGGTATAGTCAATCAGGAAGCCCTCCTAATGGCCATCACCTCACAAGACGCCGACAAACACGGCTTTTTTACCCGTCAAAGGCGGAATCGGCGGAAAATTTCGGCGCGCCGGGAGACGTTTTATGCAAAACAAACCCAATTTCCATAGAGCAAGAATGAACGCAACCTCAGTTTTAACAAAGGATTATGAAAATGAATCCCCCTTCAGACTCCGGGAAAACAAAGCCAAACAAAGCCAATTCCCGACCAACTCAAATGATGGTTTGTCATTCCTGCGAAAGCAGGAATCCAGCCTTTTTGATGGTCCTGGATTCCGCATCAAGTGCGGAATGACAGGACGGATGAAGCACAATTACTTGGCCATGGCAATTTTTCCGCTAACATCGAGAACAGCGCGAGATTATAATGAAATCTTCAGCCTAATGTCATGTTTCCAGAGAACGCCAAATGAAAGGGTTTGGAAATGAATAAGAACAATTTAACAAGGCGGCAATTTATAGCCGCAGCATCGGCAGGCTCGCTCGCTGCGGCTGCTTCGAGGACGATTCCCGCGTATGGAGACATAACTAACAAAGCCAGCAAACTGGCAATCCTGGGTGGCCGACCCGTTAGAACTAAACGTTTTCCTCGCTGGCCGGTCTGGGACAAAACCGAAGAAAAATCTATTCTCGCTGCATTAAACAGCGGTAGATGGGGAAGGGTAGGTGTGAAAATGGTCTCAGCAGTTGAAAAAAGGTTTGCCGAGTTAATGGGCTCAAAGTACTGCCTTTTAGTCCACTGCGGGACCCACGCACTCCACACCTCTGTGCACGTGCTTGGAATAGGTGGAGGCGATGAAGTTCTTGTTACGCCTTATACGTTTGTTGCAACGATAGATGCGATTCTGCTGGAAGATGCGCTGCCGGTTTTCGTGGACATAGACCCTGAAACGTTTCAGATGGACCCGGACAAAATAGAAGAAAAAATCACAGAAAACACAAAAGCAATTATGCCGGTCCATATCACCGGCGGCCTTTGTAATATGGATAAGATTAATTCTATTGCAAGAAAGTATAACCTCAAGGTCATCGAGGATGCCTGTCAGGCAGTCCTTGCGGAATGGAGGAATAAGAAAGCCGGAACACTTGGCGATCTTGGCTGTATCAGTTTCCAGTCCAGCAAGCCCCTCACCTGTGGCGAAGGCGGAGCAATTCTCGGCGATGATGAAGAAATAATGGACAGATGTTACTCTTTCCATAACTTCGGAAGGCCAAAAGGTAAATTTATGATTCGAGATAGAGGAGACTATCCCATATTAGCAACTAAATACAGAGTTACCTCGTTTCAGGCAGCCGTATTAGACGCTCAGACCAATCGCCTCGAAAGGCAGTTTGAGAGGCGTGCCGAAAACGCAGACTATTTGACATCGAGACTTAACGAGATACCAGGTATTAATCCGCGAAAAGACTACGAAGGAACAACAAAACCTACATACTACGCATATGCTTTCCGGTACAAAAAAGAACACTTTAACAACCTTCCACGAAAAAGATTTCTCTCTGCTCTAAGGGCCGAAGGAATTCCTTGTTCATCTGGATTAGGAACGATAGGAAGCACTTCTACCCCGATGAACAAAGAGGGCTTGATTGAAGACGCTCTGAATTCTAAGAGTTTTCAGAAAATTTATTCAAAGGGCAGATTGAACAAGTACCGTGAACAAAATCACTGCCCGGAAAGTGACCGGCTCTGCAAAGAAGTAGCGGGCTTTGGTCAGAGTCTCCTTCTCGGAACCAAAAGGGATATGGATGACATCGCTGACGCTATCTCGAAAATCTATGAGAACAGAGATAAACTGGCATAATCAAAAAAAAACTTATTGCGAGTGACCGCGTTATTAAAGGCTTGTGCCCGCGAAAGCGGGTAAACAAATTGTGATTTGAGTCTTAAGTCGTCGGTTTAGCCCCCAGGTTTATCCTGGGGGTTTCGTTTACCCCAATTTATTGGGCGGTCGTTTAGCTGCTTTGTCTTATCCGGTTAATGAGGTCCAATGCCTGCTTTATCATAATCTCACCGGCCCCTTTTGCCAGATTGGTTCCTGAACCCGGCTCATATCCGCCTTCTTCATAGGCCTGGCTGTGGCAGACATAGCCAATCGCATCATTACTATGTGTGATAATAAAAAGGTTTTCCAACCCCGCTCTTTTCTTAATCTCCAAACCCACTTCAACCAGGACCTCTCCCGGCAGTCCTAAAATATAAAGCTCGCCAATTTTCAAAACTTGAATCTCTGTTGTTAAAGTCTTTTTCGTTTTGTCCGCATCTATAATTCTATCAGATGGAAGAGTTTTCTTCAGAGGCAGGTCAATTTCCTTTTTCAGTGTCTTCAAAGCGACCTCACCGGTGGCAGGAACAAACTGAAGTCTCTTCAAAACTTCTCCGGCCAGGGCCTTACCAATCTGCAAACGAGGCTTTCTCCCTCGCTTTATGGGGACCATATTGCCGGCTGTCCCGGAGGTGAAAAGACAGATTCCCCCCTCGACTTGCTCAACAACGCCCATAGTATGCCCGGGGAAATCCGCCGATATGGAGTAAAACCGATCAGAGTATGTACTTCCACTAACCGCGTGGCAGGCAAAATTGACGATCGAGCCGACAATTTCGCCGTTGGCGTTCTCAACTCTCAGTACCCAGGCCTCGGGGTCAATAGGGCCAAAAATCAGTTTCGGCTCTTCAGGCCGGCCGGTAAATGTCACCCTCACAAGACCTTCGGGACCGCGCACTATTCTTCTTGTCGCGACCACTTCAGGCGAAAGACTGAATGTCATCTTCACGGAACCATCGCTATTTGTTGGCCTGCGATTATAAATTATTTCGGGAATCTCGCCTTTTACCGCCCCTATCCTTACCTCCTGCATATTTTTGTAAGCAAGAAACACTGAATTGGCCATCTTTTTGATAAGGGTTTCAACATAGGAGTTATCGACGATATTATTTGGAGCCTCCGGCCCAATCTTTGTCTTGGCAAAAATCTTGGGTCCAAAGTGGGTATGGGTGGCGCAAACCAGAACGTTCTTTTCAGGGATACCATTTTTTTCCTTTACCCTCTTTCGTATCTGAGCCGTAATCTCCAAAGGCACCCATAATAAATCGGCCGAGACGATTGCTATGGTATTGCGCCCGTCGTCAAGGACCAACGCTTTGGCATAAAGTTCATCGACTATCCCGTCACTCGGTCTATCCCGGGAACCATAGCCCGAGAGCCAGACCCCTACTGGAGGCGTGATATTTACTTTTGCACAGCCGCCTTTAAGTGCAGCTTGACCGGCAGGACAAAAAATACGGTCAGATATCAAGATAACAAAAATCAACATGGTAAACCCGCCGTTCGTCTGGCGGGTAAAATTCAAGGTGAAAGATTTTCTCATGGTCTTTTGACTCCTTACATTATTACGTTCTTCGGCGACACTTTACGCCGGTCCGCCCAGAAAGCCCTCGTGGAAGAAGACCGGCTTATAGCCGTGCTCTGTCACCCAGTGGATGGCCACCTCCAGCCGCCGGGCGTGGTCGGGAATATAGTTGTGGTAGAATGGCCAGAAATACTGTTCGTGAGTGAACAAATCCATAATCTCTGCGCGGTTGGGGTCTTTAGCCAGCGGTTCGAGCGTCGGCACAATACGTTCAACGGGCGTATTGTTGCAAACAATGTCAACCTTCGAGAAAACGATACCACTGTCGAAGTCCTTCAAGGCGTCGTGGCGGAAGAGATACTCGCTCCGGGCATCGTCCAGAAAGTAATTAACGCTCCAAACGCCGTTCCTTCGACCGAAATAGCCGCTGAGCACACGGACTCCGCGTTCGTAAAGTGGTTTTAGGGCCGTCGGCTGCACCATCCCCCAATGGATGACCGTCGGTGGCGAATAGGTCTGCTCACCGGCGAAACGGACTATTTGTTCTGCAACCTTGTCAAAATCCGCAATCAGCTGCGCCGGCGACGCATACTGGTACGGCCGATCCGGCTTGTTCGCGTATGCATGGAAGGCGAGCTTGAGCCAGTCGGCGTTGTCCTGCCACTGGCTTTTGTAACGGTCGGGAAATTGCGGCAGGGTAAATCCATCTTCCGTCGTGTAATAGATGTTGAGAACGAAGCGCGCGCCATATTTGGAGTGTAGCTTCCGCAGAATATCCAGGTAGAAACAATCGAACAGCGATACGTAGTTTTTCTGCGCGATGTCACGCAGGAAAAAGCTGTTGTCATCAATCGAGAATCGGTACCTCGGCTGCGAATGCCGGTCCCACACCACCCGCACACGATGTTCGCTTCGACCGGAGCTGCCCTGTGAAACGGCAACGATTTCCGTCTCCTTGTCTCTCAGGACAACCTCTGAGCTAAAACGGCTGCCTGTGCGTTGCGCCGGTGCTTTGTTGACCGTTACCCGCTCGTGCAGAGGTGCCTGACCGGATACACGAATCTTCAAGCCGCTGTTAACTTCTTCTCCGTGCCTTCGGTTCAAAACCGCCCCGTGAAACGGCCCTTCAATCCTTACCGGCTCGAATACCCCCGCCGATACCCTCGTTGCTCGTGTCAGGCCGCCTGCGGCTGTACCTGCCACTGTCGTACGTAAAAAGTTACGCCGTGTTATCTTATACTCTTTCATTCTCTGCTCTCCCTTTAATGGTTCGAGTTTATTCAAAACTCGGCAGGTCTGATTTTAGTTAAGAGGATTTCGTACTTAAATGCCACAAAACAGGTCTCCTCATCATCCAAACTACCTCAATAGTCTATACACTACGCCGCCGATAGCAATAGATTTAGCCAAATTCTTTGCTGTTCTCATCTCAGGTAGGATTTTATAGTGGCTTAGAATTGGATGTTGGCAGCTGGAGATCCGAAACCATCTTCCTCAAACCCAATCATCAAAAAGCCAGGTATTGTCTCGCTTTTTTCAGTCTGACTCCCACCTTCCCCACATCTTCAATACGCCTTAGAAATCTTTGTTTCCGCCGTTCTAAAATCTGCTTTACCGTTACCGGCCCAAGCCCGGGCACTCTCAAAAGCGAGAATCTCGATGCCCGATTCACATTCACAGGAAACGCCTCAGAATGCCTCAGCGCCCACGCTTCCTTAGGGTCGATCCCTAAAGACAAACAGCCGTTGTTCTCGAAAATAATATCCGATTCTTTGAATCCATATTTCCGCAACAGAAAATCCACCTGGTACAGCCGATGTTCTCGCATAAGAATATCAGTTGGTTCTTCTTTGGCTTGTTCGCCGGCTATAGACTCATCTCCCAATCCTTTTTGATAAGCGCTGAAATACACCCTGTGCATCTTCAATCGCTCGTACAGCCCATGCATATACTTCACGATTTCCGCATCCGATTCCCCAGCGGCACCCACGATAAACTGCGTTGTCTGTTTTGTCTTAGCATATCTCGACCCGCGGGCGGTTAGCTTGCTGATTAGCTTGATTGGCTCGATAATATCTTGAATGTACTTTTTCTTCTTCGACAGTTTCTCCAAATTTTTTGCTCCGGGCGTCTCAATATTCAGCGAGACCGTACTCGCAAGCGAAACCGCCTCTTCTATCGCCGCATCGCTGGCCCCCGGAATAATCTTTAGATGAATGTATCCTCTGAACCCGTATTTTTTTCGCAACAATCTCGCTACCCCATTGAGCCTGTCCATAGTCGCGTCAGCCGACCCTAAGACGCCCGAGCTTAGAAACAGCCCATACACTTTTCGCTGATTGTAATAATCCAGAAATACCTTTGCCGTCTCCGCCGGCCGAAGACTGCACCTGCGGATATCCATTTGCTCTCGAAGCGGACAGTATTTGCAGTCATTGCTGCACACATTTGAAATCAGCGTCTTAAATAGCGTACTCTTGCCCCCGTTTGGAAGCGTCACCGGATATATCCATCTGCCATCACCGCTTCGCCTGCGGTGTTCTTCTTTATTAGCGCTGCACGCACACGCCAGATCATACTGCGCATCGGCGCTGAGTATCTCTAATTTCTCTTGCGTATTAGGCCTGCAAATAACCCCGACCATTGCTCTTTGTCCTTCTCAATTCGGCGTTCCTCGCTCGATATTCGATATTCCTTACGGGCATTCGTAACTATTGTGATGCCAGCGAAGATGAGGAATTTGATATTTTGCCCCACGCCTGCCCCGCCCTCGGGGTTTCACGTGGGGTCTTCTTTGCCCATTGCAGGCGGGTTGTTTAGCCGTCGTCGACACGACGACGCTATCCCCACCGCTGCAATCTCAAGAATATGTACCCCTGGGTTTCACCCAGGGTTTTCTTTTTGTCGAAATTATATCTGCGAATACCGCGCCGGTCGCAAGATTATGTCGGTGATGTTGGAAACAGTGTCTTTATAAGCCTCATTCGCCCTGAGTTTCTTCCACTCCGGGTTGCTGCCGAACACTCTCCATTGTTTGTCGCGCGTCGCCATATCATCAAAGGCCAGCATATAGGTCAGATTCGGCATTCTCGGCCCTATTAACGTCTCACCGAAGAACACCGGCCGCAAACCCGTCTTTTTGAAAATCGCTATCTCGCCGCCCTCGTTGAACATCTCTATCTTCTTCTTAGCCGCCTTGATGCCGTGGCTTTCGTAGATGCGAAGCTCGAAAATCCGAGATTTCTTTTCCGGCACTTCCAACTTCGGCATATTCTTGAAAGCCACCATCAGCGAACTTTCTATCCGCACGTACCCCGGCTCGGACAAACCTGTATTCACAAAGTCGGCCTTTCGGTACTCATCATCCTCAAGCAAACGCGAAGCTGCCTTGGCCACCGACCCTAAAGACTTATGCACCGCCAACACGTAAAGCGTCGGACTGTTGGGCCCATACATCGCGCTGAAGACCCCAATCGGCCCAATTCCTATACGGTTCATCGCAGGTATTCCAACATCGCGCAGGAAATCGCCAACCAGGTTCTTCTTCGACCCTACGTGCAAATGGTATCGCCTCAGCTCGTAGTATTCTCGTTTTCCTTCATCTTTTCTTTCTCTGGCATTAGCCGGAGAGTTCACACCTGCCATCCCTACAAGACCCGCTGCTGCCAAAAATTCCCGTCTTTTCATTTTCAAATTCTCCTTTCGAAAACTAAACTAAACTCATATTTAGCCCCCAATTTATTGGGGGGTTGTTTCGCTGTCAAATACCTCCTCATCCTCTTTTCGCCATGCAGGCTCTACTATGGACAAGAATTTCAAATCAGAATTTCCTGTATTTTCAATATATTGCGTCGAGCCCGGCGGAATGTAAATGGCACATTCACGACTGACTTCGCGAGATTCTCCATCTATATGCATCAAACCCTGTCCGGCCATTATGTAGTATACTTCGCATGTTCGAAGTTTATGCGGCTTGGTTTTTTGGCCGGCCATAACCTTTGCATGCGCCAGGCTATAACGAATTTGTAAATCAGTTTTTTCAGGGTGCAAAAGCTCACGCAAAATTGAATCATCGCCAGCTACGAATTCCCGGCAATCCACCAGATATTTTACGAACATAATCACTCTCCGAACAGAATCGACGCTTTTGCTTCGGTATAGAAGGTCCCGGCAATACAGCCGGTCAAAAGACATGCCAGCGTTGCTGCTAAAAGCGCCCGAAGCGCGACACGTGCTATATCACGGGTCCTGTCAGAAGCCAATGCACTGACGCCACCCACAAAAATAGCCATCGAGGCCAGATGAGCAAACCCACATAATGCATAAGTGGTAACCACTGCCGAGCGCTGCGGATACTGCAACGAATTCTCCGCTAAGGCAGCCGCCAAATCCTTATAAGCCACAACTTCGGTAACAATCACACGCTCACCGATAATCTTGGAAATCACTCCTGCATCGGATGGCGGAATACCCAAAATTATCGTAAACGGGTAAAAGACATAACCCAAAATAGTCTTCAAAGATAGCTCAGTCTCAAGACCCAAAACCTTCGTACCCAAAGTAGACAAAAATAAATCTATCAGCGCAACCAGACCTAATACCGCTATGAGCAGCGCCACAATCCCAACAATCATCTTAACCCCGGCATTCGCCCCGTTGATAATCGCCTCGAAAAGACTTTTTTCCTTTTCGTAGAACGGCCGCACGTGGATACCCAGCGTCTCCGGACTCTCGCTTTCAGGGAAGATAATTTTCGACATAACAAGTGCCGCCGGCGCAGACAGCAAAGATGCCGAAACCAGATGGCCGGCGATCTTGGGAAACTGAGGTTCTAAGCTGAAGACGTAAAGCGCCAAAACGTTGGAAGCAACCGTAGCCATCCCTGCAGTCAGAATAGTGCAGATTTCCGAGCCGGTCATTCGGCAAAGATACGGCTTAACCGTAAGAGTAGACTCAATCCCCACAAAAACATTGCTGGCTGCAACCAGAGATTCCGCACCGGATATTCTCATCAGCTTCGTAAATACGTAAGCAAAGCTCCTGATAATTAACGGCATTATGCCGAAGTAGTACAAGATCGCAATCAGAGCCGAGAAGAAAATAATCGTGGGAAACGCCTGAAAAGCTAAGATAAACCCAAGTGATTTCTCTCCCGTTTCGCTTGTCTGCCCCGGTGGGATAGCCAACGGCCCAAACACAAACTTCGCCCCAGCCGAAGCAGAATCCAGAATGTTTACTACTATGTCATTTACAACCAGAAATACTTTTGAGCCCGCAGGAACAACAAAAATGAACAGCGTGATTAATATCTGTAGTCCAATTCCCCACCCGATAACCCTCCAGTTTATATTCTTTTTGTCAGCCGATAGAACCCACGCAAACCCGACTAAAACAAATATCCCTGCAAAGCTAACAAGATTATTAATATCCATATTTTATCGCCGACAAGCTTGTTTTCTCCGGGTCAGCAGCGAGGGCCCTGGTATTCCTCGTCGTCATTGCGAGGCCTGCCTTGCAGGCCGCTCGCCGCGATGCGTCGCAGCGGGCTGTTCACTTGGCGCAGCAGAGCCTGTGCCCGCGAAGGCGGGTATGGCAATCTCATACTTAGCCCCGGGTTTCACCCAGGGTTCTCTCTGTCATTCGCAGCGCAGCGAAGAATCTCAAATGTCAATAATCAATTAACACCGCTCACGCTGTCTTTTTCTCGCTATCACCGAGCCGAGCGACAGCGTATACCAGTGTCCCGAGCAGTCCGGTCAAAAGCGCAATCACTATCCATATACCGGACCCGCAACCCCGCCGCCGTATATCCTGGTACACCCAGACCGCCACAAGGATATGGACAACCAGGACCAGCAGCAGTAACGGATGCGCCCCATCCTTCCCGTGGTGCTTTACAGGACCTGGATGCTCTTTCGGTCTGCGCAGATTCTCCAGCTTCAGCTTGTATCCTTCCAGTTCAAGCTCCTGCTTTCTTCGTGCAAAATCCATTTCCGCTTCACGCTGGTGCAGCTCCATTTCCCTTTCGCGCATTTCCATCTGGAATTCCACCTCTTCCAGCTCACGTTCCTGACCGAACAGCCCTGTGGGCAGGAACATAGCCGCCAGCATCATACTCAAAACATATCGTTTCATCTCATTTCTCCTAATTGAATCTATTTATCGGACGTTCAATCTATTATACAACCAAACCTTTGTAACTTCCAGCTTATATTTCGGCCGTTCACCTACTTTACGGAACTCTTCTTTCTCCCGTCATCCCCGAGAGCTGCTCTCCTGGGTCAGCAACAGGGGACCCAAGCCTGCCCTCGGAGGTGACTCTCATAGGTCTTCTGCCGAGGGTCATTGCGAGCATCGCAAAGCGATGCGCGGCAATCTCAATCCTAACTCAAAACTAAACGCGCAAAATTCAAAACTATTCAAAGTCATTGCGAGGAGCGCCTCGTCTCGGCAAAGGCCTTCGCCGTAGCGGCGAACGGCCCTTCGGGCCTCGCAATGACATTTTGCAGAGGTTCTCAACATAGCATAATCACTAACCAATAATCAATTATAAAGTCCCGGCTCATCGGGATTTGGGTTGCCTATTAACTTCCTCAGGTTATAATGAAAGGGCACCATTTTGCCATAAATCGCGAAATGGCAGCCCAAAGGATTGTTAAGAATCCCGCGTGCGAAAAACATCTCGTTTGCATGTAAGTATTTATGCTAACGATAGTTATAAAACCGTTTTAACCCCTTAATATATGGAGGTAACATTCATGGCAAGTCCCAAAAACAGCATAAACAGACGCCAATTCCTGCAGATTAGCTCAGGCTCAGCGGCGGCAATGCTCTTACCCCAAATCTCTTGCGGTGCTGAAGAAGGCGCCCGCTATCGAGAATTCACATTTCCAACTGAGCTTCCTGTTATATTGGAAAGCCACCGGCCAAACATCCTGTGGGTCAGTTGCGAGGACATCAGCCCGGACCTGGGCTGCTATGGTGATAGTTACGCCGTCTCGCCCAACATCGACGCCCTTGCGGCCCAGGGTGTGCGTTACACTAACGCCTATGCGCACGCGGGCGTTTGCGCCCCGGTGAGGTCCGGTATCATAACCGGTATGTATCCGACCACTATCGGCACGCATCACATGCGCTGCAAGGGTGTGCCGCCGGCGTATGTAAAATGTTTCAGCGAATATCTCAGAGCAGCGGGTTATTACTGCACGAACAACGTCAAAACCGATTACCAGTTCGACCCGCCTTTGACCGCCTGGGATGAAAGCAGCCGCAAGGCACACTGGCGCAATCGAGCCAAAGGCCAGCCGTTCTTCGCAGTTTTTAATTTCACAATTTCGCACGAAAGCAAAATTCGCGACAGGAGCAAAGGCATGCTGCAGCGTTTAGCGAGTCTGCAACCGCACGAGAAGCACGACCCGGTCAAAGCGGTGCTGCCGCCTTATTATCCTGATACGCCGGCGGTTCGCAAAGACTGGGCGCAGTATTACGATATCATTACCCTGATGGACAAGCAGGTCGCTGACATCCTCAAACAGCTTGAGGATGACGGCCTTGCTGATAACACGATAGTGTGGTTCTGGGGCGACCATGGGCGCGGCCTGCCGCGGGGCAAGCGGTGGATTTACGACTCGGGCATTCACATTCCGCTGATTATCAAAGTGCCGGAAAAACTGCGAAAGCTCGCGATGCCGAGGGAGTCCGACGCACTCAAACCCGGCACCGTTAACGACGACCTGGTAGCTTTCATTGATTTTGCGCCGACGATGCTTTCGCTGGCAGGCGTCAAGATTCCCGACCACATACAGGGCAGGGCGTTTTTGGGCCGTCAAAAGGCCGAGCCCCGCGAGTATATTTTCGCTGCGCGTGACCGTATGGATGAGGCATATGATCTTATCCGTGCCGTGCGCGACAAGCGCTACAAATACATTCGCAACTATATGCCGCATCTTACCCGCGGCCAAGACATCGAGTATATGAACCAGATGCCGACGATGCAGGAGATGCGCCGCCTCAATGCCGCCGGTAAACTCAGAGGCCCACAAATGCAGTACTTCCACGAAACAAAGCCGGTCGAGGAGTTGTACGATACGGCTGGCGACCCGCATGAGGTCAAGAACCTGGCAGACGACCCGGAGTATAAGGACGTGCTCGAGCGAATGCGCAAAGCCCATATCAAATGGGTGAAAGAGACTCGCGATATAGGGCGGATTCCCGAACCTGAGTTTGACGAAATGAAACGGCCGGGCGGACAATGGCAGAAAACGGCGACGCCCAGGTTCGCCCCTGCAAGGACCGCCGGAGAGAAAAAGCATATTGCCATCACCTGTGCCACAGAGGGGGCGTCCATTGCCTATAGAATAGGTAAGAACAGTGGCTGGAAATTATATACAAAACCTGTACCACTGGAGACCGGCCGGGTACTCAGTGCCAAGGCCTGTCGCATCGGCTTCAAGGACAGCGATGAGGTCAGATTCAAACTCGGTGACTCGCAGACCAGAATCGCCAGGCCGAAGGCCCCCTCGCATTGGAGAGACAAGCTTGACAAGACCGATTTGCTTAAGCGGCTGAGGAGAATCAAGAAACTCGATCATAAAGGCGAAAAAGCCATACCGAAATACTTTGAAGCATTGGCCGATGAATACGCCTCTGTTCGTTACTGGGCCGTGGTCGGTTTGCGCAATAACTGCAAAGGATTTTCCGACGTCGAGCGGGCAAAAGTCTCGCTTAAGAGGATGCTGAAAGACCCGGCGCCGGTTGTTCGCGTCGCCGCAGCCCACGCGATGTGTGACTGGGGCCAGGAGAAAGAAGCACTGCCGGTTCTGGTCGAGGCGCTTAAGTGTGATACGGACAAAGCACGGCTGTATGCGGTTATCGCTCTGAAGAAAATCGGTGCCAAGGCCCGGCCGGCTTCGCCACGGATAAAGTCGGCGCTGAAGGATTCGGATAATTACGTCCAGCGAGTAACACGAGCGGTACTCGGTCAACTGGAAAACAAGTAACTCGTCGTATGTCGCCAGGCGTGATGCATCCGGGAGCGGAAAACTTTGCACGATATACGCAATACAATATACGACATACGAATTTATTTGGCGGGAATTGGAAATTTGACCTTGAAGCGAAGTGGCTAAGTTGGTATAAATAGTACTGGAGAAATGTAGGGATTTTCGTCTTCGGACCTGTGGAATCTTTGCAGCTTTTCGATAAAGGAGGAGTCATTATGCGAGGCACAGAGTTGTGTAGGGACTTTTGGGCTTGGCCATCCTGTGGAGTGCTGCAGAGTGAAGATTGTTACACTTCAATTAACAACCCATATTTAGTTTTTGAAGGAGGACTATTATGTGCAGGAAATCGATCTGTTTAACTTCTTTTGTTTTGGTGCTGGGTTTGGTTCTGACGAGCGCGGCTAAGGAGGACCTCATCGGCTGGTGGAAGTTTGATGAGGGTTCCGGCGACACCGCCAATGACAGTTCCGGCAATGGTCACCATGGGACGCTGCTTGGAATCCCGGAATGGGTGCTCGGCCCGGAAGACTTTGGCGGCGCACTTGCATTCAACCCGGACAAATGCGTGGGAGTCGACTGTGGAATCTTCGATCCGACAGATGGGACAGGGCAGTTCACTGTTGCCCTCTGGGCGTTCTGGGATGGAACGGGGACTTCTATGCATTTTCTTACCAAGTCGAACGGATGGGGCGCAGATACTATGATGTTCCAGGTCGAGTTGTGGGGAGCCATTACGAATCCTGCTGAAATTGACAGAGTGGGTCTTTCGTATCAAGGCAATATCTCGTCTTACACCAGCTCTTCCGGGTCGACCCCTTTCTCCATTATGCCTAAAAACGAATGGGTTCACCTGGCCTTTACGTTTGACGGAAGCTATGCTACAGTCTATCTCAATGGCGTCGATGAAGAGGGCCCTAAACCATTCTCAATAGGCCCGAATGTTGATGCCATGGTCGAAATCGGGTATAACAGTAATCGTCCCACTGTTAGTGAGAGAACTTTCCACGGGTCACTCGACGACGTCCGTATCTACAGCCGGGCACTAATCGCCAAAGAGATTCAGCAGCTCATGATAGGCATACCACCTGGTGCAGCTTCTAACCCGAGCCCTGCTGATGAGGCAACAGATGTACAGCGGGAGGTGGTCCTTAGCTGGACGCCGGGAGAATATGCGCCCCCAGTCAATGGGCACAAAGTTTACCTTGGTGAGAACTTCAACGATGTCAACGACGGCGTCGGCGGCATCGCTCAGGATGCCAACAGCTATGACCCTGGACGCCTTGATTGGGGCACGACTTACTACTGGCGCGT
>JAUXAL010000123.1 GCA_030619925.1 Phycisphaerae bacterium | reverse complement strand
AAACTGACGATGTCACCCCTGCGAGGGACCCCGCCTTGCGGGAACCCAAAGCAGGGGTCCAGAGCGAAAAAGCTGGATTCCCGCTTCCGCGGGAATGACAAATACTGTTTCCGCAACAGGAACTAAATAGCAAACGGATGCCCAAATGGTCTTTAGGATGCCAAAAAAGACTCTGTACATACTTAAAGCACGGGGGTAACATGAACAAGGTGGAAACGCTGCACGAGGCTGAGCCGAAGAAAATCCTGCAAGCTGCGATTGATAAAAAAGTACCCGCCACTATGTCATATTTGTCCAAGGGTAAATGGCACGTCGCAAAAGTGTTGCTTGCCAATCTTGAGGCTGAGAGACTTAATATTGAGAGTACCGGCCCGCAGAAAGAACCAAACCCGATAAATATACAGGTCAATCAGCCGGTCGGCATATCGTTCAGGCATGAATATGGTAAGTTTGTTTTTGACACAACTGTGGTAACCTCCGAGCCGGCACCAGAGCCGGCTGGGCAAGGGGTGGCACTTGCAGTGCCGGATCGCGTTGAGGCGGTCCAGAGGAGAAGCTACTTCCGTGTTAACGTGCCCGAATCGCTGAAGGTCAATGCGCTGCTGTGGCATCGCCGTAGCGAGCGTGACGCAAAAAACCGGATACAAGGTACGCCGGAGGGGATACACAATTATTGCAAGGGCAGACTTGTTGACATCTCCGCCGGCGGTGTACGGGTCGTAATCCCGCACCCAAACGGCGTGAGCCAGGACTCTTTTCGTGCAGCAACAGCGGACTTTAAGAAAGGACAGTTTGTTGGGATGCGATTTACACCTATGCCTTATGAAACGCCGTTGGTGCTCAACGCCCGGATTAGAAACGTTTTGCAGACTGCAGACGGCAAAAGTACCTCCCTCGGATTGCATATTGTTGGTCTGGAAGCAAGCCCTGAAGGTCGCCGAGTTCTGACCCGACTTATTAGTGTTGTCCAGCGCTATTATCAAGTAAATCAATCCCGCGCCAAGTGGCGCAGGATATGCAGCTGGTTCCGGACGCAGCAAAGCAAATCGATTATTGATTACTGATAATTGATTACTGAATTATCATTTATCAATTATCACTAATCAATTCTACTGTCGTCCTGCCCGGTAATTTGGGCTTCGTTAGCGGCCATCACAGCCGGATGCTGCGCCGCCGAGACGAGATTGCCTTTATTGCGGATTACTTTGTAATAAAGCCATTTCACAAAACTGCTTGCCGCAAAACCACAGAAAATCAGTACCAGAGCCGCCAGTTTGCTCCAGATAATCAAGGCGAGGAACAACAATGCCCAAATAAGATGTTCGAATGGTTTTTTGCCCCTTAGGTACTGATTCAGGATATGCGGGTATCGAATCCTGCTGACCATCAATACTGCTACCCCCAGAGCCAAAAACGGCAGGGCATAAATAGCATAAACAATCACATTCAGCGTTGAAAGTGTTTCTTGATGGAATATCACCAGGCTGACTATAACCCCCGCAGCGGCGGGCGTCGGCAGGCCTATGAAGCTCATATGTGCAGACTCGTCCTCCTCATTTTCCACGTTGAATCTGGCCAGCCGAATGGCCGCACAGCTTATGTATACCGCTGCCGTCAGCCAGATGAAACGCTGCAGAAAACTTTCATCGGCGAAACCGGCCGATTCGAGCTCGTATTCCAAAACCTTGAGCATCAAAAACGCCGGTGCCACACCGAAGCTGATTATATCGCAGAGGCTGTCGAGCTGGCCGCCGAAGCTGGAGGTGCTCTTTACTCTTCGTGCGAGCCGGCCGTCGAGCATATCGGCAAGCATCGCCAGCAGAATCATATAACCAGCCAGTGCGAAGGCGTCCTTACTCGCGAATATGACGGCGGCGAAGCCGCAGACGCCGTTTAGAATCGTTATCAGCGACGGCAGAATCGTGACGTACTTCAGTCGCTGCCTTCGCACTCGCCGCAGCAGACTTTTTCCGGCGGCTTGGGTTTTCAATCTGGGCATTTTTCGTATCTCGTTATTCGTACCTTACAAGAGCAGTAAGACCTGCTTTGACCTTGTCGCCTATTTGGACCAGGCACTTTGCGCTTTCACGAACAGGCGCATACAGTTCCGTCCTGGAGCCGAATTTTATCATCCCAAACTTCTCACCGCCAGTCAATTCTTGTCCTTCTATTTTCTCGCAGACAATTCGCCGGGCGACGCTGCCGCTGATTTGCCGGACAATCAGCCTGTCTTTGGGACTATCGGTCCTGACCAGGGCCAGGTCATTGGACTCATTGACCCGCCCGGACTGTGGATTCATTGCGTTTTTGTATTTGCCTTTTCGGTAGGTAATTTTTTCGACTCTTACATTACACGGCGCGCGATTAATATGGGCGTTGAAAATACTTAAGAATATCCCGATCCGCAGCGCAGCTCCGCCCCCCCCTTCTTGCTCTCGCAAGAAATCAGGGGGGTCCTCTACAATCTCGATATCCGTTATCCGGCCGTCGGCCGGCGCTAATAGCAGATTCCTGTCCGAAGGACAGTGACGTTCAGGGTCGCGAAAAAACGCCAAGACCCATATCAAGGCAACGGCCAAAACCGCCTCTGCGGAAACAATTGCCCAGGCAGGCAAAAACGGGACAGCTGCCAGCAGGTAAGCAATCATCACTGCAAGCACCGCCGCAGGAAAAACAACTACCTGCGGCCAACCATATTTGGTCAGCGGAATCCTCATATAAAAAGCTAAAAACTCAAATCTAAAAACTACGAAATTGGAACCTCAAAGCCGACGCATAGGCCCTGGGAACCCAATTCAGCAGTTTTACACTTTTCCGGCGGACAGTCAAGACCGTTAGAGACTTTTTCCGTTGGGTCCCCGTTAGAGGGTGTAGCCCCACCGAGATGATGTTTCCAACGGCAGGTCTCTGACGGGGTCAATGAAAAAGGCCGACCCTGTGGTGTCGGCCTTTCGGAGGAGGGTGATGACGTAGAATTTTGAAGGCTCTCTTGGGAACAGCACATAATCTCTGCTCCTATACTTATAGACGCAAAACAGTCCAAAAAGTAACGGAGTTTTTTTAAAATTTCCCAAAAAATGCCGAAAATCCTTATAACAACGCAAAAGCCGGGCCAAACAAGCCCGGCCTGTTGGTCCGTTCGGTAGTTTCCTATTCAATCAATAACTCTCTGACTCCACTCGCTTAATTGCAGTACGCTTTCATACGTTATACCATCTGGGGCTTTCCCATCGTCACTAAGCTCGGCCATCGCGCCAAGGACCCACTTGTTAAAATCTTCTTCAGTCTCGATTCGGATACCATAATCCAGTGTGTAACCTATCCTCCATTTCGGTTTTTCTTCGAGGTTGAACCTGTAGAGCACGTCATATCCCAGCATTTCGCTGCGCGCGGGCGGCACACTTTCTGGCACGTAGAGGCTCCACTCTATGAACATGTCACCCTTTCGAGTGTAAACTATATGTCGGCCTACGTAGGTAATATCACCTGTCCAGCCACCGGGTTTCAGACCCCAAATCTCCACGGGCAGTTTTGGTAAAGCCCCACCAAATTCGAGATCTTCAAATAACTCCACTTGTGATGTTTCCAACTCACGGTACTCTTCCTCGATGTTGCGGCATACAATAACCGGTCCTATTTTATCGTAACTACCGCGATGGATTGGCCCTGTCTTTATTCATGTCTTTTCAGCCGAAAAACCAATAAAATTGCACAAATCTTGATTTTTTTAATACCTAAATAGCAACTTGGTTGTTGTATAAGTGACAATCGATTGTTTTGTGTTGAGGAAAGTAGCTTATCGATGTTAGAAGACAAGCTAATCACATGGGAGTTCAATCGCGGTAACAGGGAAGTGCTGCGACGGGTCTATGAAAAGTACAAAAAATACCTAATGACCCTAGCTACAGCTCTTTTATATGACAGAAATGCTGCTGAAGATGTTGTTCAGGATGTTTTCGCCTCTTTTATTGAATCTGCTGAAAGATTTAGACTTACAGGGAGTCTAAAAGGTTATTTGGCGGTCTGTGTTGCCAATAATGCACGTAATAGGAATAAAGCAAGACAGAGGCATCACAGTGTTGGGTTGGATGAAGTAGAGCCTATTGTCTCAGATTCAGAAAGACCAGATTTTTCTGTGGTATTCGGTGAAGAATTGCAACGATTGACTTGGGCACTCGCTCAACTCTCTTATCAGCAGCGAGAGATATTGCTTCTGCATGTTTATAGCGGAATGAAATTTAAAGAGATTGCAAAGTTAAGTGGCGAGTCAATTAACACGCTCAAGGGTCGATATCGGTATGGATTAGATAAATTGCGGTCGCTATTAAATAGCGAGGTGAAAAATGGAACCGGCTGACAACATACATAAGTTGATTAAGAAATTACAAGTTGAACCAAGTACTGACATGGATAGAAAAGTTCACAGTCGTATCACGAAGGCACTGGAAAAATGGGAAAAAACAAAAACGGCGGCAACTCCGCCGAATATTTGGAGAACTATCATGAAAAGTAAGATAACAAAATTTTCTATAGCAGCGGTGATAATCGTTGCCGTACTTTTAACTGTAAACATTTTCCATCAATCAATTCCTACAGCATCCGCTGCTGAGGTGTTGCAGGATGCAATTGACGCTATATCCGATTTGTGGTCGGTGCATATGAAGACCCGAATGCGTACGTTACCCGCCGACAATTTTTCTTTGATTGGTTTAAATTATGATTTTGTACCAATTGAAATGTGGAAACGTACAGGTGAAAATGGTCTGGTGCAATGGCGTGTGGAAAAACCTGGGCGTGTTCTCCTTATGGATGGACAGAACACTACCATGTTAATACGACCAAATCGCGGCGTCCTAAGGGAAGAACCTTTGCCGTTGGGCTGTTTCGACTCATGGTCAGGCCGTTTATTAAATGTGCATGACCTATTGGATAATGAGTTGCAGAAGGCTAAAGATAATCCAGATCACGAAGTTTGTCTTTGGCATAAGGAAATTGAGGGACAGGACAAAATTATACTTGAGGTCGAGGTAGCAGCGAATGTGCCTGAGAGTGACTATCTCCGAAACAAATTTATCACCGGCTCTGACCATTTGAAAGTTTACCAATTTGATGCAAAGACAAAATTACTGGAAGCTCTTCAGGTATATGTCCACACTGAGGATAAGGATGTCCTGATTTTTGAGATCACGGATATCGAATACAATACAGAATTTGATAACGCTGTCTTTACACTGGATTTGCCGGAAAATATGAATTGGTATGGAAAGCCCAAAAAGCTGCCGAATAACAAGAAATATGAAAAAATGACACCAAAAGAGGCTGCCACTGCGTTTTTCCAGGCTTGTGCGGAAGAGAACTGGGAAGAAGTTTTGAAATTCAAGACGAGCTCACAAATTGACGAACGAACGAAAGCTTATCTCGGTGGTCTTACGATCATATCCATCGGCGAACCTTTCCAGTCAGAGGGTTATGCCCGCGATGGTTTAGGATGGTTTGTGCCTTATGAAATCAGGCTTCGGCCGGTGGAACGAAATGTTCAACTGTCCAATGCAAACTCCGCGGGTCGATTTGTAATAGCAGGATGGTATGACAATAAAATGCAGCTTCAGGAAGAAGTGAAATGGCTGAACGAGCCGGAAATTTTGCCGGACAATGCTGCTTATGCGAAAATGTCACCGGAAGAGGTAGTTAAAGCATATTACGAAGCCTTCTTGAAGCTGGATTGGGATGAAATGCGAAAATTTATGCCTAGTCCCGATATAGATAAACTGGAGCACGCATGCCAGGAGGCGGCAAAGCACAAGGTAGATATACGCAGGAATCTCCCAACGGTGGAGGTAATGAAAACTTCCTGGTCGCCGGAGCACACCTCTTACTTTGTAACCTATCGCGAGTTTAGAGTCAAGAAGTTTAATCTTGCAATTCGAAAGGACAATCCCGCAAAACGGTTTGTAGTAGATGGCGGACTTTGATTGTTTGGTGATATTTTCAAAGTTATCGTAAAGGCCGGTTTCTTGCAAATCGGCCTTTTTTATTGGTTTTAGAGCTTGTCCCAAAAGACCTACGGACATGTGTGCGCTTGTCAAGCGGACATCGGACCGCGGAGCAGCCGACAAGGCCGCAATCCAGCGGTGAAAGTCCCGTCGTGCCAGTTGCCCGATTCAGGCACGTAGCGATGCCACATCTCGGAATAGGTAACCATCCGGGCGATGCGTGGTGTAAACGGCCCAGCCGTTCGTAACGTCTTACAAGTACGGCAAAAGCTTGCTTTTCGCCATCTAAGACAGCGTTTACCAATTCTGCATCTGTTTGCAAAACAGAGTCTCCTATAGAAGCGCTTCTACTATTAAGAGCTGATTTATGGCAAAAATGCGACAAGAAAAAATTTTTCTTGGAGACAATATCACATTTTCTACTGTCGAAAAATACAGCTATACCTTTACCAAGCACGTAGTACTTTTCATTAATGAAATGTACTACTGCCCTGTAATATATTATTTTAGGAACTGTTATTCCACACCAAGCCTGCTCTTGACAGGCTCAGGAGTGCGGAATGACGATTCATCATTTTATGTGCGACAGAGCAGCAGCATGAATTAGCCCAACGAACAAAACTCTCAAAACTCTTGACGTTGTCTGCAAAAGTCGGTAATCTCTGGCAAAACTCGTAACTGGTGAGTAGTGAGTGGTGAGTAGTCAACTCAGCAATTAACCAATTAACTACTCACTAATTAGCCAATTAACGTGAAAGGAATTTGTAATGTTCACAACGATAGTTGATGTAACGGCAAGGGAAATACTCGATTCCCGCGGCAACCCTACCGTTGAGGTTGATGTTTTACTTGAAGACGGCGCCTTCGGCCGGGCGGCAGTGCCGTCCGGAGCCAGCACTGGTGCCTACGAAGCGATAGAGCTTCGCGATAAAAGGGCAAAACGCTATTTGGGCAAAGGCGTCGCCGGTGCCGTCAAAAATGTAAACGAAATCATCGCCCCTGAAGTTCTGGGTATGGACGCTTTGTTGCAGGCCGAACTCGACCGGTTGATGATTGAACTGGACGGCACGGCCAACAAAGGCAAGCTCGGCGCAAACGCAATATTGGGCGTCTCGTTAGCAGCTGCCAAGGCTGCGGCGGATTCGGCCGGCCTGCCATTGTATCGCTATTTGGGCGGCTGCAACGCAAATATCCTGCCGGTGCCAATGATGAATATTCTAAACGGCGGAAAACACTCAGACAACAATGTCGATTTCCAGGAATTTATGATTATGCCCATCGGGGCAAAGAATTTTCCCGAAGCTCTGCGAATGGGAGCCGAAGTCTTCCACACTCTAAAATCCGTGCTGACCAAAAAAGGTTATGCCACATCGGTCGGTGACGAAGGCGGCTTCGCCCCTATGCTCAAAAGCAACGAAGAGGCACTGGAAGTTGTTATGGACGCTATCAAAAAGGCCGGCTATAAACCCGGTAAAGACATCTCAATCGCATTGGACCCTGCTGCAAGTGAAATGTTTGATGACAAGACAAAGACATACACGTTCTTTAAATCCGACCCGAAGAAGAAAGTGTCATCCGATGCAATGGTTAAGCACTGGGCCAAATGGGCGGACAAATATCCCATCATTTCAATCGAAGACGGACTGGCAGAAGACGACTGGGCCGGCTGGACAAAATTAAATAAAAAAATCGGCGGTCGTATCCAGTTAGTCGGCGATGATTTATTCGTAACCAACACCAAACGTTTGGCCAAGGGCATTAAGCTCGACTGTGCCAACTCGATATTGATAAAGCTCAATCAAATAGGAACGCTGACGGAAACGTTCGAAGCAATCGATATGGCTCGAAGGGCCGGCTGGACGGCGGTCATAAGCCATAGAAGCGGCGAAACTGAGGATACCACCATCGCCGACTTAGCTGTTGCCACGGGCGTCGGTCAAATAAAGACCGGCTCGTTGTGCCGAACAGACAGAATCTGCAAATACAATCAACTGCTAAGAATAAGCGAAGGCCTCGGCCCAGCCGCACGATACGCCGGCTCTGACTTTGTGACCTGACCCGGCCTTACCTGTCTCGGCTTGGCCGAACCAAGACGGGCGGGAGCCTGAGCGTGAAGCGAGATACGAAACACGAGACGCGAGATACGAAACTGCAAAAGCAGAACGTCATCCGGACGTTTTTGTTTGTCGTCTTTTTCAGCATTGGTGCAATATCGCTCGGCGCCTCTATACTCTGTGATGATTTGGTTCAGTACTACCGAAACAGGCAGCTCTTAAAAGCGGCACAGGAGTCCTTGGATCGGCTCAGATCCCTGAACGTTGACTACGATGTACTGCTGGAGCATTTGGAAAAAGACCCCAATCTTTTTAAGCGCATCGCCTCGGCTACGCTCGGCACCGAACACGAAGACGCAGACGCCATTTACCCAAAGGCGACAGCCGAGCAGTTGGCCGTCGCTCGCAGAGTCCTGGCAGAAGACCCGAACCAGCAACCGGCCGAGCCGGTAATGCCAGGGTGGCTTACCCGCTGTAGCGAGCCCCGCCGACGAATGATGCTGTTTTTTTCCGGCGGCGCTTTGATTCTTATTTCGTTCATATGTTTCGGCACAGCCAAACACACTCCTAAAAAACAAGAATAGCGCTCTATCGCTTGTGATTTGAGTGGCTCTTGCGCCCGTTCGCCCACCGACCTTGATTTTCGACATTGGCTTTGTTTGGGTTTGAATTGGGTTTGAATTGGGTTTGTTTTTTTGGACTGCGAAATCATCTTCTTTTCTGTAATCCTTTGTTATAAGTGAGTTTACATTCATTTGGGCTTTTCGGAAATTGGCTTTGATTGGGTTTGAATTGGGTTTGTTTTCACCAAGTGTCCAATTGCTTTTTTCTTCATAATCCATTATTATTATTGGGGTTACGT
>JAUXAL010000024.1 GCA_030619925.1 Phycisphaerae bacterium | reverse complement strand
CCCAAATGAATGTAAACTTAACTTTAACAAAGGATTACATAAAAAAAGATGATTTCGCAGTCCGAAAAAACAAACCCAATTCAAACCCAATTTCCGTAAAGCCTAAAATGAACGCAAACGTCTTTGTCACAAAGGATTATGGAAATGAAACCGCTTTCAGGCCCCGAAAAAACAAACCCAATTCAAACCCAATTCAAAGCCAAACAAACCCAATTTCAAACTTTTTGCTGGGGATGTCGTACGGAGAAAATTGTATTTTTTAAGTGTCTAAATGGGAAATGTCAGTTTAATATAATTGCTGGGAGAATGTCGAATAATAAAACAATTTGAAAAAACTGGATGAAAAGGGAAATATTATGGCAGCGAAAATCTATTACGAAAAAGATGCTCCGATAGACGCGTTAAAGGGTAAGAAGGTAGCGGTGATTGGTTATGGCAGTCAGGGGCACGCACACAGCCTGAACTTGCGCGACAGCGGCATAGAAGTGACAGTGGCTGAGCTGCAGGGAACGGATAACTTTAAACTCGCGGTCAAACACGGCTTTACGCCGACCGATATAAAAGCAGCTATGGATGGTGTGACGCTGATTGTTGTAACCGTGCCGGATGAAATTCAGGCAAAAGTTTACACCGAGCAAATTGCGCCCAATTTAGTGGCGGGCCAGACGCTTGGTTTTTGTCACGGCTTTAATATTCATTTTAAGTATATCGTGCCGCCGAAAGATGTTAACGTTGTGATGATTGCTCCGAAGGGCCCGGGGCATTTGGTTCGCAGTGAGTTTGAAAAAGGCGGCGGTGTGCCAAATCTTGTAGCTGTCCAGCAGGATGCAACCGGCAATGCAAAGCAAATTGCCCTTGCCTGGGCAAACGGGATCGGCGGCGCCCGCGCAGGTATTATTGAAACCACATACAAAGAAGAAACTGAAACGGATTTGTTCGGCGAGCAGTGTGTTCTCTGCGGCGGCCTTACCTCACTAATTAAAGCCGGCTTCGAAACGTTGATAGAAGCAGGATATCAACCTGAGATTGCCTATTTCGAATGCATGCATGAGGTGAAACTGATAGTTGACCTTATGTATCAGGGCGGGCTGAGCTATATGAGATACAGCATATCCAACACCGCCGAGTACGGTGATCTGACCCGCGGGCCGAGGATTATCACTGAGCAAACCAAAGCTGAAATGAAAAAGATACTCTCGGAGGTCACATCCGGCGAGTTCGCCAAGGAATGGGTAAATGAATACCAGTTGGGCCTGAAAAAGTTCAACGAGTTGTATGAAAAAGACCACGACAGCCATCTGGAGACAATCGGGAGGGAATTGCGCGACATGATGAAGTGGATTGATTCGAAAGAAGTCTGATTTTGTAACTCACAGTTTGTAGTTCGTGGTCCATGAATTCTCACGTGGGTTCGGGCCCCGTCCTGCGATTTTTTGCAAAATGGTCGTTGAGGACGATATTGTCACAGTCAAAATCCGCTCAGGTGCGCTTGCGCATAAATTCGCATCTCGTGGAGCACGACGTGTGAGGCAAAATACGAGATATGAAAAAAAAGAGTGGGTCTGTAAGCCGAGTTCTGTATCCCCGCACCAAAAGTTCATCCGTTTTTCGTTTTGTTTCAACGTGGTTGCATTGCCATTTATCTGTTCTTCAAAGTTTTCAATTGAATAAACTTTTGGTGCGGGGCGGCGGCCATTTATCTTGACCAACTGTTACCAGTTAGCTCTCCCGATACATCGGGAAGCGACCTACCCGCTGGCCGAGCGCTAAGTTTAGCCGCTCACACTCGGGCCGAGTAGCGGGCCCCATTTTGCAAGCAGTCGCAAAATGGGAACCCAGCCAGCTACTTGGTCTTGCAGGCGGTGGGGTTTGCCCTGCCAGTACCGTCACCGGCACTGCGGTGCGCTCTTGCCGCACCATTTCACCATTGCCTGTTCCAGCACCAAAACGGCGTGAGCCGAAGCTCTTCTTGGTGTTGGACATCGGCTGTGTATTTTCTGTGGCACTTTCCCTGGGGTTGCCCCCGGTGGCTGTTAGCCACCACCGTGCCCTGTCCTGCCCGGACTTTCCTCCCCCGCTGCTTCGCTTTTGCTAAGCAAAACGACGGGGGCAACCGCCCGACCCACTCTTTTCAATTGGTTAGTTAACTATTATAACAGAGATTGGCTTTATTTTCCACTTCTTACCGTGTGATTTCGATATGTTTTTTGAAGTTCTCATCGTCGGTATCGGGGAAATCGCTTCTGAAGTGGACGCCCCGACTCTCCTGTCGCATTTGGGCCGATTGCGCCATAAGAAGGCAAACGGTGAGCATGTTCTGGCATTCCCAGCTCTGGGGTGAATCAAAGATCTTATCCATCACATACCGCTGCCAGAATCTGATGATCTCCTGGGTCTCTGTGAGTGGCTGAGCCCTTCGCGTGATGCCGACATTTCGCCACATAAGGGCTCGAAGTGAATTTCTAACGTCGGCGGTATCCAAACGCGTGCGGTCTGAGTGCGGGATTTGATATTTTATTAGAGGGTGCTTGAGCAGAGAAACAGCTGTTTTTTCGTGTTGGGAAACAAATTGTCCGGCTATTTTCCCGAATACCAGCCCTTCAAGCAGGGAGTTACTGCCGAGCCGGTTTGCGCCGTGCAGACCGGTGGATGCAATTTCACCGCAGGCGTAAAGATTTTCGATGCTTGTTTTGGCTGAGCTGTCGGTCTTAAGCCCGCCAATCATATAGTGTGCGCTTGGGCGGACGGGAATCAGGTCCCGGCTGACATCTATGTCGAAACTTTCGCACAGTTCGCTAATAAATGGAAATCTTTTTGCAAAATGTGCTTTATCGAAGTGTCGAACATCCAGATAGACGTGCGTTGATTCTGTTTTCCGCATCTGGGTCAGGATGGCTCTGCTGACAATATCACGTGGGGCCAGCTCGGCGGCTTCGTGATAGTCTGTCATAAAACGTTGGCCCTTGTTATCAAGCAGAACCGCCCCTTCACCGCGAAGTGTCTCGGTAATCAAGGCCCGCGTGGCACCTGCAACGTAGAGCGTAGTCGGATGGAACTGCACAAACTCCAAATCCTGCAATACGGCACCGGCCCGGTAAGCCATGGCAATGCCGTCGCCGGTTGCAACTTCCGGGTTTGTAGTTTCACGATAGAGTCGGCCTGCCCCTCCGGTTGCCAGGATTGTGTTTGCAGCCCAGATTATCTGGTCCGCTTTACGCGGATTCTGAATATCGTGGCCGATTATTCCCACGCACTCGTTGTCGTCGTTTGTGAGCAGATCGATAGTGTAGAAGTTTTCAAATATCTTTATATTCGAATTCTGCTTGACTTCTTTTATGAGTGCCTCTGCGATTATCCGCCCGGTTTCATCGCCGTGAGCGTGAGCAACACGCGGGTGGCTGTGGCCGCCTTCGAGCGTAGTAGCGATATGACCGTCGATTAGATCAAACTCAGCACCCCACCGGAGTAGTTGCTCTATCAGTTCCGGTCCCTGGCGAACGACCGAGTCGACTATACCTTCGTCACATATCCCGCAGCCGGTGTTAAGTGTATCGGCTATGTGTGATTCGAATGTATCTGCCTTATCAAGCACTGAAGCGATGCCGCCCTGGGCTTTCCAGGTGTTGCTGTTTTCCAGAGTATCCTTGCAAATGATGATAACGTTGCGGTGCTTGGCGGCCTCGATAGCAGCGTGAAGACCTGCGATGCCGGCTCCAATCACCAGGCAATCGGTAAAAAGCTGGTGTGTGGAGATAGAGTCCATATTTACCAGATAGCGTCTAAATTCTGATTTCTCGGCCATAGACCTGATACCTATCTTACTTTTGGGCTACTGTTGGGGGCCGATGTTGTCGGGAACCCGGTCTTTGCTCTTTTTGCGGTTCAAGACGATTTCACCGGTGAATACTCTGTTGTCATCGGCGTATTTGAGGACAAACCCCTGGAGTTCTTTTGTCGATGCTGTTAAGACAAGTCTATCCTCAACTGACGTATGCTTCACTGCATCGGGGTCTTCCTTGAGCAGTTCCTCCATTTTAGACTCTAACGTTAATCGGATCTTCAACTGGGGTTCGATGGATTCTACTTTTATAAATGTGTGAGCAGGTATTAAGAACAAGGAGTTATATGGCCAGTTTATCTTGTTTGGGTCCTCCGGTTCGCACGGGAGTTCGGCCGGGTAAGCATCCAGAAAAAGCTTGTCCTCCAGCTTTACCAGATGTGCAACAAACAAGCCTTTCTTGTCCTTATCATCGGAGAAAATCAGTTTGTAAGCTTTTTCCGACTCGCCGATACGCTTGAACTCCCAAGTAACCTCGGGACTGTTGGGGTCATCGGCCCAGGTGCCGAGTAGTTTTTCTTCGAAAACAAGGTGTTCTTTGGTGAAAAGCGGATGTAGCGACATAACAGGTACACAACCACCTAAAAGGACAGCTAACAGATAAAAAAGAAGCTTTCTGGTATTCATTTCGCTCTTCCTTTACCATTGACTATTTTTATTAGGGACTCCAGACGCATTTTATTGCGTTTGGGGGCCCTTATTGATTATTTCCAATTATCAATTATCACTTTCGATTGCTAATTGTCAATTGCAAAGAGGATTCAAAACCGATAGATTGCAGAAATTAAGAGGTTGTGCTGGCGATGAGGAAACTTTAATAAAGGATGGAGTATGTTGGATCTGGACCTTGTCGGCTGGGTTGTAGTTTCGTTGTGTGCGATTATGGTGGGGATTACGAAGACCGGAATTCCTGGCCTTGGGATTTTGGTGGTACCTTTGATGGCGATTGCGATTCCAGCGCGGCAATCCGTTGGTGTGCTGCTTGGTATCCTGATATTAGCGGATTTGTTTGCCATCGTGTACCACAGGCGTAACGCCAGGTGGGGTCATGTGCTGCGGCTGCTGCCGGCTGCTTTTGCAGGGATTGTAGCCGGGTACTTCGGATTGAAGGTGGTCAATGACCAACAGCTTAAGCCGATTATTGGCGGGATAGTATTGGTGATGTTGAGCGTCAATTATTGGTGGACCAGGGCTAAAGGGCAAGATACACCAGTTCCAACGCAATGGTGGTTTGTGGCGGGGCTTGGTTTTTTGGCTGGGGTTACGACGATGATGGCCAATGCAGCCGGGCCAATAATGATTATTTATCTGCTGGCTATGCGACTGCCCAAAGTTGAATTTGTGGGAACGGGGGCATGGTTTTTTTTCGTTATTAACTGGCTTAAGGTGCCGTTCAGCGCGAATCTGGAGTTGATGACAGCAGAGTCTGTGAAGCTTGATTTGATAATGCTGCCGTTTATTGCGGCCGGCGCGGCAGTGGGGATACTGGTTCTGAAACGAATCCCACAAAAAGCATTTACTGCGGTTGTGCGGATTTTGGCGGCTGCCGCGGCCATCAAGCTTTTATTTTAGCTGGCAGCCGTGTTGATAAGCGAAGCAAAATTGGTTTGCAAAACCTCGATTGAAAAGCGATACTTTTTGCTATGGATAGCGGGGAATTTGAAAATTCGACCCCTGCCGGAAACGAGCAGGGGCGTCATTCCCGCGAAAGTGGGAACGAACTTCGAAGTTCGAACAGATTGGCTAAAGCTCGCCGGCGCATGCTCAAACGGGATCTGGAGGGGCGGGATATTACCGACCCTCGTGTGCTCAAAGTAATGGCTGAGATTCCAAGGGAAGAGTTTATACCGCAGTCTTGGCAGTCGCAAGCTTATGCTGACGGCCCGCTGCCTATCGGGATGGGCCAGACTATTTCGCAACCATATATCGTTGCCCTGATGACTCAGGAGCTGCGGGTCAATAGGGACTGTGAGGTTCTGGAGATTGGAACGGGCAGCGGATATCAGACTGCGGTGCTCAGTAAGCTGGTAAAAAAAGTCTATACTATAGAGAGATTCGCCCAGCTATCTGAGTCGGCCCAGGCGGTTCTGGGCAGATTCGGTGTAAGTAATGTTGAATTTTATGTCGGTGACGGCAGTTGCGGCTGGCCGAAGTCCCGATTGCCCACATCGAGATGTTTTGACAGGATTATGATTACCGCTGCGGTGCCGAAGATGCCGGAGCCTTTGGCCAAGCAACTTGCCGATGGAGGTCTTATAGTCGCCCCTGTCGGTTACGGAGGAGTGCAGGAACTGGTGGCCTGTGAAAAAAAAGCAAATAAAATCATCGAAAGATTAATCTGTGACGTTCGGTTTGTTAAGCTGCTCGGCGAATACGGTTTCGAGCAATAGCAAAGTGTCACTCCTGCGCAAGCAGGAGTCCAGACAAAAGATAAAAGACTGGATTCCCGCTTTCGCGGGAATGACATAAAGGCACAGCTTAACACCTTAAACAACCACTTTTTTAGCCTTGACAAGTAGGAGTACCTTAATATCCTAAGTTCATGGATGAACTTAGGGTAAAGGCAGAGGTACGCGAAGAATCACAAAGTAGGCTCGATTTGTCGATGCCGGTGCGGTATCTCAAAGGTGTCGGGCCGGCCAGGGCTAAAACCTTTGCACAGTTGGGCGTTGAGACAGTCGGGGATTTATTAGAGTATTTTCCGCGTGACTGGAACTTTTTGCCCGAGTCGACAAAAATAGCCCAGACACGGCCCGGCCGGCCAGCAACCATTATCGGTATGGTCGAGTCGATAGACTACCAGGGTTATCACAGGCAACCGATATTTGAAGCTGTAATCAGTGATGATACGGGAGTATGCAGAATTATATGGTTTCATGGGGGGTTCCTCCGCAATCAATTAGAACCCGGCCAAATAATAATAGCATCGGGCAAGGTTACTGTGTACAAACATCAGTTGCAACTGACCAATCCTAAGTTTGTGGTACTCGATGAGGAACATCCGCAGTCGGCCGAGTATTTTAGCGGCGGGGTTTATCCGGCCTGTAAAGGACTGACCAGCAGACAAATCAAAAAGATAATTGGATGTGTGCGGCAAGCAGCCGATAAGCTTGTGCCGGAGTTTTATGACAGAAACTTTCTGAAGAAGGCGAATCTGGTCGGCAGAAAGGAGGCATTTGCTTGGATACATTTACCGCCGGACGAGAAAAAACTGGCACAGGCAAAACGCAGATTGAAGTATGACGAATTATTTCTAATGCAGTTGGGATTGGCGCTTCGCCGATATAAAGTGCAGCATTTTTCAACGGCGACTCCGTGCGTTTGCACAGACGAAATCGATAGCCGAATCAGGAAGCGTTTTCCGTTTTTGCTTACCGAGGACCAAAACAATTGCATCACTGAAATTGCTGCGGATATGGGCAAGTCAGGACCGATGAATCGCCTGTTGCAGGGTGACGTGGGGTCGGGCAAAACGGTGGTGGCACTTTATGCGGCTTTGCTGGCCGTTGCCAACAAGAAACAAGTGGCAATTATGGCACCTACGGAGATTTTGGCCGGCCAACATTCTCTAAGTATCGAAAGATATTTAAAAAATAGTGAAGTAAAGAGGGTTTTGCTAACGCGGGGATTGACCGGTAAGAAAAGGACAGAGCTGTTGGACCGGATAAGAAACGGAGTGATTGATATTGTCGTCGGGACGGTCGCATTGTTGCAGGCCGATATAGAATTTCAAAAGCTCGGCCTGGTGGTAATTGATGAGCAGCATAAATTCGGAGTCGCACAAAGGGCACAACTGCGGAAGCAAACCACTCCGCATTGCCTCGTTATGACGGCTACGCCTATCCCTCGAACGCTGGCGATGACTGCTTTCGGTGATTTGGACGTCTCTGTTATCAGGCACTCGCCGCCGGGCAGAGGTGCTGTTATTACACGCTGGGTTGACCGACAAAATCGGCGGAAAGCGCACGAGTTTATCCGCGAGCGTCTAAAGGCAAAAAAGCAAGCGTATTTTGTTTATCCACGGATTACTGCAGTTGAGCAGGACAGCGATGTCAGGGCTGCAACTGATGAGTGGGAGTATCTATCTACGGAAGTTTTTCCGGAATTTACCGTTGAGCTTCTGCACGGGCAGATGCCCTCGGCCAAAAAGCGGCAAATTATGTCGAAGTTTCGCAGAGGTAAAATTGATGTGCTGGTGTCAACCGTCGTAGTTGAGGTCGGGGTAGATGTGCCGAACGCAACAATAATGGTCATAGAAGGAGCGGACAGATTTGGATTGGCACAGCTGCATCAGTTAAGAGGGCGTATCGGAAGAGGAGAAGCTAAATCGTATTGCCTTTTGTTCGCCGAGACCGACAATGAAACAGCTAAAAGCAGACTCAAAGTAATGATCAGAAGCAATGATGGTTTTGAGATAGCTGAGCATGATTTGCGGCTGCGCGGACCGGGAGAATTGTTTAGCACGCGACAGCATGGATTGCCGGATCTGAAAATCGCAAGTATCGTAGATGATTTCGACCTGCTGGTTATGGCAAGGAAAAACGCGTTCGAGCTGGTCTCACAAGACCCGATGTTAACAAGGCCGGAGAACAGGAATATTCGCCAGGCGTTGTTGGTTAAGTTCGGCGATTCGCTCGGATTAGCAGATGTAGCTTAAAAAGCCGATAGCGTAAGGTTAAAGATGAAAAGATTTCGAATTATGGTTTTTCGTTTTTTAGCTTCCAGTTTTTTGCCATAGGCTATATGCTAAACGCCAATTATGCGGATAGATTACAAAAACAAGCGTCTGGAGAAGGTTTTAATCGGTGTTAACACCTTGACAGCGGCAGTGGTCGCAGCGTCTTTTGTTATGCTGGTCGGCGGTTTTGAGAAGCCCTTACTGCCGGAGGTGATTTTATATGCCGTTCAGATTGCTTTGCTTTGCATCTTCGTTGCGGAGAAAATAATTCGGCTGTTTAACGCAGTTTCAAAGCTCGAATTCTGGCGGGCAAACTGGTTTGAAATCCCGCTTTTGCTTGCGCTTGGTGTTGCTGTGTTCGGAGCAGGACGGTGGTTTGCCCCTGAGAAAGCAGAAGCTGCGGCAGTTCGACATTTCGCAGTAGGTATTTATCTTGTCCTACAGGTTGCCACCAAGCTTTGCAGGACGTGCGTGAATTTGGCGGCATCGGGCAGGAGTCCGACACGAACACTAATCGCAAGCTTTTTGGTTCTGATAATTTCCGGAGCTGGCTTATTGATGTTGCCCAGGGCATCGACCGGCGAAAACCTGGGCTTTGTTGATGCCCTGTTTACGGCGACCAGTGCCACTTGTGTTACCGGGCTTATTGTGAAAGATACCGGCCGAGACTTCAGTCTGATGGGTCAGCTGGTAATTCTGGTACTGATTCAGCTTGGCGGCTTGGGAATAGTAGTGTTCGGTGCAGTCTTTGCGCTGCTATTGGGCCAGGCGCTCTCCTTGCGTGAGTCGGTGGCAATGCAGGATTTGCTCAGTGCCCGCACGCTTAGTCGAATAGGTAATATGATAGCATTTATATTTGTCGGAACAGTGCTTATCGAAGCCGTTGGATCGGTCAGCCTCTTCGGGATGTGGGATGATGTGCCCGGCCGGGTTGCTAATGTTCACGAGCAGTGGTTTTACAGTATCTTTCATTCGATTAGCGCTTTTTGTAATGCGGGCTTTAGTTTATTCAGCGATAGCTTTGTCAGCTATAATAAAAGGCCGGAAGTGTATTTGGTGGTTTGTCCGCTGATAGTCTTAGGCGGACTTGGCTTCGGGGTGCTTTACGATCTTATCAACATTGTGGCTGACAGGGTGAAACGATTCTTCAAAAAGCGGTTCAATAAGCGTTATCGGTTTTCGATGGAAGCACCGAAAAGAATGCGGCTGCAGACCAAGATTGTTCTTAGCGTAAGTGCCTGCCTGATAGTCTTGGGGATGTTGGCCATCCTTTTGTTTGAGCGTTATGCGAGCCAAAGCGATTCTACCGAAAAAACGGGCGTTCTGGGTGCATTGTTTCAGTCGGTCACAGCCAGGACGGCCGGGTTCAACACGGTCAATATTAAGGAAATGTCGGATTCGAGCAGGTTTGTTTTGATTTTGCTGATGTTCGTCGGCGGCTCGCCCGGCTCGACGGCGGGCGGGATCAAGACGGTAACATTGGCAGTTGTGATAATAACGGCTGTCGCTGCTCTGCGGAAGCGCAGCGAAGTTGAGATGTTCAAGCGCTCGGTTCGGATAGTTGTCGTTGGCCGGGCGATAACTGTTACGCTGCTCTTCGTTGTGGTTTTGTTTGCTGCCACATTGACACTTAGTGTTACCGAGAATTCAAGCAGCTTTACTATGTCGGATATTATGTTCGAAGCGGGTTCGGCGCTGGGGACTGTTGGCCTGACGACCGGCATAACGCCTTCTTTGACAAATGCCGGTAAATTGATTATTATTGCCGTGATGCTTATCGGCAGACTTGGGCCGTTGACGCTGTTGGCGGCGCTGACGTTTAACTTGAAGCCGGTTCGATATAATTATCCGGATGAAGCGGTAATTGTCGGATAAAATATTTTCGATTTTCGAATTTCGGTTTTTTTGTAGGAGCTAATGCTATGAAACGGTTTGCTGTAATAGGATTGGGACGATTCGGCAAGAAGTTAGCGATAGCTTTGGCGATGAGCGGGGCGGAGGTTATCGCAATTGACAAAAACAGAGAAGAGATAGAGCTGATTCGGGACCAGGTAAGTCACGCCGTCAGGCTCGACAGCACTGATGAAGGGGCGCTTAAGGCACAAGGCGTTGATAAGGTTGACGTTGCTATCATCGGTATAGGACAAGGCACGGGACGCGGTTTTGAGTCTGCGGTTCTGACGGTTGTGAACCTGCGGCAAATGGGGGTCAAGCAAATATATGCAAGAGCAGAGGAGTTGATGGCAGGCGAGGTCTTTTCCAAAGTAGGCGCTGCGGAAGTTATCTATCCTGAAATCGAATCGGCTCAAAGATGGGCATATAAGCTTATCGCACCGCAAATCGGAGAAAAAATAGACTTTGCACACGGCTACAGCCTGGCTCGGATAAAGGCGCCGGCCAGCTTCGATGGCAAAACGGTTATGGATTTGCAACTGCGACAGAAATACAATGTGAATTTGGTTTTAATTAAGCGGGGTGAACACGGCAAAAGCAAGAAGAGCGAGAAGGGCAGGATTATAAACGTTCCTATGCCCAATACCATTATTTATCAGGATGATATCCTAATGGTGGTCGGCTCCGACGCCGATTTGGTGAAGCTGCCGCAGGAATAAAAAATGAAAGAACTGTCCGCAGAGTTGATAAATGAGATAACAAGTCGTCTAAAAGATGCTTTGCATCCATTAAAAATATACTTATTCGGCTCACACGCTTGTGGTGATTCTGATACAGATAGCGACATCGACCTGTTGGTTGTGGTTGCCGATACGGAAGAATCACCTCGTGAAATTGCACTGCGAGGCAGAGCTAGTCTTCGAGGCCTCATGTTCCCGGTGGACCTCATAGTTTACACTCAGTCTCAAATACAAAAATGGTCAGACGTGAAATGTACACTCATTTATACGGTAATTCGCAAAGGCAGGCTGATATATGAGTCCCAAGGTCGAACTGGTGAGAGAATGGCTCACGCTTGCTGATGATAACCTGCGTATAGCTGAACTGACTATGAAGGACTCTGAACCGGTTTGCTGGGCAGCGGCATTCCATTGTCAGCAGGCAGCGGAAAAATCGCTCAAGGCGTTTTTGGCTTACCACGAACGTCACGTTGAGAAAACCCATGACATCGAGTTTCTGCTCGGGCTTTGTATGACAATCGTGCCTGATATTGAGAAGTTCATTGATGCAGGTGGCGTGTTAACGGCTTATGCCATAGAATCACGCTATCCAGCGCCGCGCATTGAAGTCAATAAGTTGCAGGCCAGGGAAGCAATAGAAACGGCTCGCAGTATCTATGAATTCATATTGAAATCGTTGCCAGACTTGGAAAAACTACCGCAAGAGTAAAAAGATTTGGGAGAGGTAAAGGAAAAGGCCGGATTACGAAAGGCTCGACATATCTCGCCAGCGGCGGTGAAAAAATAATTTTCTGAAATTCCAAGATTTTACTTGAATTATTATCGCAAATATGCGATACTTTATGAAGGCGGCAAAGATGCCGAAAACGGATATTGTCATATACCAAAACGAAGATGGGTCTATCCCATTGTTTGAATGGTTCGATGATTTGTCTCAAAAAGTTGTAGATAAGTGCATTGTGAAAATAGAGTTGCTTGAGGAATTTGGATATGATCTGAGGAGACCTCATTGTGACTCGCTGGAAGAAGGAATTTATGAGTTGCGAGCCAAGCTCAAGCGGGTTAATTACCGTATATTGTACTTTTTTGAAGGCAAAAATGCAGTTATTGTTTCACACGGTTGCACTAAGGAAAAAAAGGTTCCTAAAAGTGAAATTAACAAAGCTATAAGACATCGTAATAATTATATTCAAAACCCAAGGGCTCACACATATAAAGGTGCGTTACGATAATGGCAAAGAAACCCCCAACTACAACTGATGCTGTTAAGATTTTGCACAATCGATATATTAAGGATGACTCAAAGCGACTTGAGTCTCTTAAAGAGGAACGAGAAAAAGCTTATATAGCAGGCCAAATTTACAATCTTCGGACACAGGCTGGTTTGAGTCAGGCACAATTGGCTAAGCTTGTCGGAACCACGCAGTCTGTTATTAGCCGGCTGGAGGATGCAGATTATGACAGCCACAGCCTTAATATGCTTCGCCGTATCGCAAGGGCATTACACTGCAAGGTCGAGGTTCGTCTTGTTCCTGAAGACGCAAAATTGGCTGTGCATAACTAAGCGCCAGCTCCGACGCCGATTTGGTAAAGCTGCCGCAGGAATAAAGGAACTCGGCCGGGATTCTTAAGCTTTTGGTTCCCGCGAAGTGGGGTCCCTTCGATACTTTCTTAACATATCGAGCAGGTTCTGCATATCTTCGGGGAGGGGGGCTTCAAATTTTACCATTTCGTCGGTAGTTGGGTGTTTGAATTCGAGGGTTGAGGCGTGGAGCGCGACTCGGCTTATAACCGGCTCCTGCACAGCCGGTTCGGCGTCAGCCAACTGCCACGGATAGACCAATTTGCCGCCGTACATATCATCAGCGACGATTGGGTGCTTTATGTATGAAAGGTGGACCCGTATCTGATGTGTTCGGCCGGTTTTAGGTGTCATCTTCAACAGGGAAAAACCACGAAAACTTTCGAGCACCTCATAAAAAGTGATTGCTTCTTTGCCGACTTCCGGCCTGATTGCGTATTTTTCCCTTACCTTTGGGTGGACGCCCAATGGTGCGTTTATGCGGTCGGCTGTTAGTTCAGGCGTGCCGTGGACAATGGCGAGATAGGTTTTTTTTACCTGGCGTCGTTCGAATTGTTTGGCAATTTTCCACTGGGCGGTGTCGTTTTTTGTAACGACCATAACACCGGTAGTATTCCTGTCGAGCCGATGTACGATGCCGGGGCGAAATTCACCAAGGCCGCTTGATAGCTTATCCGAATAAAACGCAAGGGCGTTTACCAAAGTGCCGTGTGTATTGCCACGTGCCGGGTGCACAAGCATATCAGACTGTTTATTGAGGACGATTATATCGTCGTCCTTGTAAATGATATTCAGTGGGATATCCTCGGGCAGAATCTCTTTGCTGGGCGGTTCGGGGACTGTCAAATCAATTTTATCACCCGGGCTCAGCTTAAAGCTGGGCTTGACGATTTTGCCGTTAACCTTAACGGCACCTTCCTTGATTATGCTTTGGATGAAACTGCGGCTGAATTCTGATAATTCGGGCCGGCTGTGAAGGTATTTATCGACCCTGCGTTCTTTGATGAAATTTCCTGCTTGAAGCGTCAACGGTTCATATTTGGTATCTCGCATCTGGTGCATCTTGCTTGGGACCCCGCCTTGCCAGGCTCGGCGCCCAGACGGGCGGGAACCCTTCGTGAACTATTTGCCGGGCGTACTGACAGGATCCGGCTCTACGGGAACCCCGTCAGGTACCTCAGGGACACTATTTGGAGCTTGGGCACCAAGGTTGACATCAACAGGCCGATTAGTGTCAACGGGTAAATTGGCATCAGCAGGCTGATAGGTGTCACCGGGCTCTATTTGGATCATCGGCTGTGGAAGTTCAGCAGGTGTTGGTTCTTTGGGTGATGGTTTGAAGACCACCTTTTGCTTGTAATCGGTCATTGTGTCAAGGCGGTACTTTGCCTGGACAGCCGCTACAGTGCCTTCGAAATTGGGGTTTGCCACAATATCGCGGTATATTTGCTCTGCCTCGGCGAAGTTGCCGAGTTCTTCCTCACAGAGCCCCAGGCCGAATTTGGCTTTAGCCATTAAAGACGGATTGAACGAGGATCTCTCGATAGCGTCGGCATAGCCGGCCTTGGCCTGATTTATTTGCGCTGTTAAATCCTCCTTGCTTACAGTCCCAGGGCGGTAATGCAACTCTGTCCGCAGGGCTTCTGCTTGTTTAATAAGTGCCAAAGCTGCCATCCTGTCGTTATTTGCGGTCTGCGCAAAGGTTCTGAGATTGCTGGCGGGCTGGAGGAGCATAAATGAAAGGTCTCTTCCCAGAGCCTGGGCCCTGAGGATTTGCGTTTTGCTACCTGATAGCTGGTTAAGCAGATTAGTAAACTCGAGCTGTTCTGCGGCTACTGTGCTTTTGCTGTAGCTCCTATGGATGTAAAAGGTTGCGGCCGCAACAATCACTGCTGAAATGACGATAATCGTTGTGAGATTTTCCTTTGTCCATTGTGGCAGGTTGCCCAGCCATTCGGCCAATTCATTGGTTTTTAGTTCATGCCGATGGTCAGCTTTCATATTCTTTTCCCCATTGTCTCATATCGCGTATCCGCCGGACAGAAGTCCGCCTCGGCGCTGCCGGTCTCGATCAAACCGGCCTTCGTCAAGTATCATGATGCGTACATAGTCAATACGCACGACAAGATACATTATAGCAAAATTTCTTTTATCTTGCAATGAGCTTGTCTGTCTGTTAAAATATTAATTAATAATCAGTCGAAAGGGTACAGATGTCAAAATTTTCGCCTTTTAAAGAGCCAAAAACAGGCTTTTTTTTATTTTGCGTGCTGGTTTTGATAGGTTCGCTCTGTGCGGGGCCCGCCACTTTAAGCGTCAACAAGGCGGCCGGCTCAAGTGCTGCAGAGGGGACCCCGGTTGGCGGCAGCGGCGTTTGGGACCCGGCGAAATATATCAGCCTTGATGAAATTAAGCCGGGGATGGAGGCGTATTGCCTGACGGAGTATGGCCTTGCCGGGGTCGAGAAGTTTGGTATGGAAGTTGTGGATGTAGTACGCAATATGGAGCCGGGCAGGGATGCGATTTTGGTTAGGGGAACCGATGAGCGTTTTATCGACGCAGGGCCAGTGGCCGGGTGCAGCGGTTCGCCGGTCTATATCGACGGCCGATTGGCCGGCGCGCTGGCTTTCGCGTGGGCTTTCAGCAAGGACCCGGTTTACGGAGCGACGCCAATAGAGGAAATGCTTAAAGTAGGCGATGAGAAAAGCGAAAGACTGGATACTGGATACCAGATACGAGATGCCGGATATGTGTTTGACTTTTCCAAACCTATTGACTTTGCTGAAATTGACAAGCAAATTACAACTCCGCGACATTCAGGAAACAACAGCTTAACTGGTGTTACTAATTTGCCTTGTCCGTTGATTATCTCTGGTTTGCCGGCTGATGTTTGTGAGCAGGCCAATGCCTTAGTTGGACATTTAGGACTTATGGCTGTTCCCGGTCTCGGTGGTAGCATGAAGCGCCAAGCGCGGGGCCAGAAGCCTGAATCGAGAAGCGATGAGCAGGATGTGCGATTAGTTCCGGGAGCCTGTCTTGCCGTGCCACTGGTAAGTGGTGACATAACGATGAGCATATATGGGACAGTAACCGAGGTTATGGGTGATAAGGTTTATGGCTTCGGGCACAGCCTTGGTTACGGTCCGGTTGATTTGCCAATGGCCATAGGGAAAGTGCACACAGTGGTGCGAAATGTGGTTATTTCCTTTAAGGTAGCCAGCGTGGTGGAAACAATAGGTGCCTTGATGACGGATGAGAGCGCGGGGGTTATTGGACGGATTGGTGCAGAGGCCAAAATGATACCACTGACGATACGGGTAGACCGCTACAATGACACCGAGAAACGCCTGTACAACTGCCAGCTCGCTAATAATCGGCTGCTTACTCCAACGGTGCTTCGTTTGGCTGTGGTTGGAGCAGCTCTTTACCTCGGTGATTTTCCGCCGGAGCATATGATTGAGTACAAGGTGGCTATCGGCGTAGGTGGCGCCGAATCGATAACCTTTGAAAATGTCTCAACCGGCCGGGGTCTGGCTGAGCTGATAATGGAAAGTATGGGCTCGGTTGCGCTTCTTATGAATAATCCATACAAAGAAGTTGATATAGAGTCCATCGATTTCGACATTCGTATAGTGCCGAGAAGTATTATTTCACATATATGGTCAGTGGATTTGTCCGATACGAAGGTCAAGGCCGGTGAGAATATCGAGATTGGAGTGGTCGTGGAATCTGTCCGAACGGAAAAGAAAGAATACCAGTGTAGTCTGAAGATACCGGAAGATTTGGCGGCTGGGAAATATGAGCTGACTGTGTGCGGCTGGCAGGATTACATATCGTTTCTTCTGAAAACTATTCCCTACAGATTTATTGCGTCGAGTATGCCGCGTTTGATTGAGGCACTTAATTATTCTCTGGGGATTGACAGAGATAAGTTATATTATCTTTTGGTTCTGCCGTCTCGGGGTGTTACGGTTGAGCAGGCTGAGCTGCCCGATTTGCCGGCGACGAAAGCGCTGGTTCTGCAGAATGCAAAGAGGACGCTGAAAATCCAGCCGTATCGACATTGGGTCGAGAGAAGTTTGGAAACCGGCACGGTCATTATTGACAAGAAAGTTATGCGTATAACGGTAGAAAAATGACCGATTTTGCGGTCATCCTGAGGCGAAGCCGAAGGATATGGGACAAGAAAAGTTCCTTCACTTCGTTCAGGATAAGTTTAATTTGGGGAGTTGCTATGAGAGATAAATTTCACCTTAATTGCAGATTAACCTTTGCAGTTTTAGTCTGTCTGGTTTTGAGCTCAGCGTGTTCAGCGGTTAGCAGTAAGATTACGCGTCATACCAGCAGTTCGGATTTATTGAAGGGCCAGGCCGAAGGCACCGTGATTGGTTCGCGAGGGACTATTCAACTCGGGCGGGCGGCCGAGGAGTTAATTGAGGAACTTGAGGGGTTTGAAGACGTTTGGTCGATAAACAGTATGGTTGTAAGCGGTGGGACGGTTTACTTCGGCACAAGCCCTAACGGCGGCATCTATAAATACAGCCTTAACAAACTGACAAAGATTTATCCGTTGGAATCAGAGCAAAGCCAAGCAAAGAAAAAACCAAACGATGCAAACGAACCCGACAGCAAAATCGTCGAGACTGAGGAGCATCTGTTAAACGAGCATATTTTCGCTATGGCAACCGATGTGTCCGGCAGACTCTTAGCTGGTATAAGCGGTGAAAATTGCAGACTGTGCCGGTTCGAAGCCGACAAGATGGAAACTGTTTATGAACCGAATGACGCCAAATATATCTTCGCGATAACTATTGATTATAGCGGTAATATTTATTTGGGGACCGGGCCGGAAGGTAAGGTTTACGGACTCAATTCTCTCGGCAAAAAAGCTCAGCTTATTTACGATAGTCTCGACAAAAACATACTTTCACTCACGACCGGCGAGGACGGCTATATTTATGCAGGAAGTGACAGCCGAGGACTCGTATATAAGATAGACCCGCGTACCAAAAAAGCAACGGTTTTATATGACAGCGACCAGCCGGAGATTACGGCATTGTTATTTGAAGCTGACGATGTTTTGTATGCGGCGGCGACATCGGCTAAGATTGTCCAGGCCCAAACGCAATTTGCCGCCCAACTGCCTTCTGCTGGTCGGCCCGAGGCCAAGGAGGAAAAGGGCAAGAGTTCCAGCAAGAACGATGGCGGACGTAAACTTTCAATTGCAAATACAAAAAAGGCAGGCGATAGTAAATCTGGCAAGGGACCGTCGCCGCCCCAAAAAGGAACAAAACCGGGTAAAGCCAGTCAAATATACAAGGTGACTAAAGACGGTTTTGTGAACAATATATTCAGCGAGGCTGTTGTTTTCTTCTGCCTGGCAGAAGAAAATGGAAAGCTGCTTGTCGGAACCGGAAACAGCGCCCAGCTTTTTAGCATTGACCCGGTCGCCGAGCAGGAAGCAGTTATTTATGAAGATGAGCAGGCATCACAAATAACGGCGATAGCTGTGGCCGGTGATGATGTGTATCTCGGGACGGCGAATCCTGCGAAGTTGATGAAGTTGGACTCCGACTTCGCTTCTGAGGGAACTTACACTTCTGACCTTATCGACGCCGGTCAGCCGGCGCAGTGGGGTAAGCTGCAAATCGAAGCAGATATTCCGCAAGGATGCGGGGTTCAGGTGGCTTCTCGCAGCGGAAATGTCAAGGATGCAAACGACCCGACTTTTTCGGACTGGACCGAGCTGGTGGAAGTTACAGAGCCGGTACAACTGCGGTGCCCTTTGGGCAGGTTCTGTCAGTATAAACTTGTGTTGCAAAGCAAAGATGGTCACAAAAGTCCGATTATAAGAGAGATCGCCGTTGCCAGTACTGTGCCCAATTTGGCGCCGAAAGTCGAATCGGTGACTGTTGGTCGAATCGAGACGGCCGGCAAAAAAGGCTTTTTCAAAATCAGCTATAAGGCCAAAGACGACAATGGCGACAAGCTGATTTACAAAATAGACTTCAGAAAGATCGCAAGGACAAACTGGATCGAACTGAAAGACGAACTCGAAGCTGCCAGCTTCGAATGGGACGGAAAGACCATTGAAGACGGTCGATATGAAGTCAGGATAACCGCAAGCGACGAGAGAAGTAACACTACTTCAACTAAATTGACCGGCAGTAGAGTTAGTGAGCCGGTAGTAGTTGATAACACCGGGCCGGTTATTGAGAGCATGAAGACGATGTCCGTCATTGAAAACGGCGCAGAGTACAGAGTTTTCGAGTTCGAGGTCTCAGATGAACTCAGTGCGATTGGGAAACTGGAATATACAATCGACAGTAACGCTGACTGGATAGGTACTGTGCCGGACGATTTGGTTTATGATACTACGGACGAGAATTTCACCATCAAAATAGATGCGGAAAAAGATTTGCCGAAGGGCGATCATGTACTCACCATTAAAGTCAGCGATGCGGTCGGTAATACAACATATAAGACTTTCGAGGTCAATACTTGACGAAATTAGAAAGTGCCTAAAGTGAGCTAAAGTTATATGTTAATTTCACTTTAGTCATTTCAAATTTTAGGCACTTCAAGCTTCCAATGCGATATATCGAATTTGAAAAAATCGCTGAGACGGTTGAATCGCTATGTGTATCAGCCGGCTACGAGCTTCCATGTGATGTTTTAGCTGCTCTTGAGGAGGCGGCGCAAAAAGAATCCGACCCAGCGGCTGCGAAAATACTCAATCAGCTTATCGAAAATGCACGCATAGCAAAGGATGAAAGGATACCGTTGTGTCAGGATACAGGACTTGCGGTAGTCTTTGTCCAGCGGGGTTCTGAAGTTGCCGTTAAGCCCGCTTCCGGCCGGAAGCAGGCGACGTCTAATTTCCGCAAAGCGGGGGACCTGTTCGATGCAATCAACACCGGTGTCGCGGCAGGTTTCCAAAAAGGTTATCTGCGTAAAAGCGTTGTAGCCGACCCTTTAAATAAACGCAAGAATACCCGTTCAAATACACCTGCTATAATTCATCAACAAATCGTAGCAGGCGACCAGTTAAAGCTGACCGTTATGACCAAAGGCGGTGGATGTGAGAATAAGAGCCGGTTCTGGATGTTCAGGCCCACGGCAGAGAGAGACAAGATAATTGATTGGATTGTTGATGTTGTAAGAACAGCCGGTGCCGATGCCTGTCCGCCGTTTGTTGTTGGCGTAGGGATTGGGGGCGATTTTGAAATGAGCTGTCTGCTGAGCAAAATGGCCCTGTGTCGAAAATTAGACCAAAGAAACAGCGATAAGTTTTACGCTGAGCTTGAGACGGATTTGCTTTCGAGAATCAATGCGCTTGGCCTGGGTCCGCAGGGTCTTGGCGGTGATACTACCGCTCTGGCTGTTCTGGTCGAGACCGCTGCGTGTCATATTGCATCACTTCCTGTGGCGGTGAACATTGAATGCCACAGCCACAGGCACAAAACGGCGGTCATCTAAAACCGCCACAGCAGAGAACCCAACTCCTATTGACGATTGAAATCGAAAATCGACAGTATTTTTCACTGTTGAAACGGCTGTTTGTTTGGCCAGCCGTGTTTCTCGAACATGCCGAACTCCTTTTCTGAGTGGTCGTAAGGGTCCTCTTTTAAGGCCGACCGCACTTCTTCGACATGGGCGTCCACAAAGACCGCATTGATTGTTCCGCTGTTGAGGTCTGCGCTCGATGCACTATGAAAGGTACCAAACCAGTCGCGGCCATCGGGACACAAGGCGTTGTCGTTGAGTACATTGCTATTGCCCGACCTGGGCCACATATTCTCCTCAGCGAAAAAAAATACCTCCGCTTTGCTTCTCGTTATCTCGGAACGTTTACGAACTCCGCCCCGTCCTTTGGAGTCTGTTTTGGAAGAGCCGCCTGGGTCGCCTGACTTCGAGCCTAACCAGGAGTTCATGCTGTAACTGTATTGAGGAATAACCGGATTGGAAGCAACATGTCTGGGATGCCTTGTACCCTCGGACTTGGCAAGGACTTTGAACGATGGGCAGAGGTGGACCTTCGCTTCCGGCAGATAGGACCAAAATGGTCCGTCAGGCGGATATCTCGGGTCGTGCCATCGACAGTAACGCTCGTACCCGCTCACAGGACGCTCATTGGCGACGAGCGAGGTCCATGAATAAGGATAGCGGTCGTCATTGTCGTCCAGGTATACGGTCTGTGCCAGGCCGTATTGACGCAGGTTCGCCCTACAGGTCATCTCTCTTGCCTGTTCCTTTACCCGCTGCAGCGCCGGCATCAATATCGCCATCAATACGGCAATGATAGCGATTACCACCAGAAGTTCAATTAACGTAAAACCTCTTTGCTTGTTCATAATACTCCTCACATATTTTATCACTAATTCAGTTTTTCGCAATGCCGTAGCACGCGTTCAGCCGAACCAGGACTTTTATGTTTGTTCTTGAGCAGCCGTTATTTTCAATGGGCCTTGAAGTGTGCCATCCAAGGTGCTTCGGTTTCCCAGTGGGGTTCGGGGGCATTTATATCAAAGTTCCTGGCCCATTTCACGTGCCACAATTCTTTGAGCCACACTTTCCTGGCCGAATAGTCCAAAAAGATGCCGTTTATGCCTTGCTGGTGCCTGTTAATGCAAAAGCGGTTCATGGATTCTACATGAGGCGCGAGCCGTTCGCCGTCATAGCTGGGGGGCGTATCGTCATTCTCCGGTCCACCGCAAAAGAACCAGCAGTCCAGGAACAGCGGAATGTTACCGCCGCCCTTGACATTGACCGTCCTCCAGTAATATTTGGCGGACTGGCCATAAAGCGGGTCTTGCCCGGCCACATAGACCCAGTGGTTGATTCCATAGCTGCCGTACGTACCGACTGGCCCCCAGCTTTCGTTTGGCGTCATACCCACCTTGCCCCAGGACGTAAATGTGTCGCCACCTGCTGCAAGTGTGCTGCTGGCCCCGGGCGGGTAAGTCGGGACCTTAATTCTTGTCGCCATGGGGCAGACGCGTATCTTCTCTTCCCGATAGTAGTAGTCGTACAGGACGTTTATCCAACGACCGCCCGACTGCGTGCGTCTGGGAAAGAAGCCGTTGTTGTCGTCGGTATACATGGCAAAGATAGTGCCCCACTGCTTGAGGTTTGACTGGCAAATAACCGTTTTTGCCTGTTTCTTTACCCGCTGCAGCGCCGGCATCAATATTGCCATCAACAACGCGATGATAGCAATCACTACCAGAAGTTCTATTAACGTAAAACCTCTTTGCCTGTTTACAATAATAGTCCTTGCGTATTTTCTCATTAATTCAGTTTTTCATAATACCGTTACACGGGTTCAACCGAATCAGGACTTCTATGGTTGCCTTTGGGCAGCTGTTATTTTCAATGGTTCTTGAAATGTGCCATCCAAGGTGCTTCGGTTTCCCAGTATGGTTCGGGGGCATTTATATTAAAGTTCCTGCCCCATTTCACGTGCCACAATTCCTTCAACCAAATCTTCCTGGCCGAATAGTCCAAAAAAACGCCGTTTATGCTCTGTTGATGTCGGTTGATGCAGAACCGGTTCATCGATTCTGTATGACCGGTTATCCTATGGCCATCCCATGCCGGGGGCGTATCGTCATTCTCCGGCCCGCCGCACCAAAACCAGCAGTCCAGGAACAGCGGAATGTTATTACCGCCCTTCACATTGACTGTTCCCCAGTAGTATTTGGCGGGCTGGTCGTAAAGTGGGTCTTGCGCGGCCACATAGACCCAGTGGTTGATTCCATAGCTGCCCCACGTACCGGCTGGCCCGTCCGGGCCGGATGGCCGCCCGGAGGTCACACCTATCTTGCCCCAGGACGTAAACGCGTCGCCACCTACTTCAAGCCCGTTGCTGACCGAGTTAGGGTAAACCGGGTTCTTAATCTTTGTCGCCATTGGGCAGCAGCGTATCTTGTCATCCCGATAGTAGTAGTCGTACAGGACATTTATCCAACGGCCTGAACCGCTCATGCGTCTGGGAAAGAAGCCGTTGTTGTCGTCGGTGTACATGGCAAAGATAGTGCCCCACTGCTTGAGGTTTGACTGGCAAATAACAGTTTTTGCCTGTTTCCTGACCCGCTGCAGCGCCGGCATCAATATTGCCATCAACAACGCGATGATAGCAATCACTACCAGAAGTTCTATTAACGTAAAACCTCTTTGTTCGTTTACAATAATAGTCCTTGCGTATTTTCTCATTAATTCAGTTTTTCATAATACCGTTACACGGGTTCAGCCGAATCAGGACTTCTATGTTTGCCTTTGGGCAGTCGTTATTTTCAATGCGCCTTGAAGTGTGCCATCCAAGGTGCTTCGGTTTCCCAGTATGGTTCGGGGGCATTTATATTAAAGTTCCTGCCCCATTTCACGTGCCACAATTCCTTCAACCAAACCTTCCTGGCCGAATAGTCCAAAAAGACGCCGTTTATGCCCTGTTGATGTCGGTTGATGCAGAACCGGTTCATGGATTCTGTATGACCGGTTATCCTATGGCCATCCCATGCCGGGGGCGTATCGTCATTCTCCGGCCCGCCACACCAAAACCAGCAGTCCAGGAATAGCGGAATGTTATTACCGCCCTTCACGTTGACTGTTCCCCAGTAGTATTTGGCGGGCTGGTCGTAAAGTGGGTCTTGCGCGGCGACATAGAGCCAGTGGTTGATTCCATAGCTGCCCCACGTGCCGGCTGGCTCATACGGGCCGGCTGGCCGCCCGGAGGTCACACCTATCTTGCCCCAGGACGTAAACGCGTCACCACCTGCTCCAAGTGTGCCGGTGCCCCCGGGTGGGTAAACTGGGTGCTTAATTTTTGTCGCCGTTGGGCAGCAGCGTATCTTGGCATCCCGATAATAGTAGTCGTACAGGACATTTATCCAACGCCCTGAACCGCTCATGCGTCTGGGAAAGAAGCCGTTGTTGTCGTCGGTATACATGGCAAAGATAGTGCCCCACTGCTTGAGGTTTGACTGGCAGATAACCGTTTTTGCCTGTTTCTTTACCCGCTGCAGCGCCGGCATCAATATCGCCATCAACAACGCAATGATAGCAATCACTACCAGAAGTTCTATTAACGTAAAACCTCTTTGCCTGTTTACAGTAATAGTCCTTGCATATTTTCTCATTAATTCAGTTTTTCATAATACCGTTACACGGGTTCAACCGAATCAGGACTTCTATGTTTGCCTTTGGGCAGCTGTTATTTTCAATGGTCTTTGAAGTTTGCCATCCAAGGTGCTTCGGTTGGCCAGTACGGTTCGGGGTAATTTATATTAAAGTTCCTGGCCCATTTCACGTGCCACAATTCCTTCAGCCAGACTTTCCGGGCCGAGTAGTCCAAAAAGACGCCGTTTATGCCCTGTTGATGACGGTTGAGGCAGAACCGGTTCATGGAATCTATATGAGGGTCGAACCGTTCGCCGTCAAAGCTGGGGGGCGTATCGTCATTCTCCGGCCCGGCACACCAGAACCAGCAGTCCAGGAACAGCGGAATGCTGGCGACGCCCTTCACATTGACTGTTCCCCAGTAGTCCTTGGCGGCCTGGTTGTAAAGTGGGTCTTGCGCGGCCACATAGACCCAGTGGTTGATTCCATAGCTGCCCCACGTACCGGCTGGCTCGTACTCGCCGGCTGGCCGCGAGCCGGTTACACCCACCTTGCCCCAGGACGTAAACGTGTCGCCACCTACTCCAAATGTGCCGCTGCCCCCGGGCGGGTAAACCGGATTCTTAATTTTTGTCACTGCTGGGCAGCAGCGTATCTTGGCATCTCGATAGTAGTAGTCGTACAGGACATTTATCCAGCGCCCTGAACCGCTTGTGCGTCTGGGAAAGAAGCCGTTGTTGTCGTCGGTATACATGGCAAAGATAGTGCCCCATTGCTTGAGGTTTGACAGGCACATGACAGTTTTTGCCTGTTTCCTGACCCGCTGCAGCGCCGGCATCAATATCGCCATCAACAACGCGATGATAGCAATTACTACCAAGAGCTCTATTAACGTGAATGCCCTCTGCTGTTTTTTCATAATATTCCTCCCTTATCTTCAGGTTGTCTTATTTTTCGCGATTATGTATTGATTATTAGTTTTGCAAAGCAGCGTTTCTTTGCCTGCTTTAGCGCAGCAGTGACTCTTTCAATAGTCCTTAAATTTTGCCAGCCAGCCGGTCCCATGATTTTTCCAGTCGGCCGGCGTGACGCCGCCGGCTGTAGTCCAGGCGTTGGCTGTGTTGTATATACGACTCCACTTGAACGTGAACAACTCCTTGAGCCCTACTTTTCTGACAGTATAGTCCAGAAAAGCGGCGTTTATGGATCCTTCGTGGCGGTTGAGACAGAAACGGTTTATTGAATCTACGTCACCAGTTCTTATCTGGCCATCATATTCCGAAGGCGTGTCGGTATCATCAATCCAGCCGCACCATGCCCAGCAGTCCAGAAACATCGGTATATTGCCTACACCTTTAACATTAGCAGTTCCCCAGAATCTTTCGGGCGGTTTTCCATAGACTGTGCCGATGGGCACATAAAGGTAGCCATTTATCCCATAGCTGCCATAATAACCTGGTGTCCGCCCGGACGTGGCATAGAGCTTTCCCCAGGCCGTAAACGGTCCGCCCCAGATGTTCGCGCCGACTTCTCCGGTTGGATTTGCCAGTTTTGTGGCCGTTGGGCAGCAGCGTATATCTTCTGTGGTAATGTAGTATTCCCGCATCGAGTCCATCCATCGCCCGTAAGCGCTACCGCCGCCCCTGCGCTCGGGGAAATAACCGTTGTTATCGTCCGTATACATTGCAAAGATAGTGGCCCATTCTTTGAGGTGGGCCTGACAAATAACTGTTTTCGCCTGTTTCTTTACTCGCTGCAGCGCCGGCATCAATATTGCCATCAACAACGCGATGATAGCAATCACTACCAAAAGCTCTATTAACGTGAACGCCCCTTTTTGCTTTATCATAATATTCGTCATTCATCTTCTGACTGTTTTATTTTTCGCAATTCTGTATTAATTATGAGTCCGGCAAAACAGCGTTTCTTTGCCTGCTTTAGTGCAGCAGCGGTTCTTCTCAATAGTCCTTAAATTTTGCCAACCAGCCGGTCCCATGATTTCTCCAGTCGGTTGGCAAGATGCCGCCGGCTGTAGTCCACGCGTTGGCTGTGTTGTATACACGACTCCACTTGAGCGTGAACATCTCCTTAAGCCCCACTCTTCTGACGGTATAGTCCACAAAAGCGGCGTTTATGAATCCATCGTGGCGGTTGAGGCAGAAACGGTTTATTGCATCCGTATCACTGCGATTTTGCCAGCCATCGTATTCCGGAGGGGTGTTGGTGTCATCCGGCCATCCACACCAGAAATAGCAGTCCATGAACATCGGTATATTGTTTGCACCTTTAACATTAGGAGTTCTCCAGAATCTTTCGGGCGGTTTTCCATAGACGTCAGCGCCGATCGGCACATAAATATAGCCATTTACCCCATAGCTGCCGTAATAACTTGCTGTACGCCCTCCTCCGGCATCCCAATAAGGAATCCTGCCCCAGGCTACAAAAGTGCTGCCCCACCAGTCGACCCCCGTTGTTTCCATGCTGGGGTTCGCGAGTTTATTGGCCACGGGGCAGAGGCGTATGTCTGGGGCGCTAATGTAGTATTCCCGCATTGAGTCCATCCAGCGCCCGTAACCGCTGCTGCCGCTCCTGCGCTCGGGGAAATTGCCGTTGTTATCGTCGGTATACATTGCAAAGATAACGGCCCATTCTTTGAGGTGGGCCTGACAAATGACTGTTTTTGCCTGTTTCTTTACCCGCTGCAGCGCCGGCATCAATATTGCCATCAACAACGCGATGATAGCGATCACTACCAACAGCTCTATTAGCGTGAAGCCTTTTCGTTTGCGCATGATACGTTCTTCTCCTTCCCTCTCAAAAACGTTTTCCAAGAATTAACCGGCACAAAAAAGTACGCTTATTGCCGCGACTGTGCCGTTTACACTCTACCTTAACGCCGCCGAGCCCCACAGGGCATATTGGCACCTTCGGATGTCCTCATTGCCCGGCTGTAAGTCTCTTATAGCCCTCTTTATTTCAATCGCCCGCCAGCCAAGCTCCAGGGTACGCGGGTCTTTCCATTTCCAGTATTCACTGTGCCCGTCTGCGAAGGAAAAATTCGTTCCGACACCGTGTCGAATTGGCGGCGGATCCCACCATTTCTCCTCCTTGACATAAGTGGTCCAACCACCCAGGTGGGCGTCACCGACGCCGCCATCATCAAGAAAAACGAATCTTTCGCCTGGCCTGCGAATGTCCGTTCTTTTTTTCAGCATCACTGAACCTGGCATGTCCGAACGATGGGTCCAGCCTCTACAATTCATAGAATCAACCACAGCGTACGTACGCAACTCTCCTCGCACACCGGTAGGGCACTTGTAAAGTTTTAGGTCCTTGCAATATGGAAATAGGGCTCCGTCCAGTATGGCATTTCTTTTCGCGTCTATATCTTCGGTGCGCCAATCTTTGAGTACCCAGGGAGTCTCATTATAGTGGCCGCCGCCCGGGCTGTACATGGAAGTGTACTCACCCGTATCGCCGTTGACCATCTTTTCATCGTTATCGTCTGCATACGCATTCCACGTAAGGCCCAGCTGCCTGAGGTTGTTAAGACAAACGGCCCGCTTGCCCTGTTCTCTGACCCGGTTTAGTGCCGGCATCAAGATGGCCATCAATACCGCGATGATGGCGATTACCACCAAGAGTTCTATTAGCGTGAACCCTTCTCTGTCGCACATAATAATATCTTATTTTCTTCTACGCCCAAAAATGTTTTTTTAAAAAACCGGTCAGCAAAAAAAGCCAGGCCCAAAAGGCCAGCCTTTTATGTGCATGGGTCATTTTCAATAGTCTTTAAAACGTCTAATCCATTCTGGCCAACCGGCGGACTGGATACCACCGGCCAACGTATAAGGGCCCGTTGTATCGAATGTCTTGTGCCACTTTAGGGTCCACAACTCCTTAAGACCGACTTTTCTGGCAGAATAATCCAGGAAAGAGCAGCACACAAAACCCGCGTGTCGGTTAATACAGCAGCGGCCGAAATTGTTGTCGGACCAGGCCGCGAACTCATACTCGGCAGGACCAGCGGTTTCTAACGGCCAGAGGTCGAAGCGGAGGGCATCTACGAACAATGGCACATTGCCTGCGCCGGCTGTGTTGGGCGTCCTCCAGCCGTCTGCGGCAGGTCTGCCCCCTTCAAATGTAGCGTTGGTAGGTATAGTAAGAACATAGCCATTGATGCTATAGCTTCCGGCCACACCGTTTGGACCAGAGTCATATCCATCGCGCTGCTTTTCAAAGATTCCCCATGCGTTAAAGATGTTGAATGACGGTATCATGTTGCCATTTTCGTCAATTATCGGTTTTTTTGCCGTCGGACAGAACCAGGTTTTATTCGTCTTCCAGTCTTTAACCCGAGGTTCTAATTGCAACACCCACCAATAACCTGTACTACCAAAGCCGGACCAGAATTTACCATCGTTGTCTTCAGTATACATTGCACAGACAAAGTTCCACTGTTTGAGGTTTGCCAGGCAGCCAACTGTTTTGGCTTGTTCCTTTACCCGCTGCAGCGCCGGCATCAATATCGCCATTAATAGTGCAATAATGGCGATTACCACCAAAAGTTCGATTAAAGTGAATCCACGTCGTTTGCTCATAATAATAATGCTCCTCAATCTTGTCCAACGTTCCGCTGCCGTCCCGTAAGATGCGCAAAATCGACCTTCTGTTCCGTTGTTAATCTCATATACCGGATGGGTATTATACCTTATACCTGATTTTTTTGCAACATTAAAGTCCGAATATTATTAGCATTATAGCAAATTATCGAGCAATTTACAACAGATTGGGCTTTTCTGTCCGGATGCGAATGTGGCTGTGGCAGGATAGAGCGTCCGCTTCGTGAAGCTTGCCGTGAATCCTCATTTTTTGCAAATATCAGCAGTTTTAATACTTAGCAAACTGCAAATGGCTCATCTGATAGCAAAGACTACCTCCATTGTTTGTAATTTGCAGAGTGTATGGCGATTATCCGCAAGCAGGTTGCAATCTGCTGCCGACCACAAACTAATCCGGCGCATAGGATTCAGGTTATGAAATAATCTATTTTTGAGCTACGTATTCGTAGTCCGCCTTACGGCGGGACGCCGTAGCACAAGTTCGCGATGGCGATATAGTCTTTCGGCGTCAGTTGTTCGGGGCGTTGTGTGGGGTCGATGCGACATCGCGCAAATATTTCGGGCCAGTTGTCAATTTTTGCAAGTCTGCCGCGGGCCAGTTTTGTGCAGGCCTTTAGCATCTTGCGGCGATGACCCATAAAAAGATTTACGGCCTCGCTGAAGAATTCCATATTCTGAATCCGGCCCAACTTTGCCTCTTTGCGGACAAAGCTGACCATTGCTGAATCAACCTGCGGCTGGGGCCAAAAAACCATCGGTTTCAAAACCCGTATCGTTTTTACATCGCCTGTAGCGCCTAAAAGGATGCTCAAAGTACCGTAATCACTGCTACCGGGGGTGGCTGTCATTCGGTCAGCGACCTCCTTTTGGACGGTGACGTACATGCTGTCTGCTACGGTCGGACCTGTAACCAAATTCAACATTACAGGCGAAGCGACGTTGTAAGGCAGGTTTGCCACCAACAGGATTCGGCCGGCGTACTTTTTGCGGGCAAGGGCCAACGTATTTGCGACGACCTGGCTGAGGGTGTTTTTGTTATCGAGGATGTCGATATTGATAATCTCGAGGTTTTTGACTTTCGCCAGTTGCCTTTTTGCTATTTTGGCCAGGCCCTGGTCAAGCTCGACTGCGAGACAATAGCTGGCGTGCTGGGCTAAAGCTTCGGTCAAGGAGCCTGTGCCGCAGCCGACCTCGAGCACAATATCGTTATTGTGAATATTCGCCGAATTGATGAGCAGGCGCATCAAGTTCAGGTCGATGAGGAAATGCTGACCGAGTCGCTTGTTTGGAGAGGCGCCTGCTGATGCAAGCAACTGCTGGATTTGCCGCTTAGTCTGCATCTGTTTCAAGGATTCGTTGCGTTGGCGTGGGCAAGTTCGTAAGCTTTTTTTGTTTTGGCTATTTGTATCGCAGTGATTATGGCCGATTTCATACTCGCGGGGTTGGCAAGGTTTCGGCCTGCGATATCGAAAGCCGTTCCGTGAGCAGGCGATGTTCTTATAATTGGTATGCCGATAGTTACATTAACCGCTTTCTCGAAATCGAGCAGTTTTACAGGAATCATACCCTGGTCGTGATACATTGCAACGACGCCGTCGAATTCGCCGTGAACGGCCCGCAAAAAGAGCGTGTCGGCCGGGAATGGGCCGAGGCAATTTATCCCTTGGTGCTGTGCTAATAAAATAGCAGGCGATATTATGCGCTGCTCCTCATCGCCGAATTGACCGCCCTCGCTGGCGTGCGGATTTAACGCAGCAACGCCAATCTTGGGGTTGTCAATGTGAAAATATTCTTTCAATGCTGTATCTAATAAATCTATCGGCTCGAAGACACAGCCGATGGTAAACTTGTGCCTGACTTCAAACAGTGCCTCGTGAATTGTCGCCAGCGCCAGTTTTAATGGGCCGGCGATAAACATCATCACCTTTCGTCTGGATTTGCAGCGAGCGGCGAGCATTTCGGTGTGGCCCGGCCATTCTGTGCCGGCCAGCTTCCAGCTTGTCTTACTGATTGGCGCGGTTACCACGGCATCTATAATACCATCTCGCGCGGCGTCGATAGCATCGAGGCAAAACCTTAAGGATGCCTCGCCGGAAAACTTACTGGGGCCTTTAACCCAGGACGGAACGGAGTACTCGTCATAATCGGCCACGACAACCTTATATGGGTAGTTTCTGCTGATTTTTTCGTGCTGATGTCGACCCCAGAAAGGCTCAATCTCAGCGGCGTCAGCAGCGTAGCAAAGCTGTTCGTTCATCCCGAAAATAATAAACTTTGCGGCCCGGCGTATGTTCGGGTCAGCCAGCGCTTTTACGATAATCTCCGGGCCAATACCTGCGGCATCGCCCATCGTTATGCCGATGACCATCTGCTGAGCTATCGAATTGTTGCCGTTAGTTTTCATAATAGCGTTTAGTTTTTGCTATCTGCTGTACGTTGTTTAAAAGCCCAACTCTTTTAGTTTTTCGGCTGTTAGGGACTGGGTCTGTGGCAAAATCTTTCCAAGCTGTTTTTTTATCGTCTTTACAATTATATCAGTTTCTATATTAACCTCATCACCAATTTTTGCCCTGCCTAAGGTAGTTTTCTTCAGCGTTTCGGGTATTATAGCCACGCTGAAGCTGTTCTGGTCCATACTCGCTATCGTCAAAGAAATTCCGTCAACAGCGACTGAACCTTTGACGACCATCTGTTCGAGCAGTTCGGCATCAGCTGCAAATTTTATATCGGCAAATTGGCCTATTTTTTTAATCGCCTTAATCGTTGCTATACCGTCAATATGGCCCTGAACGATATGTCCGCCGAGCCGGTCACCGGCCTTGATGGCGCGTTCGACGTTGACCTGCGATGATGGTCTTAATTTATCCAGGTTCGATTTTGTTAACGTTTCGGTGCTAAGGTCGAAGGCTGCGAGATTGCCTTCGAGCCTGGCGAGCGTCAGACAAGCGCCGTTTATCGCTATACTATCGCCGATTTTGCTGTCGTTGGCCAGCTTGCCCAAATCTATGGTCAGCGAAAGCCCATCTCCGCCGGCACGCTGGGAAACCGACTTTACTGTACAAATTGCCTCTATGAGCCCTGTGAACATTTGAAATTGACTACTTACTTACTAATTCCGCCACAGGCGGTTCTTCGATATTTATTATTGAAAAAAAGAAAACTAAACGCTAAAATCAATTATAAATAATCGGTGGTCAATAATCAATAATCAATTGGCAATTAGTAAGGAGCTGGGAATAATTGTGAATACATTCTGGCTGAAAATAGCTGGGCTTGCAGTTGTAGTGGTGGGCGTGATTTTCTTGATAAGTGTCATCAGAGGTGGAAAAACACGAACCGAGTCCAAGCCGCCGCCGAAAACCTTTTATGACCAGGCCGAAGAAGACAAGAGGAGATTTTTGGCTGAACCGCAACAAGTCCGGGAGCAGGACTCGGTGGCTCATGATAAAACAGCAGTCGAGCCGCCTGTAGAGCAGGCCAGGCCGGCTCAGCTGTATTTCAAGCCGCTTTCGGAGATAGACGAGATAGAGGCTGAAAGGCTGCTGGGCGTGGCGGTGCCGGGCCGCAGCATCGGGCGATTGCCGATGATGGGCTTTAAGCTTATGGTCGACAGCTGTCGGGAAATTATCCGGAAGTGGCCGGACAGTTGGTATGCTTACAGGGCCAAGCAGATGCTCGCGGATATGCCGCCGCGCGATCGGCAACGGTACAACATCACGCAAGAAGAGCTGGACGTAAGCAGATTTGCGGAACCCAGACCAGGAACCAAACCTTTCAACATGAAGGAATCTCGCTGAATGGCTGCTACTGTATCTACTGGTGATATACCCGTCATTTCAATCGCTGCTGACTGTCTGCCCGAGGCGTGGGAGAAAGCTGTTTTAGCGGTCTGGGATAAGGGTCTCGAGGTCAGAACTCAATATGATAAGCCCGAAGACCCCCCAAGCAAGGATGCAACTGTTGTGATTACCGTCACCGACCCTTTCAATGAGCCGAGGATTCACAAGAATTTTCCGGGCGGACCCGAGGAGCTTGAGGCGTATCGACTGGAAGTAGTCAGCGGTATTCACGACCACTGGATTGATCCTGCTGCCGGTAAGTGGACCTATACATATCACGAAAGGCTATTTTCATACTGTCCGGTAGAAGATATACGAAACGCTGAATCGCCGAAGCCGTTGAGGAAAGTAAATCAGATTCAGTATATTATCGATTACCTCTCGCAGGCTGGGCACAGCCGCAGGGCTCAGGCGATAACCTGGATGCCGACCGCTGACCCACAGACGGATGACCCGCCCTGCCTTCAGAGGATATGGTGCCGGCTGGTCCGTCATGGGCACAACGAAGCGGGCCCCGTTAGAAATTCTACAAGGGGGGATATGATACGAAAAGGGGAGATTTCTAACGGGGCGGGCAAACTGTCACTTAACATGAATACGCACTGGCGCAGCAGAGACCTTTACAAAGCGTGGTTTATGAATGTCTATGCCCTTACCGACCTTCAAAGGATAATTGCCGAGGGGATAGCCAAAAACAGGGGCGAGCCGGTGAGTGTGGGCAGGTATGTTGACATAAGCGATTCGCTGCATATTTACGGCAGTTATTTTGAAGAAGTTGCTCCCGAAATAGAAAAGATGCGAGCAAGCCCCTTTACCGAGCGGGCCTGGGAAAGCACGCATCCGGCTTTTGAGATGATGACGCAAGAGGCCAGGGAAAAGTTGGCACAGGACCCAGACTGGTATGCAAAGGCAAAGGATTGAACGTCAAACGCGGTACAAGATACGAAATACGAGGTGCAAAATATGACTTTGATTGTTAACGGTGAAAAAATCGAAGATTCGGCAATACGGCAGGAAGTTGAGCGCTTAAGGCCGGATTATGAACGAGTGTTTACTGACAAGGACCCCAAGGAGCGAGAAGCTCAACTGCTTGACTGGTCCAGAGAAAATGTGATTGAGAGGGTCCTTATCAATCAGGAAGCGAAGAACAAGGGCGACAAAATTCCCGGAGCACAGGTTGATTCTGTTTTAGCCAAACTAAAGGAACAATACGAAGACCAGAAGCAGTTATACAAAGAATTTGACGCCAAGGATGATGAAAAAATACGAGAGCGTATTGAGCTGCAAATGAGAGTTGAGCGAAGACTGGAGGAGCTTTGCAAGGATTTGCCGGAGCCATCGCAGGCTGCTATCCGACAATATTATGAGAAAAATAAGGAGCAGTTCAGGACCGGTGAGCAAACCAGAGTCGCTCATATAGTAAAATATCTAAACTGGCAAACGGACGAAGAAACCGCTTATAACGCGATAAGAGAAGCGCATAATGAATTGAAAAACGGTGTGGCTTTTGAAGTGGTGGTTGATAAATATACTGATTGTGCCGACAGCGGTGGTGACTTGGGCCGTGTTACGAGAGGACAAATGGTCGAAGAGTTTGAGGATGTAGTTTTTAATTTAGGTGTCGGAGAGGTTAGTGACGTTTTTCGCACCCGTTTCGGGTTTCATATAGCCAAGGTGTATGAAAGGGAGCCGGCGGCTGCGCTCAGCCTTGAAGAAGTGAAAGGCGACATAGTAGGCACACTTAAAGAACAGATGCGAGGAAAAGCTATTGATGAGTTTATAGACCGGTTAAGAAGTAAGGCCAAAATCGAAGAGGTGTGATCGGATTGCCAAAAGGCGAAAAATAGTATCCTTGGCTTTATCGGGCTATTAAAAAAAGCAAAAAAGTAGCTGTCTTGATTTGCCCTTTGAGATTTTTATGTTAGACTTTAATAGGGTTGGGCAAATGAAGCGGGCGAAATCAGCTTAATTTGTTTGTCTTTAGGTATGGCCGCCTGGTTAAAAGATTAGCCTGACTTTATAATCCTGCCGTATGGGGCCGGAACGATAGCACTCAGGCAGGAGTGGGAACAATGCTTTCGCGGCTACGTGAAGGCTTTGTGTAGGCCTTAGGGGGGCTGTATAAGTTTCTTTCCGAGTTGGCCTCTGCGCTCTCGGCGCAGAGGTTTTTTTTTGTGAAAAAAAACGCCGGCAAAAAGTCTGTGGGTTTTTCTTAACTCAGACTGACTGGTTTTGATAAAGTTTGTGCCTGGAGCAGCGATGAATGCATCCGAGGAGATTTGGGTTTCTGCCCCCCACCTTCGCGGTCCGCAGGACGCCTTACTGCGGGACAAGCTTCGCGGGAATGACAAATTATGTTATGTTCTTTTCAGGGCGACACTTATATCAATATTTGAACTTAAATCGGTCAGTTTGAGCTCTTAACTTTAGTGCTTATCAAGCCATAAATTAAGAGCAGCGAAGATAAAATTTAAGAACTTTTGATTCGGGCAAGTTAATAACTTGCTTTAAGATTTTCTTTGACATACTATATGTTGCGTTTAGAATATTGAGATAGACCAAATGTGGTGTTGTCTTGATGGGCTTCAGGGAGCGTATTTTGTGAAGGGGCCCCAGCAAAATGGGAACCCAATTACGAGGTCGCAAGTGTATCTCGAGCGCAATATTCAACAGGAGATGCGAGATACGAAATGAGATGTCCTTTTTGCAAGGAAGATCGAGATAGGGTTATTGATTCGCGTTCAAGTGATGGAGGCAGAGTAATCAGGCGCCGCCGTCAGTGTCTGATGTGCAGGAGGCGCTTTACTACCTACGAAAAGATAGGTGAGGGCTCTAAACTCTATGTAATCAAAAAAGACAACTCTCGAGTTCCTTATGACAGAGACAAAATCATTAGCGGTTTACAGAAGGCCTGTTACAAGAGGCCCGTTTCGGCAGAGAAGATTCAGCAAATAGCCGACAAGGCTGAGGAAAATATTTTCCGGAATTTCGATAAGGAGGTTTCAACAGCTTTTGTCGGGGATAGCGTAATGAAGCAGCTCCGTAGAGTTGACAAGGTGGCGTATATTCGTTTTGCAAGTGTCTATCGGGACTTCAGAGATGCAGGCGAATTGATTAAGGAAGTCAGTCAGGTAATTAAGGAAGCCGAGCCTATTGGGCAGCCGACGCTCTTTGATTAGCGAGCAGGGGGAGCTTAAAGCTAAAAAATGAAAACTGTCGCTCCCGCCAACAACAAACAGAGGTAAAGTTTCGCAGTTCTTTGCTTTTTGTTATTAAATTTTGTAAGGAGGCAAAAGGGAGGAGATGCAGACACAACTTAAAGTCATAAAGGAAGATGGCAGTGTCGAAGAATACCTGCACACCAAAGTCATAGGGACTATCAGTAACGCTCTCGGTGAGATCGACCAGGCGGATATATGCGTTGCCGAACAGCTTGCCGAGGTGGTGACATATTTTCTTTATCATCGACAAAGCCGTCGTAGCGTAACCAGTAACGAGGTCTTTTCCATAATTAAGGCGGTTCTGACGGCCACCAGCTATGAAGATGCTGCCATTGTGCTAAGCGAACATCATTTCGAGCGCAAGCTTAAGCGTTCCCGAATTGAGGTTGTTTCGATTGATATTCAGGAACTTGCAGATGCCGAGTTGCTTGCCGGGGCCGAGCAATCCGGCGGCAGATGTCGGTGGGACAAGTCCAGAATAGTTGAAGACCTGGTAACGAAGTACAGCCTTTGCCAGCAAACGGCACGGATGATTGCTTCGATGGTTGAAGAGAAAATCTTCAGTATGGGAATTACCCTGGTTCCGGCCAGTTTGATAAAGCAACTTGTTCTGGGTGACGCCGCTGCTGTGCTGCGAGCACAACGGCAATTGCAAACCATCTAAGTGAAAAGACCGCTCAATAATGTCTTCGTGCGGTCGAGGATTTTTTCCGGGGGTTCTTCCGGCTCGATATCGAGCCAGTGGACATTTTTAAAGGTTTTGAACCAGGTGCGCTGGTTCTTGGCTAAACGTCGGGTGTTCTTCTTTATCAGTTCTGTTGCGTTTTCCAGCCCTATTTGGCCGGAGAGGTAATCGATTATTTCAGCGTAACCGATGGCACATCGGGCCTGCGGGCTTAAAGGTTTTTCTTCGGCCAGAAGGGATCTGACTTCATCGACAAGACCGGCGGCAATCATCTTTTTTACCCTTCTGTTTATTCGGTTGTTGGCGTCGGTTTTTTCTCTCCGTAGGCCTACTATCGTCCAGTCGTGTACAGGTTTTTTAGCGTTGAATTGTTTCTGGAGACTTGAGATAGGTTTGCCTGTAGTTTTGTAAACCTCCAGGGCTCGGATTATACGTTTGGAGTCGTTGGGGCTGATGCGGTCGGCGGCTACGGGGTCGATTTTCGTTAATTCGCGATGGAGTTGTGCCAAACCTTCGGCTTGTGCTCGTGCTCTCAGTTCAGCACGTATTTGCTCGTTAGTTCCGGGGCCTTCGAAAAGGCCGTAGAGCAGGGCCTTTATATATAAGGCAGTTCCGCCGACCGCGATTATGGGTTTCTTGCGACTCTTTATCTGCTCTATTGCTTTGTAAGCCAATTCGAGAAAGGCCCCTACGCTGAATGAGTCGCTTGGCTCAACCACATCGATTAAATGATACTTTAGCGCCGCGCGGGCCTCTTTGGGCGGCTTGGCGGTGCCGACGTCCATTCGCCGATAGACCTTCATCGAGTCGATGCTGATTATTTCAGCACCCACGCTTTTGGCCAGACCAAAGGCCAATCGCCCTTTGCCGGATGCGGTAACGCCGAGAATTAGAACCATTTTTCCATTTACTATTCACTATTTACTATTTACTATTTTCAATAATCGATAATCAATGCTCAGTTGTCAATAGTGAACCGTCAGGGGGCAATCTGAAATCGAAAATCGTAGGTCGATAATGGACTTCAATGCTCGGTTACGCAAGAAGGCGCAGTTCGTGAATGATACTTTGCAGCGACTTTTAGCTTTCCAGCAGATAGACGGCGATTTGAAAGAAGCGCTTAGGTACGTCCTTGAAGCGCCGGGCAAAAGAGTGCGGTCGGTATTGGTGCTCTGGTGCTGCGAGCTTGTCGGCGGGCAAGTAAACGGGACCCCGCCCGCAAAAAAAGGCGGGCCCGAACCCAACCACAACGCTGAGATCGCGGCGGCGGCGATTGAAATGGTACATACTTATTCGCTTATTCACGACGATTTGCCGGCGATGGATGATGACGACTTTCGGCGAGGGTTACCTACCTGCCATAAGGTTTTCGATGAGGCGACGGCTATTCTGGCTGGTGATGCCCTTTTGACACTTGCCTTTGAGATTCTGGCAAAAGAGATTGACGAGCCGACTATCGCGGTAAAATTAATTGGTCAATTGGCGCAGGATGCCGGACCGTCCGGTATGATTGCAGGGCAAATGGCGGATTTGAAAGCTGAAAGAAGCACCGGCGGTGAGGAAATCTTAGAATATATTCATACCAACAAGACGGCCAAGATGTTCCGATGCGCTGCTGCGATGGGAGCCATCTGTGGCGGCGCAGGAAAGAAGCAATTCGACTGTTTGTGTGAATATGGCTTAAAAATTGGCCTGGGTTTTCAGATAGCTGATGACATTCTCGATGTAAGCGCCTCGAGCGAGCAGTTAGGCAAGACAGCCGGTAAAGACGCCAAGGCGGCCAAGTGCACTTACCCAGCGGTAGTGGGAATTGAAAAGGCAAAAGAGTTGCAGAAGAAGCTGGCCGATGAGGCTGTGGCAGTATTGGAGCCTTTTGGGAAAAAAGCCGATACGCTGCGGCAATTGGCTATGGCCTTGCTGGAAAGAACAAAGTAATTGACGAAAAGGCGGAAATACACGCCTCACTTCCCTTGCATTTTCTAATTGGTTGGTGGATATGGTTCAACCAATGCACCCAGAGCATTTATTCAAAAAAGCCACATATCAGTATTGAAAACCTTGATTTGCAGATTGTGTAGAAAAAGGACGGCCCCCCGCTTCGCCTGTCTCGGCTTGGCCGAGCCAAGACGGGCGGGAACCGGCGGCAAATAATCCCATAGAAAAATACTGCATTTTAGATACTGGCATCGGCCCTTTAGTGGGGATGTCGACGTTTTTTTTTTGAGTTCCGTGCTGGCCACCGGCCGGGTTGAGCATACCCGTCTTCGCCTGCACTCGCGTTACCGCAGGTGCGAGCGGTGGGCAAATTACGATGGTGATTTGATTAAGGAAAAAATTGAACTTAAGCCGATACAATTAGTTGGTCTTTTGGGGATACGTTATGACAATAGGAATGATTCCGTTTATAGTAACGTGGTTAATTCTTGCTGTATTGATTTGTTGGTTTGCAGGGGGGCAGATAAGCGGATTTGAGCATCAGCCGATACAGCAGGGCAATTTTTCGAAGAAATACCATTGGCCCATTCAGATCCGACCACCGCCTATGGCGGCTTTTGGGTTCAAAGTCTTTTGTACTATGATGTATTCCTAATTACGAACCAACGGGCCATAAGCATTATGCTTACGGCCTTTTTTTTATTTACACGTTCTTGCTAATTGCCTTTGATATGTTGATACTGGGCAGAAACGCTCCGGCACTGAGTCTGTTGTTACGCTGCCCACACAATCTTTCGTATCCAGTTTCGCAGGTCTATTCTTTCCGGGAAGTTGAGCCAGGCAAATTCGCCGAAAAGCTCAATTGCTTTATCATCATAAGCCATCGCTGCCTGTGTCTCATTGGCAAAATCACCCAGATGCATCCGCTTCCTGTTAAAACCAATTTTCGCACGCCATCTTTTACAATCACTTCTTAAAACCACACCCTTGTATCTCGATGTGCAGCCTTTTTTGGGCCTCTTGTTGTACTGATTCTGTGCACTCGTACAAAGACGAAGATTGCTTTTGCGATTATCAAGCCCGTTGTGATTTCTATGGTCGCACATCATGCCTTTCGGCGCCCGCATAATCTCCCGATGCATGCCTACTATTTTTCCATCTTTAAATCGCTGGGCGTAAAAAGTATCTCTGCCCTTCACGGCACACCATTTGTGTTGCGCCAGCCGATCGTAATCCTCGGCATCTACAATAGCGAATTGGCCTTGCGTTAAAGGTATGAGCCTGAAATCCTCTCCGTTCTCCGCAAAAGAGCTGTTGCGTCCGCTTTCCTTAGTACTAAGAAAGATGAATCGCTTATTTTCCATCACCAATCTCCATCAATCGAACATTCGCAGATAAGCAATCAGGGCATCTGACAAATCCCACAAATTTTCGTTTACTTGTAAAAAAATATTGCCTGACAACTCCGGTGTCTTGGCCGGGAGTCTGTTGCCGCGTGTCGTTCGCGAAAATCCTGCCTTTTTGTCCAATTGCCCAATTCGCCGGCGTAGAACGAATAAAGGTTGCCTTACACGCCAGACACTCCATAAACCAGCCGACCAATAACTTTCTTGCCATCAACTTGGACTTTCTATGCCAATCCGTCGGCTCGACAGTTGGCAACCTCAGCGAGCATCGGGCAACAAACCTCGTTTGTTCTGCGTCAGATTCGCCACAGGCGGGAAGCAATCTCAAAAATATCGAGCCCGCCATAGGCGGACTTCCGCTTTGCTCCAGCATCGAGTATCGAGCATCCAGCATCGACTCCCTCCATAATTAGATCAACCTGCACGTTTGATGCGAAAAAGACTATTTTTTCATTGGTGCTCTTTGAGTTAACCTGCTATAGTAAAAGGGCTTAAATTTTTTTTAAAATACTGAGATTTCATTACAACTACCTGCACATTTGATTGAAAATATTGGTATAAAGATAATTGAAAGAGTGCTTGATGGGTAAATTATTAGAGCAAACCGGCCCCGTTAGAAACTTGATTGAAAAGGGTTGAATAATATTATGCAAAAATCGAACGAAAAGAGGAAGTTTCTAAACGGGGTTGAAAGTCCAGCGGACGTGAAGAAACTGTCAGTGCCGGAGCTAAAGACACTGGCCGACGAAATACGCCAGTTTATTCTCGACTCGGTCAGTAAAACCGGCGGACATCTGGCAAGTAACCTCGGTGTAGTGGAGCTGACACTGGCACTGCACTATGTCTTCGATTTCAAAGCCGACAAGCTGCTCTGGGACGTTGGCCATCAATGCTATACGCATAAGATTATTACCGGAAGAAAAGACAAATTCGAGCATCTTCGCCGGGCTGATGGGATAAGTGGCTTTCCAAATCCGGCTGAAAGTGTGTATGACCAGTTCGTCGTCGGACATGCCGGGACCTCGATAGCGACGGCAATTGGGATGGCGATAGGTGAAGAATTAAAAATAAAAAATGAACAATTAAATAATAAAAAACAGAAACGCAATGCGCAATACGCAATACGAATAAAATCGTCGCAGTAGTTGGCGATGCCAGTATCGTTAACGGCATTTCTTTCGAGGCGCTCAATAATCTCGGATTGGTCAAGAGGCAGTTGCTAATCGTGCTCAATGACAACTCGATGGCGATAGACCCTACTCAGGGGGCAGTGGCGAAATACTTCTCCAAAGTGCGGCTAAGCCAGACCTATGAGGATTTGCGCAAGACCACCCGCAATATTTTAGAGCACATGCCCGTTATCGGCAAAAGTGTTGAGGAAGCCATTGAAAGAATTAAGAAAAGTATTCGAATGGTTCTGCCGGCCAGTCAGATGTTTGAGAGCCTGAATATCCCGTACTTTGGTCCGGTTGACGGACATGATATCGGCTCACTTATACAGTTGTTCAGGGCGTTGGCCGAGTTGAATCACCCGGCAATTCTGCACGTTTACACAAAGAAGGGCAAAGGTTTTCGGCCAGCCGGTTCCCGTCCAAGCAAATTTCATTCGACCGGCCCGTTCAAGACAAACAGAGGTGCTGTTGAGTCAACCTTGGCACCGAGCAGGCAGAACTTCACCAATGTATTCGGTAAGCATCTGACAGAGTTAGCGAAAAAGGACAATAGAATTGTTGCTATCACCTCGGCGATGTGTGATGGCACGGGGCTGGTGGAGTTTCGCAAAAGGTTCGCTGAGAGGTTCTACGATGTGGGTATTGCCGAGAGTGCGGCTGTGGATATTGCAGCAGGGCTGTGCAGAAGCGGCTTAAAGCCGGTGGTCTGTATCTATTCGACCTTTTTACAGCGGAGCTTTGACCAGATAGTTCAGGAGGTGGCGTTACAAAAACTGCCGGTCGTTTTTTGCATCGACAGGGCTGGGGTCGTTGGCTCGGACGGCCCGACACATCACGGTTTGATGGATATTGGATTTTTGCGGATGATGCCGAATATGGTATTGACGGCACCGGCAAATGATATTGAAATGAGACTGGCTCTGGAATTTGCTCTGGGTGAAGATAAGCCGGTTGTCATAAGGTATCCGAAGGACCTTGTTCCACCGCGGAAGTTCATCAGAGCCGCCTGTGCCAAGCCGTTTAAGTTAGGCAAAAGCGTGGTCGTCAAAAAGGCAAAGGATTCAGCTATTGCAATTGTCAGTTACGGCAGCGTCCTGACAGAAGCATTGACAGCAGCGGCGTTGCTGGCTAAGGAGGGGATTGCGGTTGATGTGATTAATGGGCGGTTCGCTGCCCCTGTCGATAAGAAGATCTTTCTGTTGGCCAACAAGGGCAAGGGTATAATCACGGTAGAAGACCACACCATCGCCTGCGGGTTCGGCTCGGCTGTGCTCGAATTGGCTGCGACAACTCTCGGGACGGCAATTACAAAACCGATAGCGGTGCTTGGTGCACCGAGAAGATTTATCGGGCACAATTCGCGCGATGCTCAGCTTATGGAGGCCGGTGTAAATGCCGATAAAATAGTAGAGACGGCAAAAGAGTTGCTGAAAGTGTGAATCGCGGTGAGGGATACGAGATGCGAGATACGAAATCTCCGCCCAAATTGGTTATTTTCGGTGATCCGAAAAAAGAGGGAGTCGGCGAGGCAATTGAGGAATTTGTCGGTTTTGCGAAAGATAAGGCCGATATAGTAGCAAATTACAGCATTGAGGATTTAAGGAACGCCAGCGGCAATTCGTCCGAGTCGGTGGTCGTGGATGATCCGAACGCCCAAACGGTTGTCCGGACACCTAGAAAAGCCGAGATTCCAAAAAAATGCGATTTTGCGGTTGTTTTCGGCGGCGATGGGAGCATCATTGCGACGGCGAGGAGTCTGAGTAAAGTAAGTGTGCCGGTGATAGGCGTTAACGTCGGCAAGCTTGGTTTCCTGGCGGAATTCAGCGTTGGCGAACTTAAAGATTATTTTTCTTGCTTAACGTCGGGAAAGGCTGCGATAGAGAGGCGGATGATGCTGGGCTGTAGAGTTTTCAGCGATGGCCGGGAAGGGGACCGAACCGAAAAATTTTGCTCAGCAGCTCTCAATGACATTTTTATCACGGCGGGGCCGCCCTTTAAAATGATTGAGCTTAAGATATCGGTGGATGGTCAACCGCTCGCCGGTTGTGTTAGTGATGGGTTGATAATCTCCACGCCGACAGGATCAACGGCTTATAATCTATCGGCAGGGGGCCCGATACTATCGCCTAAGATGGAGGCAATGGTTATTACGCCGATGTGTCCTCATTCGCTGAGCTTTCGGCCGATTGTTATCAACGCCGACAGCAGAGTAGAGGTCTTTGGCATCCGGGTCAATAAAGGCACGACCGTTTCTGTTGATGGCCAGGTTTCGTTGAGGCTGTCAATTGATGATGTGGTGAGGGTCGAGAAGCAGAGCTGCGATTTTCTGATCGTGAATAATCCGCTTCGGAGCCAATGGGATACTCTGGCGAGCAAACTTAACTGGGCTGAAAAGCCGAAGTATAAGCAGGACCCGAACGTCTGAAATAGTTGATTGTTTAATTACGAACATATTTGTGGACAGAAAGATGTCTAATATTGTGAAGAATCGGCCACTCATTATTGCGATAGTGTTATTTTTTGCACTTGGTTCGGCAGCAGGCTGGCCCCAGACTGGTTCAGGGGTCGAAAATCCTGCGATAAGAAATCCAGTTGGCTTGAGCACTGTTCCGCCGAGCAGTATCCAAAGCGGTTTGATTGCCAGTCCTAACCCGATTGATGCCAGCAGTAATCTTGTAATTACCGGCAATGTTCGCCGCGGCAGGCACTTCCGCGGCACTATGCCGTATCGGTCGGCTACGAGTTTCAGGACAACTCTTGGTTCAACATCGCTTCAGTCTTTTTTGAGGGATTCAGCCGGCGCAGAGGATTTTGGCCGTTATACCGGCAAATACAGGGCTCGGCCATATTATTCACCGACAGAGACGGTAACTACTACAAGGCCGGGTCACTCCGGTGTTTTCAGGCCGGCAGGCACAAGGATTAGCAGCCGTGCACCGGACGTGTTTGGTTTGGAACCTTTGCCTAAGACACAAGCTTTGTCCAGCCGGGATACTTCTGTCTCTGATATAAGATTGTGGGGACCCCAAACGCAATATAGTGCGCTTGGGCAGCGCCGGTCAATGTCGCTAAGTCCGCAGGAAATAGAGCAATTGGCTCGGCGTGAACTCAGCCTATACCGACGAGGCGAAAAGTTAGACCGGACCGAGGGCATCAGGAAGCAATACCAGAACCAGATGGAAGGAACCGCAAACGGGATAAAAAGCGTTTGGGAACCCGAACTGCTCGGGCGCGGCCTGAAGCAGATGGGAAATGAAGCGGCCGAATTAGAACAAAGCCTGGCAGAAAAGGATGACTCTTTGAGACTATTTCCAACAGGCGGGGTGAGCGAGGGAGCTTGGTCCGCCGAGGGCGGGTTTGTGATGCAGGTGCCAAAGGAGCAGATGAAGGAAACTTTCACCCGGCGCTCGGCGCTCGGTGCTGCCCGCTTTCGCGGGGACGAGTTTACCGCTGCAAGGGATTCGGCTTTGCAGGAGGGCCCCATTATGTGGGGACTCCCAAACGCACCCGGCAGCACCGGGCTTGATCATACGCGCCTTCGGGGGGTCACGTTTGCCGAGCCCCTGCAACAAGCCCCGGAATGGGAAGGCGAACCTAAAATAGATGAGGGAATAGCCGAGCCCGGCAAACGCGATACATGGCGTTTGAGAACTCTGGGGCCTCTGCAACAACAGGGGCAACGTGAAGGGTTCCCAAACGCGAAAGAACACGTCGGGGGTCCCGAGGTTCTTGAGCGCATAAGACAGCAACTCAATGATTTAACGAAGTCCGTTGATGCGCGTCTGCAGGCCGGACCGGATGAGACACGCCGAGCCACAAGTACCAAACGAGCCGGCCACCGGCCGGTCCGGTCAACAACCGACTTTGTCGGCCTCGATTCCCTTAAAGAGGGCCCCCTTTACGGACCCCGGGAAGCTGTTGATGGTGAAATGGAGGTAAGCGAGGACGAACTTTATTTTATTGAGATGCTTGGCGAAACGGGAACCCGGGGGAGTTCCGGTGAGAGAAGTTTTGTGTTGGACGGGTTGGATGAACTTTCGCAAGCCGACCGGCCGAAGGCCGGCATGATCCAGTCCAGGGCTAAACGCATTATGGGTCCACACAAGAGCATTGAATCTTTCTCGGAAACTAAATTCAATCAGCACATCTGGGCTGCGGAAGACTATCTAAGACAAGGAATGTACTATCGGGCTGCAGACTCTTTCGCTCTGGCGTCCATTTATAAAGTGGACGCCGGCGAAGCCGGGTCGGACCCGGTTCAGGCCTTCGGCCTGGGGCTGAGTCTTGCCGGTAGGGGCCATGCGTTATTCGCCGCCGGCGAATATATGAGCAGTGCTCTGTTTATTTCCAGAGCGATCGAGGTTGACCCTGAATATGCACGGTCCGAAATCGACTTTGTGGCTACGTTAGGCGGCATGGATAAGCTCCAGAGCAGGATAGCCGATGTCAAGGAATGGCTGGAAAAAAGCGGTTCGGGCCAGTTGCAGTTTCTCTTAGGCTATGTTTATTACCGGATGGGTAAACTCCAGGAGGCCAAAGAGGCGATAGACATAGCTTACGAAAAGATGCCCCAGTCACCAGCCGTGGATATGGTTAAAAAAGCTATTGATGATGCGATAGCAGGACAGTAACGAAAGACACTTCTTTTAACGGGAATCCCGCTGATACTCTGGCCTCAAACAAAGATTGCTGAGACCTTGCTGATAAATCCGGTATATGAAGTGTCTGGACTTTGGTGTTCATTCTGTACCTACCATTGGTTCAAGGCAATCCTTGCCAGATTCGGATAAGCTCTCAGCTCGACTTTTGCCATTTTATATAATCACGCTGCCTGACTCAGGTAGTCCAGCAGCAAGTTCCTTAATTTGGGCGATAGTTTTTTGAAACCCTTATGATACGAAGCCTTTTCAAAAATAGTTTTTTGCCAAAACAGTCGTCGTACGGTTGCGATGGCATCAGAGAAGGTAGGCTCGGCTTTGACATACCATTCTGTCCGTCGTACTTGGATACGATGACACCGCGTATGCTCAGCAAAAATCAGGCAGACCACACTGAACAGGCCCAGCAGACACGGGGCGGTACGCAATACCGACTTGGCGACATACTGTCGCGGCGTTTCAAAACCCAAGTGGGCACGCACCTCTTGAAATGTGGTTTCGATAGGCCAGCGGGACGTAAACCAACTGGCAATTTGCCCACCACTGAGGCTCGTATCGGTGGTGTAAAAGTATTCGTCCCGATGCGTGCCTTGAATATCGTGGACGAAGACCCAACGAATCGGCACCAAGCCCTTACCCCCTTTGTACCAATGGCCGGTGCCGCTGGTAAGTTGGACACGACGGTCAGAGCCACCATACCAACTGACCGTAGCTTCGGTGAGTTGACGATGTACCACCACTTCTTGGGGCGTTGGCAGTTTACGTCTCTTGATTCGTGGCCGACCCATTCGTGGTTTTCGTTTCGGCGCTGGAGCGTAGAGATTGGCGTCGCCATGAAAGCGGCTGACCAGCGTGGCATGACGTCGATGGCGATAACAGAACTTCGCCAACTCATGCGAGGCGTAACCCCCATCGCCCAAAAACACGAATTTTCGCTTGGGAAACCAGTGGATCAACACCGCCATCAATTGGCGGGCCAAGTGGGGAGGGGTTTTGTGTCGGCGACCTTCAGCAAGGTTCAGTTCCTCGGGGCGATACAAGGCGGCCAGCACCGGCAGAGCCCAACGCCGCGAAGTAAAGGGCAGCTTTACCGAGATAGCCAACACTATCCAACGGTGGCCCCAGCGATAAACAACGTGC
>JAUXAL010000086.1 GCA_030619925.1 Phycisphaerae bacterium | reverse complement strand
TGCCAGCACCGTGTCGAAGCTGCTGCCGCATAGGCTGATCGTGGCCTGCCCCGTGCACGAGGCGGTGTAGCAATACCAGATGTTGGGGCTTCTCACACACCCATCGGGGGCGCCGAAACCGTCTAAAGTGGCTTGTGTCGTATCAAATGGCAAGGCTTCCACTTCACTGATGGGCTGCGCATTCCAGCAGTCGTCGTTGGGCGGGGCGCCCAGGGCGACATTGGCGCTGAGCAGCAACGTCAGCGCACAAACCAATAATAATTTTGTTGTTCTCATAGAGCTACCCTGATACCTTTCTTAAAGTCCGAAAATTAAGGTGAAATCAATTCATCCTTCCTGTTTATAGGTCTATCTAACAGTGCCACCTTGTATCTCACCTGTAACGCTTTTTTTGGCTTCCTGTATTGATATTTTGGGCCTAATCGCACTTTTCGGAGAATTTGGGGATGAAGTTGTGTGTACGGGAACACGGCGCCGGGACAGACAAAAGGGCCTGGTTGTAGCTGCACAAGGAGGCTCTCATAATCTACTTTGTGGACAATCGCCTGCGACTACACTACCGATAACTAGCGGAGGTGCAGCAGATGAGCTCGGATCACGACCATACCCGCAGCCGACGAGCCGCCGGAGGCATTGTACTGTTTCCCGTCAGCAAAAGTGGCACAGGTTAAGGCTTTAAAGCAAGGCGACTATAAAGAACATTAGAGCTGTTGTAGAAAGACCGGCGTTTAGAGCCAGCTGCTTGTTCTGTTGTTTCTTTGTTTTCACTTACGGTTCTTCGTTTGTCTCTTTTCTGCTGTTTGAATCAATTCTTCATGGGTCTGGAACTCAAACTCTCTCAACACGTTGGCAATTTTGACCTCCGGTGAGCGGCTTTCAATAATAGTCCACTCTTCTTCATGAAAAGTCTTGATGCGTATTTTCCTTCCGTATTTAGCCTGGACCTCTTGGAATCTTTTGCAGAACGGCCAAGTGTGCAGGAAAGCCTTTTCCAAATTCACCGGCGCGCACACCCAGTCGTTCCAGCGGCCTGTACCAGCGATTTCTTCACCGGAGATGTCACAAATTTTGGAGGTGTCCTTTCGGGTGCTGGAGACGACAACATACTTATTCTGCCAGGCTTTGGTATTGACCACCGAACCGCCGGCAAACGCCGAAGGCCAGAAGACCATCTCCGCGCCGGCTTTGCGTAGATTTTGCCAGCCGTCGTACCACTCTATGTCAAAACAAATCTGCGCACCTACGATGCCGAAGGCGGTTTTGAATACCGGCGGCTGCACCGGTCCAGGCGTCACGCCGTTGTCCATCTCCCCGATGGTCGGATGGATCTTGCGGTATTCGCCAAGCAATCTGCCCTGACTGTCAATGAATACCGCTGCGTTATAATAACGGCCATTGGCCTTCGTATAGATGGGGCACACCACATAACAGTGATATTTCCGGGCGAAATCAGCAAAGGGCTGAGAAATCTCTCCGATCGGCACTTCCGCGGCCTGCGAAACCGGCGGCCGAGGCGATGAAAGATTGGCGAAAGGAAAGACTTCCGGAAGGCAAATTATATCCGGCTGGTAGGAAACCACCTGCTCCATTCGACCGAGCATTTTTTTGATCATTCCTTCGAAATCCTTTGCCTCCATCCGGTTTTGCGATATGGTGGCTATCCACACCTCCCGCGGCAGGCGATTCGCTCGTGGTCTGGGCTTGATTCGCCGGTTTACTGCTGTTCCTTTTCGGGCACCGGCTAAGACGACCAGCCCAAATCCGAGAGATGCTCGCCCGCCGTCGGCCAGGGTTTTCTGTAAAAAATTCCGGCGTGTTATTGTACGTTTCATCTCTCTTTCCCTTTTCATTAGACGTCCTTTTGCAACAGAACCGCACCTTGCATAAAACATACCATCAGTTGGAACAATTATATGACCGCGACCTTGAGAATGAAAGGCCCATCCTTTTCTGCTCCTCACCAACGTCACTCTGCCCTGGACTCGCCCTGCTCCTTTGCAAGGGGCCGGGGCTCGTGGCGGAATCTCGGGTGCTGCGGGCTTGGTGCTACAACTCCCATCCTTTCCTGTATTTTCTGCGTATTAAGTCATTTGCTTCCGGCGAATTCGTGAACCGCATATTTTCTGCATCCCATTTCAATTTTCGGTCGACTCGCAGGGCTATCGCGCCTAGGCAAACCGTCTCGGCAAAGGGATGCACCCTTTCGAAGCTTGCATCGGCTGGTTCCCCACCTTTGCAGGCCCGAATCCATTGGTCCAGCTCGCCAATCGGACGTGGCAATCTCTCAGGCGGTTTCTTATAAGCCTGCATTTGCCTCTCCGGAATGATGCGTGGGTTATCACCACTGAAGCCGGCTAATATCTTTCCTTTGTCGCCGACGAACAACAGCCCTTCACGGGGCATATCCTTCTGGTCCAGCTCCAGCTCCCGGGGTTTCGGAGGCTGCAGGCCGCCATCATACCAGTACAGAGACACCGGCGGCATGTCTTCACGTGCCGAAAACTCAAAGTGGATGGTGGACGCACGAGGAAATGAGACGTTGTTTTCCTGCTTTTTCCACAGATTATCCTCGATAGCCCAGTATTGACTGCGGCTGGCTTCTACACTGACCGGCGCTGTCAATTTCAGTATCCTGAATATCTGGTAAAAGCTGTAATTGCCCATATCACCCAGTGGCCCCGCTCCAAAATCATACCAGCCGCGGAAGACCGCATGCGTATAAGCCGGATGATAAGGTCGGTAAGGGACAGGGCCGAGCCACAAATTCCAGTCAAACCCGCCCGGAACCGGCGGTCTTTCACGGGGATACCCGGTCATTCCCTGCGGCCAGAAAGGCCTTGACGACCAATTGTGAACCTCCCGTACATGCCCAATGGCACCATCCCAGATCCATTCGCATAATAGGGGCGTTGTCTCTTTATCTGCCGCACAGAACATGTGGGTCGCTGCTTTTGTATTTCGTGCGGTATCTGCAACGAGCTTAGCTTCGTGGAGTATATTGGATAAGGGTTTATGCATAATCACATGCTTGCCCTTGTTCATAGCAGCGATCGCAATTGTGGCGTGAAGATGGTCCGGAGTCATGACATATACTGCATCCAGGCCGCCGGCGTTTTCCAGCAATTCACGAAAGTCAGCATAAACGGAGCATCCTTTGTATTTCCCTGAGGTCGTGCTCATAGCATAGCAGCTCTCCACTATTTCTCGACCAACCTGTCTTCCGCACCGACAGCCTCTTAGGCCTTCTCCCCATTTGGGTTTCTTCAAAAATGCACGTATCTTATTTCGTATTTCGTTCTTTGACCACGCGACGTAATCAGTGCTGTCGGTGTTGGGATCGCATACAGAAACGATTTTCAACTCCGGCCTGGGCAGAGCTCTCATCAGTTGTCGTATCCCTTGTGTACCGGCTCCAACATATCCAACATTTATTTTCTCACTTGGAGCAACGTACTTCGTACCGCCCATCACGTGCCGCGGCACGATGCTAAAAGCAGCTACCGCAGCCGAAGCCCCAGCTAAGAACTCACGACGGTCTATTGCTCGGTGCTGTCGGGAGGGCTTGGCCAGCAACGCTGGCCATGATCGTGCCTGCCTACGGCGGGCTGCACGAAGCATCAGACTGTTTTGGCTTTTATCTTTATGCATGATTGATTTTCCTTCCTCTCTTATACACCACTTACTTTTCCACAGAAACACAGAACCTTGCCGTCCATGGTCGCCATGTATAGTCGGCCCCCCGCCGCCGCCATGCCGTCCCAGACCGGCGGGGCCGGCAGCTTGTACTCGGCGAGTCTCCTGCCGTCGCCGGCGGCAAAGGCCGCCAGGACGCCTCCCTTCCGGCCCTCCCATGCGCCGTGGGGGTCCTTCGGATCTACGACATCCGGCTCGCCGGCCACAAAGATCGTATCTCCCGCCCGGACCATGGCAGTGACCCGGATGCCGATGCGCTGCTCCCACAAGGGCTTCGGTCCCTGCCGGCGGCGTTTGGCCGTGGCTTTCTTGCTGCTCGAACCGGCGGCGGGCGCCTTCAGTGGAATGCACCTAAGCCGGTAGGCCTTCGCGCCGGGCCTGAAGACTGTCTCGCGACTGCGGGAGGTGTAGACCTCCACGCCGTATGCGACGTCCTTGCCAAGGACCATGAGCCCCGACGTCGTGGCCCGGCCGACTTGCCAGAACGTCCGGTTGAACCAGCTCGGGTCGAGGTAGCCGCCCGTGGTGTACAGGTGCTGCCCGCCGCGGCCGCCGGAGGACGAGACCTTCATCTGTCGGATGAACACATTTGCGCCGTCGGTGGCGGGGATGTCGTTCAGCAGCCCGGACATCGAGCGGCTGTCGGTCTCGGGCGACATCTTTCCTGTTTCGGGGTCGGGGCTGTAGATAGTCTCGTGGCGGGCCACTTTTCCCGTCTTCGGGTCGAGGGCGTAGACGCAGATGCCGCCGTCGAGGTACGACGACCGCCCGGCCGCGAACCAGCATTTCCCGTCGTGCACGAGCACGCTGCCCGGTACGGGCCAGGGCGACTCCAACTGACCAAAGACAGTTACGAGGCGATGACACGGCGCCGCGTCGAACCGCCACACAAGTGCTCCGTCCGCGGCGCCGAGGCAGTGGACCCGCCCGTCGGCTGAGCCGAATATCGCCAGCCCTTCGTGCACGGTGGGAGGTGAGTCTACCCGTGAACCGGCCGTATACTTCCAAACGTCCTTGCCGTCGTCGGCGCCCAGCGCATGGACGGTGTGGGTGTCCACGCCGGCGACGAGCACATTACCGCTCGCAACGACGAGGCCGCTGGGTCTGGTGCCGATGTCGGCCCGCCAGGCGAGCCCCAGGTCAGCGCCGACGGCCGACTCCGTGGCGCCGCTGCGCCGGGGGTCGTGCCGGTACGTGGGCCAATCATCAGAGGACAGAGGACAGAGGTCAGAAGTCAGAGATTGTCCGTATGCGGAACCTTTCTCTAACCTCTCTGACTTCTGACTTCTGATTTCTGACCTCCGGCGTTTCGGCGCCAGTGCGTTGAAGCCGGTGAGCTTGGCGTTGATGTAGCACTCGCATGGGTGCGGTGTGACGTAGAGCAGGCCGTTACACGGCAGGTATCCCAGCAGGCAGCCGCTGCGGACCCAGTGGTTCTGGTAGTTCTCCCCCGTAGCCAGGTCCACGAACTCCACGCCGCGCCGACACGACATGAGGAATCGCTGCGTGCTCTTGTTCCGGTAGCAGCGGTGATGGTGCCCGACGTTGAATATTTCCTTCGTCGCAAGCTCCTTGCGGAGTTCGCCGGTCCGCAGGTCGAGCGCCTGGATACGGTAGTCTACCACACTGGGGTCCTTGGCCCTAAAGCCCTTGCCCCACGAGGAACCGAACTCGGCCTCGGCGTTCACGTGGGTCCACACGACGTCGCCCACCACGAACACGTCCGGCGGCGTGCAATGGCCCCAGCCGCCGTAGGGCTGCTTCCACATCCGCCGGCCGTCCTCGGCGGCGAAGGCATAGAGCGTGCCCGGCATAGTGTGGTAGGTGTGGTGCGTGTTTGGCTCGGGCTGGGCCAGCAGGACCACGCCGTTGCGATACACCATCACTGTCAGCAGGTATTCGAACATTCCCGAGAAGCCCATCCGCCGCACCGAACCGGCTGGTAACGCAGGGCGAATGGTCCGCCAAACAGTCTTGCCCGAGTTCGCGTTGAGGCACTCGATCGCCTCTGTTGTGAGGATGAATACCTTGCCGTCGCCGGCGGCCAGCTCGAGCCTGCCGAACGGGTCCTGTGTTTGGCCGGCTCGGATACCCTGAAACGGGCCTTTCTTCCAGAGTACTCGGCCGGTCTTGACGTCGACCACGCAGACGTGCTTGCCAGGCGCAGCGGCGGGACCCTCGCCCTTTCCAATCGCCGCGTTGGCAGGCTTTTCGGATGGATTAATCGACAGGATCAGCCGTCCATCGGTGCAGAGGATTTCGTCGGCGTTGGCTGTGTTGGCATAGACCCGTTTTGCGTCGCCAGTGGCCGCATCCAGTGCCGTCACCGGGGCGGTGACACCGAGGGTGACATACACGGTGTCGCCCACAGCCACCAGACGCTTGCCCACGTTCGGCGGCATGGTGAAGCGACCGACGCTGGCGACTCCCTCGCCCGTGTCGGGCGTGCCGCTGAATTCCTTCGAGCCCCACTCCGGTATGGGGCATTTCCACAGCAATACTCCGCTGAAGGCATCGCGTGCGACGACGAACCACCTGCTCGGCACGGTGCCGTCCGCACAGGTCAGCGTCTCGTCGCAGATGTAGAACAGGCGCCCACCGGCCGAGACCATCGCGCTGACGCTCGGCGTCCAGCCGTGGCTGCGGGCCCATAGCGGCCCGGCCGTCCACTGGAGATGGCGCGGCGGGCCGACGACGAGGTCGTTCGCCACGGCGTTGCCGCCGGCATCGTGGAGATGATGCGTCCACTCATCGATCGCATCCAGCCGCGGCTTGACGGTCTTGTCCCATTTGTTCCCAGACTTGATGTACGCCACGCCGTGGGGAGCGAGGACGCGCAGGCATTCTTCCATCGGCACCCGGCCAAGGTCCTCGACGACGAGCAGATTCACCAAGTTCTCGGCGTAGGGCAGACGGGTGCCGGACCACGTAATGACCGACACTCTGCCGTATAGGCCCAGCGACTGGATGTGTTCTCGGGCCCGCTCGATGTTCTTTGCATCCGCGTCGAGCCCATGGGCCAGGTAACGGTCGTTAGCATACAATGCTGCGGTGAGCTCTCCGTCACCACAGCCAACATGGACTATGAGACCACCTTTGATGCCTGCGGCTTCCAGGATTCGCCTGGCCTGTTGCTTTGGGGTCAGCCGCCCGGCTGTTGTGGATGATAACATGCCGAGTACCGTCAGAATGAAAGCAAAAGGGATGATGGATTGGATTTTTTTCTTCATTATCTCTCCTTAACTTATATAACGTTGATGCTTAGGTTGCCAAACCAAGATTTACTGGTTTCAGCAGTAAAGCTCAATAGTTTCCGATACTACTCTGCGAAGTAGCTCGCTACGTAGCACGAGAGCTTGCTCACAGCATACTCAACGGATGCCTACGGTTCTCCAGTGGAAACTCAACCGGCGCATTGAGCCGGTGTGATTCATATACCGCTAATATCATCTCCAGAGCCGCCCGCCCGTCATACATGCTACACTTCGGTTGCGTGTTCATTTCGATGGCGCCGATCAAGTCGAGCGCAACCAGACGATTGCCAAAACGGTGGCCAGAGTCACTAAGGGTCTCCGGTTTGTCAATCCCGGCACTGGAGACCTGCTTCCACCGGGCCTTGCTGCGTCCAGGCTGCCAGGAGGGATCCTCGACAAACCAGATTTCCGGCAGAGCGCCTGTCGTCATGGTGAGTATTCCCTTTGTTCCAAAAACCTGCAGCCCAAAGCGTTTCGATACTCCATGCCGGGCACGTTGCGTCGAGAAATAGCCCATCGTTGTTCCGCCAAAACGATACATCGCGTGAATCTCGTCGCCGGCCAGGGGGCCGATGCCTTCTGCTCCATCACGTACCTCGTTCTTAGTAACAGACTTTCGACCATCTCTGGCGTGTGCGAAACACCATTGCACATCACCGGCAAAAAAACGCATCAGATCCATGATGTGAGTACCGAGTACCATTAGGTCCTCACCGCCGCCGCGACGGTCCTCTTTGCCCCGTCCTCGCAACTCAAGTATGTCGCCCAGTTTTCCATCTGCGATAAGTTCCTGCACATACTGCAGCGTCGGACTGTAGCGGGTCTGATGAGCAATAGCCAGCTTCAAATTCCGCTTCTCAAGGGCGGCGATCATTTCGTCAGCCTGCTCAAGGGTCTGGCACATAGGTTTTTCAAGAAAAACGTGACAGCCGAACTCCGCACATGCCAGTACCATGTCATGATGGCAGTCCAGCCAGCGAGGCCCTACGCTTACGATTTGCGGACGCTCTTTCTCCAGCATCCGGCGATAATCAGCATAGGCTCTCGGCGCTTTGAGCCGCTTGGCGGCTGCGGCACGGCCTTGCGAATCTTGATCTGCTACGGCCACCACCTGGGCCTGGTCTATGTCGTTCCACACCACGTCCAGCCCGTGACCGTAGTTACCCCGGCCGGTCCTGCCAATTACCGCAACCCGATACTTGGAGCCCTTTGCGTTAGCACGGTGTGGCCGGCCCGAAGCCAATGCTGTCAGCCCAACCGCTGCGTTCTTAATGAATTCTCTGCGTCTCATGGATTCACTCCTGCCTTACAGTCCACGCATATTTGTGACTATTGAACCTTTTGCTGTATTCTACCAGTAGACTCGCATAATAAATATAACACACAAAGACGTTGTTTTGTTCTTTTTTCTTGCGAAAAATGACGCCCTCTTTGGCAGGTGGTGCCCTTTACTGAATCAACCTGCCTTTGGAAGGATGAAACAACCTCGGGACCACAGCCATACTAATGCTTGCAATTTGCGTGAGGCTAAATAAAATAGTCGACAGACTAAGAGTCAGTAGAAACAATGGAGCTGGAAATGACATACAATAGTGCCCATTCCAGAAAAGTCGCTTCAAACGCATGGTTCAGAGTGTTTATGTCTGCTGTCCTATGTCTTCTTTTGTTTCCTGTATTGCTGTTATGCCCCGGCTGCCGTAAGCCGCCTGACCTTGGTGCCTGCACCCGCATTGAAGTCCACTACAAAATCGGAGCGCTCGACTACTTCATTCCCGACACGGGCGGGCAGAATCGCTTATTGAGCGAGGAGGAGAGAAGGTCCGTAAAGTCCTTCGACACGTGGACGGTGACCGATCAGCAGCTAATCAAAGCGTTTGCATATGATGTTAGCCAGGGAACCTATTCGGGCAAATTGCGAGGTGGAGCGGAATCACCTGGTGGGGTAGATATCTTCTGCTGGCGTGGCGAGAAACGCTTGGCATCGTTTACTGTATATACCATGGGCATAGTCACCGCAGACAAGAACACATTTAGGTATTCGCCAGGGATGCCTGACCTGGCGATCCTTGCGCCGCCAGCGGTCAAACCTCTGGAAGCACGATGTAAGTGCGCGTGGAACCTGAGTAAGCTTCTTTTTAAGGGCCTTAAATACAGGCCGGGCCGTCTTTACCCCGACCCGAATCGGTGGTGTGACGAGATTGTGGAGTTTCTGCGTAGCCGGAAAATCTACTACAGCTACTTGAAAGACACAACAGGATATCTGCGGTCTGACGCGTCAATAGCGAGGATGTTTGCATGCCCGAGCATACACGTATCCACCGTGGCGAGTGACGCTCATGCCAATCTGGCAAAGCAGAAGGTGCTCATTTGGAGATCCGATTATGCGATGAATCCGCATTGCGGGAAGGAGTCACCCGGAGACACGGTGTTTCTCTTCGAGTCAAAGCCGGGATGGAATCAGCACGGCGGGTCTGAGCTATTTACCTTCGACAATCATGACCCAAAGGGCGGCTGTGTTCTGCTGAATGATGGCACTGTGAACTTCATACGCACCAGAGAAGAGCTCCAGCAGCTTCGATGGAAGTAACAGAATCGGATAAAGAGGTCGAGAGATCAGAGAGAAGAAGATAGAGGAATATCGAATATCCTCCGTAAGGAGTCCTGTGGAGAACAAGGAATAATGAAGGACGAAGTGAGGGGAGAAGACAGACGATGGACAACAAAAGCCTTGTCAATTCAAAGTCAACGTACAGCCGGAGCGTATCATTTTGCTTTTTAACACCAACAGCCCTATCGCCAGTTGTGGATCGGCATCTATCGTTTCCCGGCTCGAATACTGTTTTGGCCTGCTGAAAGCATTGTTATTGTTATGGTCGGCTTTTACCAGCAGCTCATTTGCCTTTTGCACATCGGTTAGTCTCCGCAGCTCATCACTTCGCAATTTCACGTTCGGATTCGGCGAGATACCCCAATCTTTTCCACTTCGCTTTTTCACAACCTCACGGTTTTCGATCCTTTGCCCCGATGGTAAATGATAATACGCCGCAGTATATTTTAGTTGTGCTCCTCCTCCGGGATAACTCGTTATTGATTGTACGCTGCCCTTACCATAACTTCTTTCGCCTACCAAAGTTGCCCTGTTATATTTCGGGTCCTGCAGCACCCCTGCCACAATTTCTGAAGCACTCGCTGTAAAACGGTTTATAAGCACAACGATAGGATAGTTCGGATGTGTTTTTTCTTTGTGTGCCGATGCATAAGTTGCCATCCCAAATCGTGGTTGTGTCCTGACTATCAATCCTTCTTCGATAAATTTGTCCGCTATTTCAACGGCGCTATTTAAAAGCCCGCCGGGATTGGAACGCAAATCCAAAATCAATCCCTTTAACCCCTTCGCCTCAAGCTGACCAAGTACTTTTTCGAAATCGTGAGCGGTTCTCGAATTAAAACTGGTTATTCGAACATAACCAATCTTGTTGTAACTATCAATCATATACAGCCACCCGCCGAAGGCGGGCCAAAGCGAAGCTCTGGACTGGATGGTACCGGCCTTCGGCCGGATCCTGGCCGGCACTGCCGGCCCTGTTTTGGTCCTTTGCCAACCGTGGATTGACGGCACCACTATATTAGCTCTGCTCATAGTAATATCGAGGGTTTTATCCTCAACCGGACGCCTTATCGTCAAAGTCACTTTTGTGCCCGCCGGGCCGGTAATCCTCTTAACCGCACAGTTAGAAGACATATTTACCGTTTCAATACCATCCACTGCTTTTATCACATCCCCGACCTCAAGACCGGAGTTGTATGCCGGTGTATTAGGCAGTACGCCTACAACCTTTATTAGCCCTTCTTCCTTCGATAATCTTATGCCAATACCTGGAAACTGATTTGATATCGATCTTTCAAAATCCTGCACCTGACTAGGCCAATAAATAACTGTATAGGGGTCAAGTGCAGACAAAGCTCCTTCTGCAAACTTTGCAATCAACAATGTTCGAGGTAACCCCGTCCCGACACCATGGGATTCGTTCAGGGCCAAAACCTCTTCAAAAACATTTATAAACTTATCCTTACTTATACCCGCCGGCGACCGGTTCACTTCATCCAGAATCGCTGCCAGAGCCCCCGACCAAGCTGTAAGTTGCGTACCTCGTATCTCATAGGCCGTATCGAGATGTGAATTACTCATCACTTCCGCTAACAGCTTGCAGCAACTGATGCCTTTAATTGTCATCCGGCGATAATCGATAATGTTGACATGACTGGAATCGAGAAGATTAACGGCGTTGATAAACATTTGTTTGCTTATACCTGCATAACGCTCCCTGCTGGTCTCACAACTGCTGTTTCGCAGAGACGCTGCAATATCGGCCTTATCCAAAAGCTGTTCAGCATAGTCCGAATATGCCTCATTGTCTTTATAAATTTGCGCCAGCTTGCTATAGCAAACTGTATAGGCATCAAGCCATTTGCCTTTTGACTCGAATTCGACGGCCCTGGTCTTGGCTTTCCGAATGGTTTCTCTTACAAAAGGGTCTTCGAGCAAAGCCTGTTTCTGCCCTTTTTCGTCGGCATATTCCAGGGCTTGTATTACTACCGAAAAAACCTTGCCGATGTCACTGACATCTTCTGAGAGGCCTTTCCGGCAAAGTCTTTTGAGCTCGGCTATCTGCGCTTTATAAGCATTATTTTGGGATTCCTTGCGCCGGGCCTTTATGGCCATATACTCATCAATAACCATCCTAAGCCGCCTAAGGCCTTTGCTGGCGGGGACAGCAGATTTGCGAACGATCTCTTGGGCGCTTTTGAAATCGCCGCTGATAATTTTATCACAGACCGAGTTAATCACTACTGCAGCTTTGGGCGTTTCCTTAACAACCCGGGCTGCGGACTTTTGAGGCGGTGGACTTTTGGCAGCTACTCTGGCATGTTTGCACTCGACTGCAAAGAACACCGTCGCCACTATCCAAACAATTCGGAAATTGCGCTGTTTATCGTTGCCAAATCGCAACATGATAATCTCGCATCAATTAAAACCTGGAAATGAAGTGTTTGAAAAAACTATCGGTATATATCAGTAGTGAAAATAGGGATTTTTATCCTAAATTTTGAGAAGTGGTTCTGGCACCGGCAATTGCAGAAATTAGATGGGAACCACTCCTTTTTAGATGGGAGGTGACGGAAGAAAAGTCCGAAAATATTAAACAACAACATATAAAACGCCTGCCTCGAGCCTCAACGTATTTCGTTGTGAAGACGTCTGCATAATTTGCCGTTATTCATATTGTTTCTTATGTTTTAGATAACCAGTAACCCCGGTTATTTTTGACATCGAAGAAGCTAAAGGGCAGAAATGGGGATGCAGAAAACGACTCGGGAGGATGCGGTAAATGAATCAGAAAAACGAAACAAACCGTCTAACACAGAAAAGCAAAACTCTTTTCCTTGTTTTAGTGCTCGGTTTGGTACTACTGACGGGCAGCATAGCAGATGGAGAGCCGTGGCAGGGCAAAAAGAGTCCCCCATGCAAAACACTTCGAACAATGGCAAGAGTGTACATGGCCTTCGGGGATTATGCAAAGGCGACGACGCTTGCGGAACAGGCACTGGCTTTGGCAAGAACAAAGAACGCTTCTGATTCCGAACTCTGTTTGTGTGTGATTGATCTGGCATATGTTTACGATAATCAGGGCAGACTGTCCGAAGCTGAGAAGATGTGCGAGCTGGGTCTTAAACTACAGCAAAAAGTCTACTACAAAAAGCATCCACACATAGCATACACATTGAGAATTCGCAGCTCAATTTATCAAGGACAGGGCAGGTATCGGGATGCCCGCCTTGCTCTGGAGCGAGCGGTGGCCATTATGCTCGACAGTCATAGTGCAGACGACAAGGCAATGGCACCATTCAAGGTAGACATTGCTGAGCTGCTGGTTGCACAGGGCAACTTCGCAGATGCGGAAAGCTATTATCAGCGGGCGCTTGTCACAATTAATAACAGCTATGGGCCAAACCACCTTTACACAGCAGGTGTGCGTTGCGGCGTCGCGAGACTATATCTGCTACAGCGCAGATACACCGAGGCGGAGTCACTGATTAATCAAACGCTGGTAATCCAAGAAAAGGCCTACGGTCCGGACCATCATCTTTTAGCTCCAGCGTGGTTGACAATGGCCAGGATCTGCCAAGCAAAGAAAGACTACGCCCAGGCAGAAAGACTACTTCAGAAAACCTTGCTTGTGGTGCAAAAGAAGCGTGGTTCAGAACATCCACTTGCCGGGAGAGTCTTGAGTTCCTTGGGGCAATTGTATATTGCGAACAAAAGATACGACAAAGCTGAGAGCGTTTGTCGACAGGCGGTGAAAGTGTTGGAAAGCTCCCTGGGGGCGGAAAATGATCATACTGCGAGGGCCTTTAATAACCTGGCAAGGCTGTGTATACACCAGGGAAAATACTCCGAAGCTCGAAACCTCTGTCAGAGGGCGTTGAAAACGCTCGAAAAAATCTTTGACCAGAATCACCCAAATGTAACAGAGGTACTGGCGACCATGGCTCAACTCGACCAAAAGGCTGGAAAAGTGCTGGAGGTCGCAAAAGCCTTTGAATAAAAAGATTACGACTGTAAAAAAATGCTGCCGTCGGGGACAACCTATCGCAGTGGTCCGATGTCCGCGTGACAAGCGCATTGTGTACCCTGCCGGGCATACGAACAAACGGGACCCATACCGAGTCAATCGGTACAGGCCCCGAACTGCCTGTACTTGCGTAACCGCACCTGTGCCTGCGTAACCTGACAGGTGCAGGCAGGTACAAGTGATGCAAATCTGCTTTATCCACCACGCGACCAATTGCCGCTTAGTTGGCTTGTGGTTACGGAGCCGGCGGATACAGCCTGATATCATCAAAGTACATCATACCTGAACCGCCAGACTGCGGATTATTCTTATCGCCAAAACCAATAGATAGCCTATCGACATTGGTCAAGTTCACCCCACTGAACGCTTGCAGGTCGATCCTCCATTCGGTCCAGGTGTCCATCTGCGTTGCACTGACGTCGGGATGATACACCACCGCAGGTGTGCCGCCACTATTGGCCAGAGTCACATACATCGGCTCAAGATCGTTGCTGGGTATACCGATATCCTGGCTCACCCACTGCGGACTAACCGTGCCGGTGATCTGGACATTGGAGAATACGGCCTCGCACGTTAAAGCAGCGTCATGGCTGGTCAGTGCCAGACCTACATACATAGGCGCATTCATGCTGATTGCCTCACTGCCAAGCGGCGTCCACGAAACGCCATCGGCCGAATAAGAGGCCGTAACGAACCCGCCTATGTCACGCTCTATTTTCACCCAGTACGGAGCAGTAATTCCAGCTTCCGTCGTACCGGTACTGCTATCGCCTGTGATGGTGCGACGCTGGAAGGAAACTCCCTGAGTGGGTGTGATGGCCATCATCGCTTGCGTGGAGCCCGCATCCAGTGTATCGCGAATCATCACGCCGGCCTTGGCCCAGTTGTGCGTGTTCTGCACGCTGTCGACCTTCGCTATAATCGAGCCGGGGCTGGAGAGCTCCTTGTAGGCGAAGTGGAACTCGTCGGCATTGCCCCAGATATCTGCGCCGGCGGCGGTCACCGTATATGTGCCACCCGGGCCCTCTGTGAAGCTGCCGACAGATGCTCCAGAACCTCTGAACCGCAGCGATAATGCTGTAACACCCTTTCTGGTCCAATCCTGTGGAAGACTGAACGTACGTTCGGCTTCTGAATAATTTGCCGTGCCGGAGTTGTCGTAGGCCAACGGCATCGACTGATTGCCACCGTGAACGATACTTTGCTCGGCAAAAGGAGGCTTCTCATAACCAACGACAGAACCGTTTATATCGATACCGTATCCGTCGAGCCACGTTAGAAATATCCTGTTGCTGTTGGGGTCAGCGGGGTCAAGGTCATTGTAGCTCTCAAAATCGTCCACAATCAGGTATTCTGCAACGACAAAGCTCCAGAGGTCACCTTTGATCTCGGCTCCATCAGCCTGGATCTCACCGACCTGCCAGTAACGGGTACCTGGGCCAAGCAGCCCTAAATCGTACTCAATGGCACTCTGGGCCGCACTGACAAGCTGTAGGTCATCCTTACTGGTGCCAAAGTAGACACTGTGGGCGGTGGCTCCGGCACCGGGTGCCCAGGCCAATGTGACAGGGGTCTCCTGCTGCAGCACGGCTCCGGGAACCGGCTGAGGCGAGAACGCCACACGCTTGTCAGGTCTCATCTCGACCTTGACCTCGGTCTCGTTGAGAACCCGGGAGAAGAACTTGACCTCGTCGAGCTGACCCGTGAAGAAGCCTTGGCTGTTGGAATAATCATGCAGACCGATCTTGATGTGGTCTTGTGAGTTCTTGGTGCCTTTCCATGCGTCGTCTGTTCGCGTCTCCGAGGCGTCCAATGCGCCATCGATATACAGCACCATCTCGCCCGTTGTGGAATCCCGGGTCCAGGCCACATGATGCCATTGCGAATCGCTGATTGCCGTGCTACTGATCAGCGAAGCACCTGCACCAACGCCGGGCATTGTACAACCGACCACGATATTGCCCGACTTGAACGTCATGGCGAAGTTTTCCAACTGTGATCCGAAATCGCCATCGATCAGGGCCGAACTGTTTGTGCGGAAACGGTTACCGCCTCCACCCTGAGTCAGATCCTCAGTACGCAGCCATAGCATGATGGTCCAGTCATCCTCTACGACCCGCGGGATCTGCACATAGTCACCATCACCGTCAAACTCCAGGGCGCCACCGGCATATCCATTATCGATCCATTTGGTAGTGTCGACAAGAAAGCCCTCGTTGCCTTTGCGCGTCCAGTCAACAGCCGTGATGCCTTCTCCCAGCTCGAACTTGTACCAGCCTACCAAGGCCTCTTCGACCGCAAAGACCGGCATAGTCTTAAAGCTCCACACCGGACCGGCGACTACTTCTCCGTCTTTAACTGTATCTATACGCCAGTAATGCAGCGTCTCGCTGACCAGTCTCCTGTCCGGATCCTCATACGAGGTCTGTGTGACTTGCCCGAGCAGCTCCAGGTTATCCGGATTCATGCCAAAGTACACATCATATGCCATGGCTCCAAAGGCCGGTGCCCAACCGAGCGAGATGCCTTCGACATCGACGAAGTCAGTATTGTCGGACGGATTAGGCACGCTGGGTACGTTCCCTGCTGAGGTAAAGGTCCATACGTCGCCCGTGACTACTCCCTCAGCGGTCACTGCATCTACACGCCAGAAGTACTGCCGGCCGGGAATCATATCTACGATGGTGTAAGTGCCTGTGGCATCCTCACTAACAAGCTCCAAGGCCTGAGCACTCGTGCCCAGGTACACCTTTTCCGTGCCTTCGACACTGCCCCAGGTAAGCGTGCCTGATGAAACACCCAATGCGCCGTCGGCAGGCTCAGGCACAAAGGGTTTGGTGGCCAGCCCTGAGATTGCGATGACCTCACGCCGAGACAGCGCGCGATTGTAGATCCGCACCTCGTCCATCAGGCCATTAAAGTAGTCAATATTTTGAGAGGAATTACTGATACCGGCCGGTAGGTAAACACCGAGGTACAGTGGTTCGTCAGACTCGGCAAAAATGAGGGGCACTGGCATGAACTGCTCCTCGGAGTTCTTGATGAAGCGGACACTTTGCGTATCGCAGATCACACCGACAAAAGTCCACTCGACCCCTGCCCCGTCGCCGACTTCATTGACATCGAGTATACTCTGGACGTCCCCCTCGCCAACCGCACCCGGGGCATAGTTCGGGTCCGCCGGGTCGTCCAGGACGTACCAATGGTTGACCGAAAAGCGCAGCCCATTGTCTTGGTTAAACCGCAAGGCCCAAGGCGATTTCGTGGTTCCCTTGCAGACCATGCCATCCCAGTTCTCGATATCGTCAGGCCGAATCCATAGGAGAATGGAAAGCTCATGCGTGATGTTAAGGCTGTCACTGTGGGGGATCTCGACCCAATCGGTATTGCGGTTCTGGTAGTTCAGGTCCAGGGATATGCCGGTCGCCCCAAAGGCCCAATTCGGGTCGTTATTGAGGCCGGCACCGCCCATACGCGTTCCGTTGTTGCCATTACCCGAGAGGTCTGTGACGGCCCCATCATCAAAATTCCAATACCCCACCAAATTCGGGTCATCCTGACCGCTGGCCTGGACACAACAGATTAGAAACACAGCTACAAACAAAACCAATTTCTTAGACATAATAGTCCTCCTTATAAAAAATGAACTGAATACTGTTTCCTCCTGGAAAACATAATTATACTACCATTTATTGGAACTATAATCAAGCTTTTTTGGGCGAAATCAGCCCGTTTTTGACAGGGCAATAAACGGCTTTTCCCAATATCGCTGATATGTAGTATATAGTATACCACACGCGGAGACTCGGCGTCAAGTAAAGATTAGGTCAATTGCGAGCTGTCGGATGTCCGATGTCTGAAATCTGACGTTGGAAGTCGGAAGTCAGCTCGGCCGTTCATGAGTTTTTAGTATTTAAACTTGGAGTTTTTTTAAAATGTCACATACGTAAAGCGCGTACGCGCTTTACGTATAAGCATTTTTCCCGCGATTGATTGTTATCGAACAATAAAAACAAAATATCGAATCCTTCGATATACAAAAGTCTGATGTCGGTTGTCCGATGTCCGAAATCTGACGTTGGAAGTCGCAAGTCAGTTCGGCCGTTCATGAGTTTTTAGTACTTAAACTTGGAGTTTTTTGAAATGTCACATACGTAAAGCGCGTACGCGCTTTACGTATAAGCATTTTTCCCGCGATTGATTGTTATCGAACAATGAAAACAAAATATCGAAATCAATCATCGAGTATCCAGCATCCAGCATCGAGTATCCAGCATCAATCATCGAGTATCCAGCATCGAGTATCAAGAATCGAGCATCAAGCATCGCTTGTCCGCCGTAGCTTCAGCGAAGGCGGAAGCATCCAGAATCCAGCATCCAGCATCGA
>JAUXAL010000084.1 GCA_030619925.1 Phycisphaerae bacterium | reverse complement strand
GTCCAGGCGCCCGGAGCGCCCGACTATGCACACAATACCACGGTCGATTTTGGCGGCGTAACAGCAAAGTACGTCAGGTTCACGGCTAACAGCAACTGGGGAGGCATCCTGAACCAATATGGTCTCAGTGAGGTTCGCTTCTTCCGTGTACCTGTGCGTGCAAGAAATCCCTACCCGGATTCCGGGGCAACAGATGTGGACGTGGATGTGACCCTTGGCTGGAGAGCGGGAAGAGAGGCGGCTGAGCACCATCTGTACTTCAGCGCCGACGAGCAGGCTGTAGACGGTACTGCTCCTGTTGCCATCACGACCGAGGCCAGCTATGGTCCCTTGTCCCTCGATTTAGCCAAGACTTACTACTGGCGGGTCGATGAGGTCAATGAAGCCGAGACCCCAGCAACCTGGCAAGGCGACCTCTGGGACTTCAAGGCACAGGAATATTTTGTCGTGGACGATTTTGAGAGCTACAATGACCTTGACCCCACTGACCCCGAGAGCAACAGGATATTTCTGGCGTGGCTGGACGGATACGGTATCCCGACAAACGGCTCTATCGTTGGTTATGAGATTGCTCCTTTCTGCGAGCAAACTATCGTTCACGGCGGCAAGCAGTCAATGCCGTTGTCTTACAACAACACCGGCGGCGCAGCATATTCAGAGGCCGAACGCACTTTTGCTGCTGCGCAGAATTGGACGCAAGCCGGCGCTGCGACATTTGTGCTGTACTTCCACGGCACTGAGGGAAACACCGGGCAGTTATATGTGAAGGTCAACGGCACCAAGGTGGTATATGGCGGCGATGCGGGTGACATAGCGAAAGCAGAATGGAAGCAGTGGAATAGCGACCTTGCATCGCTTGGCGTGAACCTGCAGAATATCACGAAGCTGGCTATTGGGATTGATGGCAATGGTGCCACTGGTACATTGTACGTTGACGACATTCGGCTGTATCGGCTGGCTCCGTAACGACAAGCCAACTGAGCGGCAATTGGTCGCGCGGCTGATATAGGAGATTTGCACCAGTTTGGGGCCTATACCGATTAGTTCGGTATAGGCCCTGCTTGTCTTCATAAGCGTTAAGATCGAACCATCACATACTTCCTACTCGCCTTGCCCAGACAAGCCAGAACGCCCAGCCCCTGCTTGTGCAAATGGTTTCTTGGTTTATGTAGGGCCCGAAAATATTTTTGTCCATAACCACTCAAGGGCACTTTTCACGGTCACATCGTATAGCTTCCACAGCAAACCTCTTATCCACGCGAGTTTACCAAGAGCGGTACTCTGCGCTGTTTCTGGTGGATTTTCTGCTTCCGGCTTCTTATCAATTGTCGCATCGTCTCCAATCTGCAGATTCTTGGCTTGAACGTCTCCCAATATGACATTAGAGTCCTGTATGTTGATACTACCAATCGTCTTAACTTTCTCTTTCTCCTCTTCGGTAGGAGTAATATCCTGCTCTGTTCCTGCTGGCTTTTCGGGTGATGCTTGCGATCCAATTTCCTCACCAAAATACTCGCTCAGGCGCGCCAGCACTGCGGCGAGAATCTGCTTGATTTTATTCCTGCGCTGTATATGGGTGGGCAGTTTTATTTTTGCTATGAACGGCGCTGCGAGGTTTTTGGGGAATAACCCGTTTTCCTCAAGGTGTCCTGGTTTTGGGCAACAATCTATTTCGCTCTTAACTAAAGCTAAAGTGATAAGCTCTTTTCTGGTTGGCCGAGACTCCGGTTTTGGCAAATCTGTTTCGCCAGACATGCGCCGTGCAAAGCTACGAGCAGCTTGCATGCGATTTTCCTCCGTCATTTCCCTCTCAGGGGAGATGTCAAACTGCTTGCAGAGTTCCTCAATTCGGGGCCATATCTTTTCTACATTGCAAAGTAGTTTCTGCTTCTCATACTCAAAATCAGCAACTTTCTCTGGTTGCTCTGTGAGCTTTTTGAATGTTTCATAAAAAGCTTTGAATTGTTCAAATTCCTCTCTTGTGCAAGGCAACTTATCAGGCTTTTTTCTGGCAAGGTCAGCTTCCACATGGTCAAGGGCTGTTTTGATGATAAATTGTCTATCGACACAAAGCTTTTCTATGGTAGCCCATACGCTTTTAGCCAACTGTTTAGCCTCACTGTTATTATGAATTGGGATGTATCCCTCATCACGCATCTTGTCGTGAATGGTAGCAAGTGAAAAGTAATAATACGCAAGTGCTTCAACAATTTTTGGCCTTGGCACTACATCAGGGATGTCTTTATCGTGGGTTAAGACAGATAGAAATCCTGCTAAAGGTTCGGGGGGCATTTCCTCACTCGGCGGCTTCAAATGACTCTCAGAGTAAACGCCCATATTTAATGGCGATAAGTCAGCCTCCACCCATCCTTTGCTTTTTAGGTATGATATTTGCTGGGACAATTTAGGCTTGGTTAAGGCAATTCTTTTCTGCTCCGCGTGCTTTTCATCTGCGCGTCTCTTTGCGTCTAAGTACGCAGCTTGTTTCTTACCAAGGTCGCAGCTATGCTGCTCAAAGCGTTTTCGGTTTTCCGACACTGCGACAAGTTCCGCCACATCATCAGCTATGTCTAATAGGAATTTTTCATATTCTGGATTATCCATTTTTTCACCACTTTTGTGTTGGTAAATTAGCCGTTCTGTCATCCATCCTGAGAGATAATCTTTAGCTTGGATTTTAAACTACAATGGCTTAAATGGCAATAATTAGCCTTGATTTTCCTTGCTTGGGTGGGGTGTAATGGTTAGTCAGGAACGATAGATTTCTCGTCTATGGCCGATTTTGACAAAATTAGAAAGTGAGCTAAAGTGCCTAAAGTTGAAAGTGCCTAAAGTGAGCTAAAGTTTGATAATTCTGCGCAGGAATGACTATCAGGATTTTTTTTTGAGCATTTTCTTGCCTCGCAGGATTGTTATAAACGATATATTTCCCTCCTGTGGCCGATTTTTACTATATCGATTAACGAATCTTTATCCTCGATGGAATAAACTATTCTATAATCGCCTTGTCGAATGCGATATTGTTCTTTATGTGAAAGCTTCTGCGAGCCGCCCCCACTCTTGTCTTCAACAAGAAGACGTGGGGGTGGATTTTCGGCAAGAGATTCGATGCGTTTGACGATTTTGCGCAGGTCTTTCTTTGGAATATCTTCCAGCTCTTTAGCAGCAGACTTCTTTATAGTGATTCTATATTTTCCCATTCTTACGCAGCTTCTTTGCTACTTCCTCAAAGGTCAGCCTGGGTTCGTCTTTGCGCTCTTCGTAGGCGGCAAGGTCTATGGCATCTTCAGCCAGTGATATTTTGACTGCTTCCTGAATCAGGGCAGACATTGGACGGCCTGTTTCCGCTGCTTTCAGGCGTATTGCACGATGCAAATCGGGGTCTAAATAGATTGTCGTTCTTTTCGTATTTGATTTCATTTTATCACCTCTTATCATTTCACTATTAACATTATGACATCAAAACATCATAATGTCAAAAGGTTTTTTAGGAAAAAGTGCAAATTTTTACCACGGATAGTCTGTTTTTTGAGGTCTTGTGCAGTTTTTTGCGGTTATTTGTCACCTATCATTTTTTTGGTTCGCAGGATATGGAAATAGTGCTGGGCGAAGCGGTGGGCCTCGTCCCGGACGTATTGCAGCAGCTTGCGGGCAGGTGAATTGGCAGGCAGCTTCAACGGTTTGCTGCTGCCCTGCAGGAAAATCTCCTCCTCTCTTTTGGCGATTGAGGCGATTCTCGTATTGCGTATTGCGTATTGCGTATCGCGTATTGTACTTTTCTTTTTTCCTTTTTCCTTTTGTGCTGTCCCCGCAAAAGCTGGGGTCGTGGCTATCATATCTCTAAACGCAGCTTCGGCGGCCCTCAAATGGCCCAGGCCGCCATCAATTAGAACAAGGTCGGGCCAGAGTTCTTCGCCCCGCAGGGCGTACTTGTATCTGCGTTTGACCACTTCGGCAATCATCGCATAGTCGTCGATGCCCTTTACGGTCTTTATTTTGAACCGTCGATAGCCGCTCTTGAAGGGCCTGCCGTCGATGAATTTAACTAACGAGCCGACCGCCTCGGCCCCGCCAATATTGGCAACATCGATGCCCTCAATAATCCGGACCGGCTCAGGTGTTTGCAGAAATTGCCGTAGTTGTATGAGGGCTTCGGTCGGGTCAGCGGCAAAGACTTCCGGCTGGACGTCTTCATCGGGCGTGCCACGGCGGTCGAGCCGTTCAATCAGCCGAATACGGTCGCGAAACATCGCTGCTTTCTCGTACTGAAGCGCTTCAGCGGCCTGGGCCATCTGCTTTCTCAACCGGCGCAGGATGGTCGAACGTTTCGACCGCAAAAACCTTATAAGGTCGCCGATAACAACTTTTTTATATTCGCTTTTGTCAATTTTGGCGGCACAGGGGGCGACGCACTGCTTTATGCTGTACAAGATACAGGGCCGAAAGAACCTGCGTTTTGGGTCATCTTCGCTGATATTCAGCTTGCAGGTTCGGAACTTAAAGATTTTTTGCAATACTACCAAAACGCCTCGCAGGTCCTTTGCACCGGCGAATGGCCCGAATAATCTGCTGCCGCGAGGCCGAGGTTTGCGGGTGATATAGACGCCCGGAAAATCTTCGCCGGTGGTGATTTCCAGATATGGAAATGTTTTATCATCGACCAGGTCCGTATTGTAAGGGGGGCGGATGTCCTTAATCAGGCGGGCTTCGGCAAGCACAGCTTCAACTTCGTTTGAAGTCTCCAGAAAGTCAACGGTTTTGACTTTGCTTATCATTTCAGCGATTTTCGGGCCGCGTGAGACGGTCAGGTCGCCGCTTTGCTGAAAATAGCTGGCCGCCCGCGAACGCAGATTCTTGGCCTTGCCGACGTAGAGTACTTTATCCGCCGAGCCCTTCATAAAATAAAGCCCCGGGCCCGTCGGAAAGCTCTTTATCTTTTCACGGATCGCCCGAAATTTGCTGCTCTTTTCGGCTGACATATTCTTATCTTAACATCATTGTGAAATTATCTAAAACACATTGCCCCATATAAAAAAAATTTTTCTTTCGTAGGTTCAATTGCTATAAGGACTAACAGCAGGACCAAAAAAAATACACCAAAAAAATCTGATTTTGGTCTTTACACGTTATCAAATTACCATTAATCTGCCGATACTGTTTTTACGGGTTATACCACTATATCTGGCGTAATTCCCGGTTATTTTTCTATATATTGCGGTCTTATTTTTTCGCATGGAGGCGTATAAATGTCTTATAAGTTCAACCCCGAGAATCCTTTCAAAGACCAGCAACCGCAACCCAAAACGGCTGTAAGAACCTGCGAATCAAGGGGTTTGAAGATAGAGCATTTCTTTTCAACCCCGGGCGTGCATCCCTTCGAGCAGCTCGAATGGGAAATGCGTTCGACCAAGATCACCGACGATAGCGGACAGGCAATCTTCGAGCAGGACAATATCGAAGTCCCAACATCCTGGAGTCAATTGGCAACAAAGGTTGTGGCGAGCAAATATTTCTACGGTGATGTCGAGACCGGCCAGCGGGAAAATTCAGTAAAGCAGCTTGTCCATCGTGTTTGCAAAGCGATTGCCGACCGAGGCAGAAAAGACGGTTACTTCGCCACTGACGAAGATGCCGAGGTTTTCTACAACGAGTTGGCCTGGCTGTGTGTGAATCAATACGGGGCATTCAATTCGCCCGTGTGGTTCAATGTGGGCCTTTTGGACGTTTATGGCGTTGCCGGCAGCAAACACAATTTCCGCTGGGACGCGCAGCGCAAAGAAGCCATTGCCTGTGAAAACAGCTACGATTATCCGCAGGCCTCAGCCTGTTTTATCCAGTCGGTTAAGGACTCGATGGAAGATATAATGCGGCTGGCAACAAGCGAAGCAATGCTGTTCAAGCACGGCTCAGGGACCGGAACCGACCTTTCCACACTGCGAAGCAGTAGAGAGAAACTGTCCGGCGGAGGCAAACCATCCGGACCTTTGAGTTTTATGAGGGTCTATGACCAGATAGCAGCGGTAATCAAATCGGGCGGAAAGACCCGCCGAGCTGCAAAGATGCAATCGTTAAAAGTTGGCCATCCGGATATTAAAGAATTCATCACCTGCAAGACCGAGGAGGAAAAAAAGGCCTGGGCGCTCATCGAGGCCGGCTACGACGGGGACCACAACAACCAGGCGTATAACAGCGTAATGTTTCAGAATTCCAATCTTTCTGTGCGGGTAACCGACGAGTTTATGCAGTCGGTGGAAAAGGACGATACCTGGGCTACTTATGCTGTAACAACAGGCCAGAAGATTGGGGAGCATTCGGCACGCGAGCTGATGGAGTTAATTGCCGAGGGCACAAGGACTTGCGGTGATCCGGGCCTTCAGTATCACAGTACAATCAACCGCTGGCACACCTGCCCGAACTCCGGGCCGATTAACGCTTCAAACCCGTGCAGCGAATACATGTTCGTCGATGATTCGGCCTGCAATCTGGCTTCACTGAATCTTATGAAGTTCCGCAACGAGGACGGCTCTTTCGATATTGACGGCTTCAAGAGGGCGATTCGGATATTTATCATTGCTCAGGAAATTTTAGTTGATAATGGAAGCTATCCGGACAAGCCAATCGCTGTTAACAGTCATCGCTTTCGCCCGATCGGCCTTGGTTACGCTAATCTTGGTTCTCTCATTATGTCCCTGGCACTTGCCTATGATTCCGACCAGGCAAGGGTGCTGGCTGCCGCAATCAGCGCTATAATGACGGGCACCGCTTATGCGGCAAGTACCGAAATAGCGCAGATTATGGGACCTTTTGAAGAATTCGAGAAGAATACCGATGCGATGCTTAAGGTTATAAACACGCACCGCCAGCACGCTTATGATATTCCGGAATCTCATTGTCCCGACTACCTGCGCAACGCCGCTAAAGACGCCTGGGACCATGCCCTCGACGCCGGCTCCAAGGTGGGCTTTCGTAATGCTCAGGCCACCGTCCTTGCGCCAACGGGAACAATCGGTTTTATGATGGATTGCGATACCACAGGCGTTGAGCCGGATATAGCACTTGTTAAATATAAGTTATTGGCCGGCGGTGGAATGCTTAAGCTTGTTAACAAAACGGTGCCGATGGCCCTTGAGCGGCTCGGCTATAGCGTCGAAGACATCAAATCTATCTGCGATTACATAGACGAAAATGAAACTATCGAGGGGGCTGAAAAACTCGGAGCCGACCATTTGCCGATTTTCGATTGTGCTTTTAAGCCACGTAACGGCAAAAGGTGCATTCATTATATAGCACATCTAAAAATGTTGGCTGCTGTCCAGCCGTTTATATCCGGCGCCATAAGTAAAACCATCAATATGCCAAACGAAAGCACAGCCGAAGACATTACCGCAGCTTATATGGAAGGATGGAAGCTCGGGTTAAAGGCGGTGGCGATCTATCGTGACGGCTCGAAGAAACTTCAGCCGGTCTCTACCAAAAAGTATAAGGAAGCCAAGGCCAAAGCCGCTGCTGAAGCATCCGCTCCGTCCCGGCCGTTCAGGCGTCGCCTGCCGGACACCCGCCAAAGCATAACGCATAAATTCTCCGTCGCTGGACACGAAGGCTACCTGACGGTGGGGCTGTATGAGGACGGCCAGCCTGGTGAGCTGTTTATCACTATGGCCAAGGAGGGCAGCACCGTCGGCGGCCTTATGGATGTTATAGGTACCTGCACTTCAATGGCCCTGCAGTATGGCGTGCCTCTAATCACACTGGTCGACAAGTTCCGGCACGCCCGATTTGAGCCGTCAGGCATGACGTCGAACAGGGATATGCCCTTTGCGAAGAGTCTGATTGATTATATTTTCTGCTGGCTGGGCTGTCAGTTTATACCCGGTTATGCGGACAAGAACACCCCCAACAGAGCGGCAGTGCCCGGTACGCCTGAAAATAAAACTACAACTACCGCCAGAGAATTGGTTGAAAAGACTAAAGACCTGGCCAAAAAAATCGCCGAAGCAAAAGCCGGGGCGAAAGTCAATGCAGAGGCAATTATTCAGCCAAAGGCCGACCTTTCAGTCTCAAAGCAGGCAACGAAGCAATCGGCCCCCGTGCTGGCCGACAGATTTACTGACCCGGCGGATCGAATTGGTGCCCTGGTCGGCTCAGCCGTTGCCCAGACATCCGGGTCATTGCAGTCTGAAGCGAAGCTTTTAGAGCAGTTTAACGCCCAGTTTGCGCATTTCCCGGACGATGCCCCGGCCTGTGATGTTTGCGGCTCAATCACTGTCCGCAACGGCTCCTGCTACAGATGCTACAACTGCGGCAATTCAATGGGATGCTCGTGAGAATTGATTCCGCTCTGTAGAAAAGACCATATGTCATTTCGACCGAAGCCCCCGTTCTTGCTTTCGCAAGAAAGCACAGGGGCGAAGTGGAGAAATCTATTAAAAAACAGCCAGCCAACGGCCGGTTCGATCCGGAGCGGACTGTGTCCGCCTCGACTCGCCTTGGCGGGGCCTTCAGCTTGCTAGAAGTGGCATCTACCAACGCGCCTCCACACGATGAAATTGAATGGAAGTACGAACTCATCAAAGTGCCTGACAGCAGTTTACCGGGTCGCATTGAGAACCGGATGCTGCAGCATGAGTCCAAAAGGTATGAGATTGGTATTGTGGGATTGGGACACTATAAGCCGCTCAGTAAATTACCCGGGAGTGGCGAAGTATGGCATAATGCCGGGCGGGCACTATACCAAGCTGACGAGATTCACATCATTGGCTTCTCACTCTCGCCGTTTGATACCATGGTGAGGCTGCACTTTGCAGGGGTAATGTGCCATCGGGCTGAAAAAGGGAATCTACCCCAAAAGATTATTCTTATTGACCCAAATGCCTGTAAGCTTAAGTCAAACTTTCGCTCCGTTTTTGGGCAGGATACGCCGATAGAGACAATCGAGAAACCAGCGGAAAAAGTCGATTGGTCTGCAGTCTTAGATTAGTGTGTTTGGATATTAGCTTGCCAAAGCATTACAGATATGCTACAATTGTTAAAAGAGGTACAGTAAAATGAATATTAGAGTTATCCTGGAACCAAGCGAAGAAGGCGGATATACCGCTGTTGTTCCTTCCCTTCCTGGTTGTATCAGTGAAGGTGACACACGCGAAGAGGCTTTGAAAAATATTCGCGAAGCAATCGAGCTCTATTTAGAGCCCGTGGAGGATGATTCGAGCTTTGCTGTAGATTCTGAACAGTTAGAGATAGTGGTATGAGCAAGGTTCCGAGTTTGAATTATCCGCAAGTCATCGTATTTTCTTATATCCACTCGCTTTAATCAGGGAGATTTCCTCCCTGACCAACTTAATCTTGAATTTTTCTCCTCAAAAATAGTTTGACAGCACGACTGAATTCGGTAAAATATCCGTTTTTAGTAATGACTGAGAGTTTTTCTATGAAGAGCTTCATGGCGAAAAAAGAGCAGGTCGAGCAGAAATGGCTGCTCGTGGACGCCGACGGCGCGGTTCTGGGACGAATGGCTGCGAAAATCGCGCCTATACTTATGGGAAAAAACAAGCCCACATATACGCCGCACGTCGATACAGGCGATTATGTGGTTGTGGTGAACGCCGGGAAGGTACAGCTTACCGGCAAAAAGGCCCAGACGAAACAGTACGACTATTATACGCACCACCCCGGCGGCCATAAGTTCGTCAGCTTTGCCGATATGATGGCAAGAAAACCCGAAAGGGTCATTGAATTAGCCGTAAAGCGGATGCTGCCGAAGAACAAGCTCGGCAAAAAAATGCTGAAAAAGTTGAAGGTTTATCGAGGCCCGGAACACGAGAACCAGGCCCAGAAACCCGAGAAGATAGAACTGTTCTAAGGCTCAATCGAGGAAGAACAAGGATTATGGCAGAGACCAAGACTGATAAATCTACCATTAAGCCGAATGTTGGGGCCGCGGCCAAAGGCCCGCAACCATCCGCAAAGCCGGACAAGAAGGGCCCCGACAAGGGTGGTTACTGGTGGGGCACCGGCAGAAGAAAAAGCTCCGTGGCCCGTGTACGAATCAAACCCGGCGACGGCAAAATGCTGATCAACAAAAGACAGTTCGAAGATTACTTCACTCGTGAACAGGACAGAAAAGCAGTGCTGTCTCCCCTGAAGGCAGTTGATGCGGAAAAATCATTTGATATCTTTATCAATGTCAAAGGAGGCGGAACTACAGGACAGGCAGGTGCGTCGCTGCTGGGAATTGCCAGGGCATTGAAGAAGTATGACGAAAACTACCTCCAGGTGCTGCGGGACGGCGGGCATCTTACACGCGACCCCAGGATGGTCGAAAGAAAAAAGCCCGGCCAAAGAGGTGCAAGGAGAAGATTCCAGTTCTCAAAGCGTTAATTTGCAAATCATTTTTTGGAATTTATGAGCCACTGGAGTTTCCGGTGGCTTTTTTTTTGGAGCTATAAATTACAATGTCAAGAGCGGAACATAAAACAAAGGGGGCCGCTTTGATGGCTCTGGCGAGCGTCTTTTTCTGTATAGCCGGCTGTCTGGTAAAGGGTGGCTCATATATAGGCGCCTACAAGCTGGCTTTCTTTCGGTTCATCATAGGGCTGGGCCTGATCACGACTGCTGCTATGTCAGGGCGAGTCAAGCTTGTTTTTAATAACAAAAAGCTGCTGTTCTTGCGAGGTCTTACAGGCGGGACGGCTGTCTTTATCACACTTTTGTGTATTACTAAGCTGGGGCTGGGTAAAGGCATGGTTCTGATAAACTCATACCCGATCTTTGCGAGTATTATCAGTGCGGTTTTCCTGAAAGAACGGCTGCGGCTGCTCGACATTTGGGCTATTCTAACGGCTATGGTGGGTATTTACTTCATAGCTTACGAAAAACAGCAGGGATTTTCATTGCTGGTTTTTGGCGGATATGAGCTTTTGGCTGTTCTTGGAGCGGTGATTGCCGGAATAGCTGTGACGCTGATACGCAAGCTCCACGATACGGATGACTCATTGGCGATTTATTTTTCCCAGTGTGCGGTAGGGATATGGCTGGTTATAATGCCGGCTTTCAGCAGCGAAGGAGCTATCGGCTTTAAAGGCGTCTTCATCCTGCTGGGCATCGGTGCCAGCGTCACTATCGGTCAGCTCTTGATGACGGAAGGCTTTAAGTATGTGCCGGTCAAGACCGGTTCATTGTTGCTTATGCTTGAGACGGTGTTGTGCTATGTGGCCGGCGTGGCAATATTTGGCGAACCTTTGACGGCACCCTGCCTATTGGGTACTGTGTTAGTTATTGGTGCTTGTGCGGTCGTTTTGGTAAGGAGGAAACTTGACCACTAAAAGTGAAACTGATATTCTTAGCCAATACTTGAGAAAAGAAAGGAAGACACGATGATACGAGTTGCGATAATCGGAGCAAGCGGATATACCGGTGCCGAATCGATCCGGATAATCCTGCGACACAGCGAGGCAGAGCTTACCTATCTGACCGCCTTGCCGGAGGAGTGCGGGGCGGTGCAGGACGTCTTCGGCCAGTTTAAGGGACGGTGCGCTCTGCAAATCGAGCCGTTGGACCTTGACAAACTGGCAGAGCTGGCTGATGTCGCTCTATGCTGTCTGCCCCATAAGGTCTCTATGGGATTCGTGCCGAAACTTTTAGACGCCGGGCTGAAAGTAATTGACTTTAGTGCCGATTACCGCATTAAAGATGTTGCAGTTTATGAAAAGTATTATGTCAAACATACTGATACCGAGAATTTAAAGCACGCTGCGTTCGGCCTGCCTGAGCTTTTCCGCGAACAAATAAAAGGTGCAAAGCTCGTCGCTAATCCCGGCTGCTACCCGACAGGGGCATCGCTTGCTATTGCTCCGTTGCTCAAAGAAAATTTGATAGAAACCGAATCCGTTATTGTTAATGCGGTAACAGGAACATCGGGGGCGGGGATGAATCCGTCGAGTAAATTTCATTTTCCGAATATGAACGAGAATCTTTTCCCCTACGGTATCGGTAACCACCGCCATATGCCGGAAATTGAACAAATAGCAAGTGATGTTGCGGGCAAAAAGGTTACTGTGCTGTTTCAGCCGCACGTAGGACCTTTTGACAGGGGAATACTCTCGACGGTTTATTGCCAGCCAAAAAAGAACCTTAGCAATGAAGAACTGTCAAAGCTGTATAAAGATTTCTATCAAGATGAGTCATTTGTACAGGTATGCAGAGATGCTCCTGCTGTTAAAGATGTCGTAGGGACGAATTATTGCCATATTTTTGTAACCAATGTCAAAGGCAGAATTGTCTGTTTTTCAGCCATTGACAACCTGGTAAAGGGCGCATCAGGCCAGGCCATTCAGAATATGAATATCATCTTCGATCTGGATGAGGCTTTAGGGCTTAAATAACATAGCATCGCCTTGTTTTCCTAATACATATTTTGGAAAAAACATGGCTGTCACTATTTTCAAGAACTATTAGACCATGCTTTTGATTACATCATTCAGCATAGGAACTTTGGTATCGTTAGTATTATTTCTTCGCCCAAATGAATTTACCTTGAAGACAAAAGACTATCGTAGCTTAATTAAAGCCATCATTACTGCAATTATAATTTCCACACTGAGTGCCGTGTTCATAAGCAAAAACCAAATCTCTGAAGATATCCTTGCTGGACTAATCCTTATCGTCTCATTAACAATAGCATTTAGGCTTGTTAGGATGTACAAAGCAAGTAATATATCTGAAAACAAGTTGCACCTTTTAACCTTAGCTGATATATTTATTTTTGGCTCTTCTGTAGTTTTCTTGAAGCTGTGGTTATATATAATATTATCAAATAAAGGTTACTTCTCCGCTGTCAATATTTTTGGCATACCAATTTTTTATGTTTTGCTTTGCGTGTATATCCTTTTCAATTGCGACCTTGTCTGTCCTAAGAGAGTGAAGCTCGCAACCTGGCGGTTAGTCTCATACGCCTTTCCAGAGGGAAAAGAGCAAATAAAAGGACATATTGAAAAACCCAACGATTATGGACTAAGAGTGATTGACTTGGTTAGTTGGGGCCTTTTTCTAGTGACAGTTTTAGCCGCGCTTCTATTCGCATATTGGTTCGCGGGGTACCTAATTGCAGTTACAGTGTACTTTGTTACAGTACCTGCACTGATGGTCGTGATCATCGTAAAAAAAGGCGGCTGGCGTGCTTCTGTAGATAATAAAGTATATGCAAGTATTCTGGGCGGCGGATTGGTCATCATTGTAGCAGGCATTATGATACTTTTTTCATGGATAAAGTTACATCCCCCCAATACAATCGACCGTTGTCTTTTGGCAATGGCTATCTCTATTCCTTTCATTTCACTATCTGTTCAATTTATTCCTCAGATTCTGTATAAACTATGGAACCGCTGGGAATCACATTTGAAACGAAACCGGATATATGAGGCAATAAGAGCCGTGGCTGATTCTGCCCAGGCGTCTATCTTCGGCCGCAAAAGGCTTAGGATACTTCAGGCGCTTTTGGTTTCGGCTGTTTTCATGCTCTACTATGTAGTACCCAAAATTGGGCCGTTATTTTATGCGGTCGGCTTCAAAGAAATCAACGGAAAACCAATACAAGAACTCATTGCAGAATTTCAAGAAATCGCATCTACTTGGATTATTCCAAAAAAATGGACAAATGAGGAACTTGTGGGATTCATGTTTGGCAACTATGGATTGGTTCTTCTGTTCCTGTCATGGTCAGGGATTACCTTTATGGTATGGGCTGAAGCGCCTTTCTGCTTGGAAAAAGTACCTAACCTTTTCCATTCAAGACTGGACAAATTTCTCTGTGGTGTTCATATGTCATTATTTGGTGTGTTTTTCCTGCCTTTTCTCGTTTGGATTACCTTCTTGATACCCCATGCAGGTTCAATCCTTTTAGGTTATTCCTTTGCGATACTTTTAGGCGTTTTTGCATTTGGGTTATTTCTACCCAAGCTGCAAGCCAGACTTCTGTCGCTTGGATATTTGATTTTGGCCATAATAAATACAAACGTGGAACGCGATGCTATTGATGTCAATACCGCCACAGAAAAGGAGCTTACCCTATTGCCCGGAATAGGTCTAAACCTTTCAAAGCGTATCAGAGAAACGCGTCCCCACAGTAGAGTAGATAACTTAACGCTTGTCGAAGGGCTTGGGGTGGATAAGCTGAAGGATATAAGAGACCTGATTCGCGTTTGAGTTCAGTATAAATTGAGGCAGCTATTTATTTTTGTTTGACGTGGTATGCGTTAGGTATTAGTCTGTCAATATGTTGAAAGTTGCAACCTGCCAATTTGCCGTGGGGGCTTCCATAAAGCGAAATTCCCAAAGAATATGTGAGTTTTTGCGCAAAGCGAAAAAGGCCAAAGCTGACATAGTTCATTTTTCCGAGTGTGCTCTTAGCGGCTACGTGGGCACCGACTTTCCGAACTTTGAGGGCTACGATTGGGAACTGCTTAAGGTAGAAACACAAAAGATTATGGCCCTTGCCGCCGAGCTGCGCTTATGGGTAGTTCTGGGCAGCACGCACCCATTAACTAAGCCGAACAAGCCGCATAACAGTCTTTACCTTATAAATCCTGAGGGCAAGATTGTTGACCGTTATGACAAAAGATTCTGTACGCCGGGTGATTTGCGCCGGCTGACGCCGGGCAGCCGGTTTGTGGATTTCACCATAAACGGCGTAAAATGCTCGCTGCTGATATGCTTTGATTTGCGGTTTCCGGAGATTTATCGACAATTATATAAGCAAAAAGTCAACTGCATTTTCCAGTCGTTTTACAACGCCCGCCAAAAAGGCCCGAGCGTACATACACACATTATGCGACAAACAATGCAGTGCCGGGCGGCGACGAACCATTTCTGGACGAGCTGTACAAATTCGAGCGGGTATTATGCGCCGTATCCGTCGTGTTTTATCCAGCCGGACGGCAAAATCGTAAAACAGCTCAGACAAAATCGTCCCGGCATAATGGTCAACACAGTCGATTTGAGAAAGAAATTTTATGACCCGATGGCTGATTTTAGAGATACGGCGATTAAGGGGAAACTCAGCAATGGGCCGAAATTTATAAAAGACCCGCGCTCAAGAAATGTAACTACTCTTTAACGAGACACAAGATGGCTAATAATACTATTGCTGCACCTAAAGGATTTTTGGCGGCGGGGGTGCAATGCGGCATAAAGAAATCGGGCAAAGCCGATCTGGGGCTGCTTGTCTGTCCGGCCGGGGCTACTGCGGCAGCGGTCTTTACAACCAATAAGATCGTATCTGCGGCGGTGGCTGTCAGCAAGCAGCACATAAAAAGCCCTAAAATCCGGGCGGTAGTTGTCAATTCCGGCAACGCTAATACCTGTACCGGCCAGAAAGGCATCCGAAACGCAATTACAATGTGCAACAAAACAGCATCGCTCGTCGCTCGTCGCTTGTCGCTCGGGCCACGGGTCACGGGCGACGAGTCACGAAATATTCTCGTTGCTTCTACCGGTATCATCGGCCGGCAGTTGCCAATCAAGAAAATTACTGCCGGCATTTCAAAAGCAGCAGCGAAACTTTCAGCTTCCGCCTCAGCGGGTCTGGATTTTGCAAAGGCGATAATGACAACCGACACGAAGCCCAAACAAGCCGTCCGCCGACTCGAAATTTCCGGCGCTGCGGTTACGATAGCCGGGGCGGTTAAAGGGGCCGGTATGATTGCCCCAAATATGGCGACAACGCTTCTTTTCATTACGACCGATGTAGCTATAAGCAACTACTTGTTAGGCAGGGCGCTGAAACGCGCTGTCGGCAATTCCCTGAACAAACTGACTGTTGACGGCCATCAAAGTACCAATGACACCGCGATAATTCTTGCCTCCGGCCTGGCGGACAATCGCCCAATAGTAAGCCAGTGTCCGCGATATAGGAGGTTCGCCAAGACGTTGGGCCAGTTATGCGACGATTTAGCCAAACAAATGGCGCTTGATGCCGAAGGGGCGACGCGCATGTTTAAGGTAGTTGTCAAAGGTGCAGCTACAAAGGCCGATGCAGCAAGAGCGAGCAGGGCAATAGCTGATTACCCGCTGGTAAAATGTGCGGTGAACGGCGGCGACCCCAATTGGGGCAGAATTATCTGTGCCGTCGGTTCGGCAGGTGTAAGGTTGAATCCAAACAAGCTCTCTTGCAAACTCGGACCAATAACCGTTTTTAACAATGGTGCGCCGAGAAAATTCGATGTGAAAAAGGCGAGTAAGGTTGTCTCGCAAACCGAGCACACAATAACGGTGAATTTGGGTATGGGCAAGGCAAGCGATTTTTGCTACGGCTGTGATTTAAGTAAAGACTATGTAACAATTAACGCTGATTACCAGACATAGCCGATACATAAATTATACAGGGAGTTCGTGGGGTTGTGTTTTTCCTGCACGGAACTTCTGAGAAGGAGCTTCATCAGATTAAATCGCGAGGCATTATGTGTTTGTTGGGCGTATAAGGGATTATAGTTGAACTCTAAAGGAGTGGAAAAAGTGAAAATCTTCAAAAACTCTACCGCATTTTTGGTTCCCTTCCTTGCTCTGGCATCGACGGTTTTCGCATCGCAAGGTGGCGAAGTAACCGCCGCAACAACCATCCCAAAGTTATGGTGGCTTGCACCGGTAGCCTCGATAGTTGCTCTGATTATTGCGTATATCTTCTATAAGAAAATGATGGCTGCTCCCGAGGGCAATGAGAAGATGATTGCCATTGCCGGGCATGTCCGTGAAGGTGCCTATGCGTATCTTTTTAGCCAGTACAAGGTTGTGGGTCTGGTGTTCTTAGGCCTTTTCATTGTGTTTACGGCTCTGGCATATTTAGGCGTGCAGAACCCATTTGTGCCTGTAGCCTTCTTAACGGCCGGCTTTTTCAGTGCACTTTGCGGTTTTTTAGGTATGAAGACGGCAACCAACGCCTCGTCCCGAACTGCCCAGGGTGCCAGCAAGAGTCTGAACCAGGGGCTGCAGGTTGCCTTTCGGTCCGGCGCGGTAATGGGCCTTATTGTCGTTGGTTTCGGCCTGCTTAACATCACAATCTGGTATCTGATTCTTGACAAGCTCATCTACACGGCCGAACATATGAGGCAAGGCCTCGAATTCCTCGGCCTGACGCTCGTACCCAAGGGAATGCATCCCAGCCACAAGCTGGTCGAGATTAGCACTACGATGGTCACCTTTGGTATGGGTGCCTCCACGCAGGCATTGTTCGCCCGTGTCGGCGGCGGCATCTACACCAAGGCCGCGGACGTCGGTGCCGACCTGGTAGGCAAGGTCGAGGCAGGCATTCCTGAAGACGACCCCCGCAACCCTGCCACAATCGCTGACAATGTCGGTGATAACGTCGGTGATGTTGCCGGTATGGGTGCGGACCTGTTCGAGAGCTACTGCAACTCGATATTCGCAACCGCAGCGCTCGGTGCCGCCTTGTCAGTGAGCGTACTGGCGGAGAAAGGAATGGACCCTTTGAAGGCGGTTCTGGCCCCCACGCTCGTTGCCGGGGTAGGCATTATTCTTTCTATCGTTGGGGTCTTTCTTGTTCGCTGCAAGGAAAGTGCGACCCAGAAGAACCTGTTGCGTGCGCTGCTGACAGGAACTCTCAGCAGCTCATTATTGATTGTTGCTGCCGTGGCTATAATAGCTGCAACAGGGTGGATTAGCTGGGGCATCTTTGGCTCGGTCATCGCCGGGCTGGTAGCAGGCGTCCTTATAGGCCAGTTCACAGAATACTATACTTCTGATGAGTATTCGCCCACGCGCGAGCTTGCCGGGCAGGCCGAGATGGGGGCTGCAACATTAATTATAAATGGTTTTGCAACCGGTATGTATTCCGCTGCCTTGCCGGTCATTACCATTGTGGCCTGTATCCTCTGTGCCTTTGGTTTTGCGGGCGGTTTTACCAATGTGGCTATAGGGCTTTACGGCATTGGCTTTGCCGCTGTTGGTATGCTGGCAACGCTCGGTATCACGCTTGCCACCGATGCTTACGGTCCAATCGCTGATAACGCAGGCGGTAACGCTGAGATGGCCGGACTGGGCGAAGAGGTTCGCAAAAGAACAGATGCTCTTGATGCCCTCGGCAATACCACCGCGGCAACGGGAAAAGGTTTTGCAATCGGCTCAGCTGCTCTGACAGCTCTGGCACTTTTGGCAGCGTTAATCGGGAGCATTCGCTTCTGGGTTGG
>JAUXAL010000113.1 GCA_030619925.1 Phycisphaerae bacterium | reverse complement strand
TTCGTTCAGCATGAACAAGGTCATTGGAACAAGCCAATGCCACGGCAGCACCGTTGGGTGAGTAGGCAGTATAAGTGATATACCAGCGTTTTTCTTCTGCCAAGTATGTGACTCGTGGGTCTTCGCAGCCCCACTGCTCATACCGCCAGTTTTGCTCACCGTAGCGGAGTATTGGCTCTTGCTCAATCTTCCAATCAGTCACGGGCAGCGCCCTATGCACGGCGACGAGGCGGTGCACGCTATCAAGTTCGGGCAGCTGCTTGAGGAAGGTGCCTATCCCGATAAGGTTATGAACCTCCGACCGGGGTGGTCGTATGTTCGAAACGCTCCCCCGCTATGAAGACCTAGAGATAACTTCTTTTACAGCAAGAAGTTATCATTACGGAGGTCGATGAATCTCTTATTACAAAAGCAAGAGACAGGATCATTTGGATTGTCGGAGACCCACACCTACCAGAAGATCATTGGAGGGCGGATATAATGAGAGAGATCAACAAGATCCCCGACTCCGCTCCTTCGTACGAAGTTAGTACATTTGACTATAAGAAAACTCTTGAGACACTTGAACGGATATACCAGGCCCGGGATTGCAAGTATCATGTTAACATCTCACCCCTTGGTTCAAAAATGCAGTCGGTAGGGATAGCGCTCTTCTGGTACATGAGGCAAGATGTCTCCATAGTCTTTGCTATGCCAGAAGAGTATAACGCCCGTCAGTATTCAGAGGGTTGCAAGGCAACATGGCAAATCAATTTCGGTGATATTAATAAAGTCAGAGAAATTCTTGATAGCGTTGGACAATTGGAGATCGTGAGCGGTAATTAGGCTGACGGTAATGGCAAAAGAACTTGCGTCGGGAAAAACCCGATTTATGATGTGCTAGAAAAGAGAGGCATCGGTCGGTATGGCTTATTTAGAATTGAAGATTTAGAACTCCATATTTAGGATTGCTTTGATTGCAATGAAAAATGCAACGGTGCAGATTATAGAAAGGATACGACTTCCTTTTTGCAGATTCGTTTGTTTAGTTTTTCACAGTCTCTTGACATTTGTGGCGAGGTATTTTTAATTATGGGCTGGTGATTTTGTAGGTCTGGTCGCGTGGGCTTCAATGTAAGCCTGCCTCAGTGGGTCAAAGCTTCTTAGGGTAAGACCCAGCCCACAGCCATGACTAAATAGCTTGAAATAGTAGCCAGTGATGTTATAATTCAGTGACCAGGCTGGTTGCCACAGTTCCTGCGTGGAGCAGAGATCCTTTTGGAGGAACTCTATAAGAGCCTCAATCGTTACTTGTTGAGCTTTTACTTTGATGACCTACCGGTTGAAAAGGTCGTTGGCATGAGAGCAAATGGTATCTTCGGGCACCTCCGTGAATCATAGCTGCTGCGACCAAGTTATGCAGAAGAATGTTATAAATGATGGGGGTCGGAGTAAATGGTAGTTGTGGGATAAATATTAATAAGGAGTTTAACCATGTTTATCTGTATGTCGTCTGGTGCAAGACCCCGGTACAGACAGGACATCATTCTTGCTCTTGCAATGCCGATTGCGAGCCCCAACGAATATCTCAATTCGCTGAAAATCCTGTTGAAATCGAGCCCCCTATTGTGGTATTATTGACAGTGTAGCGTGCAGGAGCACCCATCATGAAGTTAAATGGGAATCCCGGTTATTGGGAAAACGGTTATGGATCGGTGCAAAAGGTATGTGGCGTTTACACTCGTTGAGCTGCTTGTGGTCATCTCTGTTATCGCCTTATTGTTGGGTCTGCTCTTACCCGCACTCAACAAGGCCAGAGACCTAGCCCAGTGTGCAGCATGTCAGGGAAATCTCAAAGGGTATGCCTTGGCAACCCAGATGTACTGTGATGACAATGACGATCGGTTCTGCCCTCCGGCGAAGAGCTACTTCGCCACTTCCAGTCCGCTTCCCGGTGAGGCCGGACTGACGCACCGAATCGGCATGCGGTGGTGTAACGGGAGAGTTAGTCTTCGGGAGCACCCGGAATATGCGGGCCCATTCTTCAAGTACCTCAAGGATGCTAAGAGCTTCATCTGTCCGACTTTTGCGATCCTTGCAAAGCACAGTTCGGAGGATCCATGGTATCAGGTTGACGGGCCCAAGCTGACACACTATCAACCATGGTATAACTACACGGTAAACGGATATCTGGCCAGCACCTGGACTGCAATTCAGAAGTCGGTCGTACACAAACGAGCGCAGGTGAAGCACCCCGCTCAAACCTATGCCTTCGCCGAGGAGAGTCCTCGGGTCGACTCACGCTATAACTCGGCGGGGCTCAATAATCCCACGCTCGATCCGGGAACCGACACAATGATCGAAGGCTGGTTCGTTGCCGTGGGTCGAAATGCCTGGCAGGTTGTGCCCGGCCAGGCGGGCATCAAATTCTTCGACATCATTGCCGGGTTCCACCATGCCCCGTCTGGAGATAAGGTTGCCGGTAAAGGAAACTGCGCCTTTCTGGATGGGCATGTCGCCGCTCATTCGCGCTTGGACACTTTCGGCTTGGCCTGGCCGCACGCGAAATAGGTACCGGTGCCTGGCTGAAAGACTACATCAACTTCCGGTCTGGGCCCTGGTGGCTAAGGGGAGATCGTCTATTCTATGGGCACTGAGCACGTCTGAGGGATACTCTATTAGATTTGTTCGAATCCTGCCCCCGCTATTAAAAAAGCGGTTTAGCGGTTTCCAGAGGCCAGACGGAGTCCTTCTTGTCAAAGTAATAGAACGATGTCACGGAATTGCTGGATTTAGCTACGGCGTTCTTCTTCCTCTGCATCCTCGTTGCCAAGGTCGAAACTGTGATTTTGAGTTGAAAAATGGGTCTGGATTTTGTCTCCAGGGGTTAATAGCGGGGGAAGTCTTCGAACCTACGACCACCCCGTTATGAGTCCCAGCCGGGCCTTGGGAAGGCGTATCAATGTTCATCACCATCTTCCAGAAACAACTTGACTACAAAAGGCCCGGAGAATAACATAAGTCACCAACTACGCAAGCAGTTAGTCAAGAAAACGTGAGCCTGCCAAGAGGGCGTATGAATAAGTGTACCCTACGGGGTCTTACTCTTTGCGTGAAAGTCACTTCTTCACAAACGAAAGGAGACTGACTATGAGAAAGTGGATGTGGGCACTTGCTCTTGCGATGATGGTGTGCCTGCCTCTGTGTCTCACGACACAAGTCGTGGCAGCAGGCTGGCTTTGGTCGTCAGCTTGGGCTGAGCAGCCCCGTCAAGACAAGTGGTGGCTTCAGCCGCAGCGTATGATCCAGACAAACTTGCGTGAAATCGATGCCACTATGGATATTGGAAAGTATGTGCAGGAGGTCAAAGACTTTGGGGCCAATGTGGTCTTATTCAATGTGGGGGGCATTGTCGCCAACTACCCTACCGACCTGGAGAATCACTGGCGTAACACCTTCATGGAAGGAGACTTTGTCGGCACTGTGCTGAATCGTCTCCACAAAGAAGGCATTCGTATGATCGGCCGTTTCGATTTCAGCAAGATTAACGAGAAGTTCGCGGCCAGACATCCAGAATGGCTCTACGTCAGTGAAAAGGGCAACAACGTCAACTACAATGGACAGGTCCATACCTGTGTCAGCGGTGGTTATCAGCAGGAGTATATGTTCAAGATCCTGGGCGAAGCGCTCGACCGGTATCCGCTGGACGGGGTATTCTTCAATATGATCGGCTACAAAACCAACGACTACAGCGGGAACTATCATGGCTTATGTCAATGCGACAACTGCAAACGGCTGTTCAAGGAATTCGCTGGTATGGAGCTGCCGCGGACGGCGAACAAGAACGACCCTGCGTACAGAAAGTATGGCCAGTTTGTTCGAACGATGACAGACAGGCAGTTTAGACGGGTCAACGAGTTTCTCAAGGCTAAGCGCCCGGATCTGGCAATCTGCACCTATACCTCGGTCGGCGTGGATGTCATTCGCAAGGAGTCGAATCGGCCTTTGGGCCAGGGGCCCTATCATGATACGGAGCTGGCCAAGTGGACGTTGCTAACCTGTGGCGAGCGGCAGCTTGCTTGTGCAGCTGTCCATTTCTTACGTATTCCTTACCGCCACGCTGCGGTCTCCGGCTACTTGACGACCCGACGACTATGGCAACAGATGGTCAATGGTGCCTGGCTGGATTTCTACTGTATTGGCCCTTTGCAAAGACAAGAGGATCGCGCCGGACTGGACTTGGCTGCCGGTGTCTACAATTTCCATAAGGACAATGAGCAGTGGTTGATACCCACGAAATCGGCCGCTCAGATTGCATTGGTACGACGTGGAGAACTGGAATGCCAAGGCCTGATGCAGATTCTTTATGAGAATCAGGTGCCATTCACATTTACGCAAATCAATTCCGAGCAGTTGGCCGATTATTCCCTGGTCATTGTACCGGATGCAGGCCAGCTCGATTCGGATCAGTGCAAAGTACTGGACACCTATGTGAACAATGGCGGTAAACTCCTGATCACTAAAGAGGTCCCGGGGGAACTTCAGTGCATCGGCCCGGTGACGCTTGAATCAACGCGCCCCAGAGAAAAAGGCTCCTACATCCGGATCCGTCCGGAAGACCGCAGGCGTTTCGCTCGTCCTGTGCTGGACAAGCTTGATCTGGTTTTTCTTCAGGGCTCCTTCAATGTGTACAAGCTGGAAGATCGTGTTGAGGGGCTACTGAGACTGATCCCGCAGGATATGTTCGGTCCACCGGAGAAGTGTTACTATCGACGTGTGTCTGACCATTCTGCCCTGCTCTATCATAAGTATGGCAAGGGTGCGGCCGCGTGCTTCACATTTGATATTGGTGCACACTACCAGGAACAGTGCCATCAGGGCCACGCCAACCTGGTCATGGGTGCTATCGACAATGTACTCGGCCTGGATCGCCGATTAGAGGTCAAAACGTCGCCGCTTGTGGAAGTGACCCACCGAACCTCACATGATGGCACGTTTGAATGGGTCGGCCTGTTTAATCATTCGGGACAACTCAATAACGCCCTACACGCCCCTATTCGCATTGACGACATCCGGATGAGTATCGCACCGGCCAAACCGATCAAGACCGTACGTCTGCTAAGCAACGGCAAGAAGTTGAGAGTATCCAATCGCAAGGGTCGCATCTCCATGACGATTCCCAGTCTCAAACACTACGACATCGTACTGCTCGAGTACAAATGAAAGGACTATAGTAAGGACAATAGAATGGAAAAGGGACGGTTTCTATATGGCACCGCGTATCCCGCATTGGCCTTATCCAACGACGCAGAAGCTCAGGAGTATGTACAAGCTGCAAGACATTCGACCACCACCAACCTATATGCTCAAGCATCCCTTCTTCGGCGCCGAAGGAATCGACAAATTCAAAGACGGCCGGTCCTCTACAAGCATGGCACGCCTCGCGATGTGAAGTAGAGACGATTGGCCGAATTGTAGGGGCGGTTCGCGAACCGCCCGTACTGGAGGTATGTTGATATGAATACGTTGAATAGACGACAGTTTATGCGTCTGACAGGGGCCGCTACTGTGGCTATGAGTCAACCGGTCGTGTTGGGCAGGGTCAGGGAATCCGCCCAGAGACCCAATATCCTGTTCTGTATCTCTGATGATCAGACCTGGCTCCATTGCAGCGCCTACGGCAGTAAGATGGTCAAGACCCCACACTTCGACCGAGTAGCCCGCGAGGGCGTACTGTTTCGCAATGCCTTTGTGTCAGTGCCGTCCTGTAACCCTTCCCGCTCATCGATCCTGACCGGTATGCCGTTCTATCGTCTGAAAGAGGCTTCTATGAACCATACGCCCTGGCCACGGGGGCTGAAGGTCTATACCGACATACTCACTGGGAACGGCTATCATGTTGGTTTCACCGGCAAGGGGTGTGGTCCCACGGACTGGAAAGTCGCCGGGCGTAGCTGCAATCCGGCTGGTGTGGCATATAACCAGTATTTCCATCAAAGCGGTTCCAATACTACTCTGCGAAGCATCGCTTCGCTGCGAAGCACGAGAGGAATCTCCAATACTGATTACGCCCGCAACTTCGAGGACTTCCTGGACAAGCGGCCTCAGGGCTTACCTTTCTGCTTCTGGTATGGTGGCAGGGACCCGCACCGTGTTTTTCAAAAGGGGATCGGCCTGCGGGAAGGCAAGAAGCTCTCCGATGCGGAGGTGCCTGCGTTCTATCCGGATTCGCCTGAGATTCGGGGCGACCTGCTGGACTACGCCGTGCATATCGAGTGGTTCGATCAACACCTGGGCCGGATGCTGAAGAAGCTGGAGGAGATTGGAGAATTAGATAATACTCTCATTGTGGTCACGAGCGACAACGGAATGGCCTTCCCTCGGTGCAAGGCCACCTGTTATGAGTTTGGCATACACATGCCCCTTGCCATTCGGTGGGGCGGCAAGGTTAAACCTCGCCGGACGGTGAACGACTTTGTCAGCTTTACGGACTTTGCCCCAACCTTCCTGGAAGCGGCCGGCATACCCGTCCCCAGGAATATGACCGGCAAGAGCCTCTTGCCAATCCTGCAGTCGGTTCGTTCCGGTCAGGTGGATCCCAATCGTGATCACGTGGTCGTGGGCGTGGAACGTCACTTCCCCGGCGGGCGCAAAGGTGGCTGGGGCTATCCCATCCGGGCCACCCGCACGGAGCAGTTCTTATATATCCAGAACCTGGCCCCAGACCGTTGGCCTGCGGCAGATCCGGATGGACCGGTCTGGCCGGATGATGATCCTACCGGCGGCTTTGGCGATTGTGACGGCTCGCCCACCAAGACCTATCTCTGCAACCATCGCCAGGACGAAGCTTATTATTATGATCTGGCCTTTGGTAAGAATCCGGCAGAACAGTTGTATGATGTCACAAAGGACCCGTATCAGTTGCACAACCTGGCTGGCCAAGGCCGATACGCCAGCATCAAGGCTGACCTGGCTGCCCGGTTGAAAAAGGACCTGGTCGAGACGCGGGATCCTCGCGCTATTGGCAAGGGCGACGAGCTGGATGAATATGCCCGCAAGTATCAGAAGCCTCTGTAATAGAAGGGAGCACTCAGTTATCGTTGTTCAGGGCTCGTGCTTCGTAGCGAGCTACTTCGCAGAGTAGCAAAAGCATGGTATGAATCTTGACTGTCGTCGTCAGACAAGTATTCGGACAGGACGGATATTTTTCGATGGCCTGCAGATTGAGGAGGTCTCCATGTCATCGTATGCTGAAAGGAGAACCTATGAATAAGAAATGCCTTAACACCTCTGGCGGAATTGGAAGAAGAATCTTTGCGGTTCTGATCCTTTGTTCTGTTGCAGTTCTCTCTGACCTGCAGGCTGCATCGGTTACCGTTTTGATCGATGACAAGAGCCCTCAGTCCGTCTTTGCTTCCAAAGACATTCAAACGGCGTTGCGAACAAAAGGACATAGTGTAAGACAGTCCCGTCTGACACAACTGGGCCGGGTTACCAATGGTGTGCGCATCGTTCTTTCTTTGCGCTCAAACACGGATATCACCCGTAAGATGCAATCGGAAGGAGCAAGCCCTCCGGGGACATTAAGAAGCGAAGGCTATAGTATACGCACCACCTCCAAGGCGGGGCGAACCACCTACTGGACTGTCGGCGCCGACACAGCCGGTGTCATGTACGGCGGACTGGAATTAGCTGAAATCATCCGATTGGACGGCCTCGGAGGCATCAAAGACGTCGACCACAATCCTTACATGGCCATGCGCGGTACTAAATTCAACATTCCCCTGGACGCCCGCACGCCCAGCTATACCGATGCCTGTGATGCCGCACAGAAGAACATTGACCAGATGTGGAGCTTTGACTTTTGGAAAGAATACATCGATAATTTGGCACGGTACCGATACAACTTCATTTCCCTGTGGAGCCTCCACCCTTTCCCTTCCATGGTGAAGGTTCCGGACTACGGCGATGTGGCATTGGATGACGTGAAAAGGTCAACAGTCCAATGGGACGAATACTATCCGGGTAACGGAACAGGATTCGCCAGTCCTGAGATTTTGAACAACCTTGAGATATTAAAGAAGATGACCATTGAAGAGAAGATCGACTTCTGGCGTAAGGTGATGCGCTACGCCAAGGACCGCAACGTTGATTTCTACGTGGTCACCTGGAATATCTTTGTCAATGGTACTTACGGGAAATACGGCATCACCGACGATATCAACAACCAGACCACCATTGACTATTTCCGCCAGAGCGTGAAACAGATGTTCCTGACGTATCCGGATTTGGCGGGTATTGGCCTGACCACAGGGGAAAACATGCGAGGCGCCAGCTTAAAACAAAAGGAGGACTGGGCATTCAAGGCCTATGCCCAGGGCGTACTCGATGCCGCGAAAGAGCAGCCAGGACGCAAATTTGTCCTTATCCACCGCCAGCATCAGACCGGCGCCAAGGACATAGCCCAAAGGTTCGCGCCCTTGATCGATCACGAGGATATCGAGTTTATCTTCAGCTTCAAATACGCCAAAGCGCACGTTTACAGTTCGACAACACAGCCTTATCACCCTGATTTTGTCGAGGACATAGGCAATCTTAAAACGATCTGGACGTTGCGAAACGATGACGTGTACCACTTCCGCTGGGGCGGGCCGGATTTCGTCCGCGAGTTCATTCAGAACATCCCTCATAATGTCTCCAGGGGATTCTATTTAGGCTCAGACCAGTATATCTGGGGACGTGAGTTCCTAAGCACCGAGCCTGAGAGTCCACGGCAAATTGAAATCGTAAAGCATTGGTACCATTGGATGATATGGGGCCGTCTCGGATATGACCCGAGTCTCGGTAACGAGCGTTTTGTCAAAATAATCCAGCAGCGGTATCCTGGTGTTTCCGGCCCGGATTTATTCACTGCCTGGCAGGAGGCATCTATGGTCTACCCCAAGACCACTGGTTTTCATTGGGGGGCGCTGGATTTTCAATGGTACATCGAGGCCTGCAAGAGCCGTCCCGGCCCGGCTCAAACACCAACCGGCTTTCACGATGTCAACCGCTTTATCTCTCTGCCGCCCCACCGAGGAACAGACTATGTTTCCATTCCTGACTACGTGGATGGTCTTGCCGCCGGACAAGAGGCTTCGGGCACCACACCGATCGATGTATCCAGCCAAATCCACCGTCATGCCGACAAGGCTCTGCAGATTCTGGACGGGCTGGCCCACGGAGACGACAAAGAGCTTCGGTTGACACTTGGGGACATCAGGGCAATGGCCTATATGGGTAAATACTACGCGCATAAGATACGCGGTGCCACAGAGCTCGCGCTGTTTCGCAAAACCGAAAAACCAAGGCAGCGCAATGCCGCCATCCAGGAACTGACCAAGGCGGCGCAGTACTGGCGCCTTTACGCCTCTACCGCACTTGGCCAATACAAGAACCCTTTATGGACGAACCGTGTAGGTTACTGCGATTGGCGGGACTTGACAAAAGAAGTGTTGAACGATATCAAAATCGCTGGTGGCACTGCAAGCTTATCGTCAATGTCTCCCACACCAGGTGGCACCGTATTGGAGGCAGAGACGGCCGTCTCCAAAGGGACTCGAAAGGCGACGAAAAGCAGTGGATTCACGGGGACGGGATACCTCGATTTCAGTGGTGCGGCAGATGACAGCTGGGTGGAATGGAAATTTAATGCGCCTGAAGCAGGGACCTATATCCTGGAGATACGCTACGCCACCGAGCAGGGCAAATATCCCTCCAGCGTGACGGTCAATGGGAAAGATGTGGGCAATATTGTCTTATGGACCACGGGCGGCGAATCCACGTGGGCCTGGGATAGAAAAGCCATCGTGCTCCAGAAGGGAAAAAACACCATCAGACTCACACCTGGAGGAAATCCGCTCATTGATCATTTAAACGTGTTATACCGGTAGAGCTGCTTTCCAGCCTGCATGTAAAAGCTTGTGTAACTTAGCCACGGTGTCGGTATGCTTTGGGTCCTTAGCAAGATTAGTAAATTCGCCAGGATCGTTTTCATGGTCGTAAAGCTCGGCATTTTCAGGGCTTCCCCATTCAGTGTAACGCCACTTTTGAGTGCGGAGACTTCTGTTCTTTGCGTTTTGACTGGTAAATGCTGCTTTCTTCCACGTGCGTCCGGGAACCTCCAATAAGGGCCTCATACTGATTCCTTCCAGGCCTTTCGGAATTCTTAGCCCGCACAAATCTACAAGCGTTGGATAAATATCTATCAACTCCACCGGACGGTAGCATACAGCCCCAGCCCGCCGTGGGTTGGGCGGGCCAGATTTTGCTACACCAGGAGCGGCTATTATGAAAGGAACACGCGCTGCATTTTCGAACAAAGTGTACTTTCGCCACAGGAAGTGTTCACCCAGATGCATGCCATGGTCACCCCAAAGACAGACGATGGTATTGTTCTGGCGACCCGCTTGCTTCAATGCGCTCATCAAGATGCCGACACAGGTATCAATATAGGAGATGCAAGCATAGTAAGCAGCAATCACCTGCCGCTTTTCATCTTCGTTTAGCCACTTATCATCTGTTGTATTGGAGGCAGAATACTCGTGAGGTACATCGGCGAGGTCATTTTCAAGGTTTTTTGGAAGAATAATTTTATCCGGCGGATACATATTGAAATACTTGTCAGGCGCTCTCAAACTATAATGAGGGGCGTGGAAGCCGACGGCCATATAAAGCGGCTTATCCCTCTTTGCCATAAGTTCTTCCGCCACTGACTGCGCGATTGCCCCATCTCTCTGTTCCGCATCCTTTAACCTGGTAGGTCCCCAATTTAAACTGCGGGCAATATAATCATCTGGCTTTAACCACGCCGGCCGTTCGGCCTTGGGAGTAATAGCCGGGCTGGCATAACCCCTGCTTCTTGCACGCAGCTTCTTATGCCACATGCGGTCTTCCCGCTTTTGTGCTTGCTCGGAAGAATCCGTGAAATAACGTGGACCGTGATGAATCTTGCCGCAAGTAATCGTTTCGTATCCATTGTCCCGAAAGAACTCGGGCAGCGCCGACATGCCTTTAGGTATCCTTCGCCTCCAGTCGATGCTGTTGTGAAAAACTCCGGTTGTTTCAGGCCGCAATCCTGTCGATACGCAGGCCCGCGAGGGATTGCAGACTGCAACTTGACAATAGGCATTGTTGAATAATACTCCTCGTTTTGCCAACGCATCGATGTTCGGAGTTTTGACTATCGGATGTCCATAACAGCCCATCAAAGGGGCAATATCTTCGATAGCAATAAATAGAACATCTGGCCCGCCCAACCCACGGCGGGCTGGCTTTTCTTTCGGTCTGCTTTCCCGGCTATAGAGACTCTTTGGCAACACTAAATCCGCCAGCGACGTCGCCCCGAGAACCATACCACTTTTTTTCAAAAAATCCCGGCGATTCATATTAGCTTTTCTTTTCAATCGAGAGACTCTATATAATTTCTATCGGAATTTCCCATATACATCGCTTCACAATATTCCTACGACCATCGATACACTATATTACTGCGAATGTGGGTTTACCCGCCACGCGAATGGCGGGTTTACTCTCATAATACCCTGTAGCACAAAAGTTTACATTCATTCTTTCTAAAATTGGCTTTGATTGGCTTTGAATTGGGTTTGAATTGGGTTTGTTTTTTCATAGCCCCTATCCGCATTTTTCTTCATAATCCTTTGTAAATACACACTTTGCATCAATTTTACTCTCTGGCAAATTGGCTTTGATTGGGTTTGAATTGGGTTTGTTTTCACCAAGTGT
>JAUXAL010000074.1 GCA_030619925.1 Phycisphaerae bacterium | reverse complement strand
CGTCATACAGGGAACATCTGTCAGCCCATCGCCAATATAGAGGATATTCTGAAAAGGTATGGGCCGCAGATGCATAGGCATATGAAGATTAATGTTTTCATTCAAGTTCTCTTTCCCTTTATTAATTCTGAAAATGAACTGAGTTTTTAGTGTGTCATTCACTACTACATTTGGGAAAGTTGCTGCTCCATACTCGTTGTAATAATATTCTGAAGCAAATACTTTATAAAAATACCTAGCTATACTCGTTCCTGAGATTATCTCCTTTAAGCCCGCCGAAATCACATAATGCCTAACTTCTATACCGCGACCAAACTGCTTTTTAATATAGTCATTTATTCGCTTAAAATAAGTCTGAACACCCGGGAAATAATTGATCTTTTTCGCCAATTCTTTTAGCATCGGAGCAGTAACTGGAAAATGTCTGGATTTGGATTTTTCAAGCATCAAACGCATATAGGCTACGATTGCTTCCCCATTCGTTTGCGCAGACTCCTGGTTTACCTGCTTCCAAAACTCCTTTCCGTCCTTGATGCCGATTTCCGGCAAAACGGTGTATTCCTGCATTGGCTGGGGAGTCAGCGTTCCATCAAAATCATAAACGATTGCGATAACATTGTGCTTAAACTCTTTGCTCACACTAACCACCCATAGCGTCATCGGGGAATATAATAGTTCTGAAAAAACAATAGTATCCACTTTGGTGCTGGTTTGTCAAATGCCATTTTTCCAAAAGCCCCACCCAAAGGTGGCATAAAAACCCCTTGCAGTGCAAGGGGCTAACAATTAAACTTAAAATTATATGGCAAGCATGATTGGTTTCATGGCGACCTGGACCACTTACGGGACATGGTTACAAGGGGATAGAAAAGGTTACGTTAAAAATGCAACTACCTTAGAAGCAAATCCTGAACTGGAAAAATCCAACAAAGAATTACTCAAGCACGATAAAGTAAAGATTCCTAAAAATCTTCGCAACACAGTTAAAAACGCAATTCTCAAAGAAGCTGAAGAAATTGGTCAAAAAGTTTATGCGATAGCAGTATATAGTAATCATGTACATATTGTTGTTGAAAGCATAGGCAAGAGGTGCGGGTATTCAGTGGGACGATTCAAAAAGGCAGCGACAAAAGCATTACGAAAGTATGGATTCGGAAACAAAGTATGGACAAAAGGTTTTGATAAAAGATATTGTTATCATCAGCATGAATTAGAAATGAAAATCAAATACGTCCAGCGACACGAAGAATAAAAATGTTAGCCCCCTGCACTGCAGGGGGTTCATTTATTTCCTTATTACCCTGCACCGCAGGGGGTTCATTTATTTCCTTATTACCCTGCACCGCAGGGGGTTCATTTATTTCCTTATTACCCTGTACCACAGGGGGTTCATTTATTTCCTTATTACCCTGCACCGCAGGGGGTTTATTTTAATGATATCCGCCGCCTGTCCCCATATATCTCTAATGGGGACAATCCGCCACAGAGAGCCCAGAGAAATAATCACAAAAAAGTAACCCCTATGGGACAGGTGGACACCTTTAATTCCTTCGATGAAGCAATCTCCAATTTGCATTTTAATAATCAATCTCAAGAAAAAAGCTCATACGTAAAGCGCGTACGCGCTTTACGTATGCCATATTACTATGTTGAAAGGTTATAAAAATTGTGATTCTTGAATCGATCGCACCCTACATGGTAACTGATTATCTCTCTGTGTCCTCAGCGGTAATAGTGTTTTACATTTTAATCTGTGTCAAATTCGTGAGTATTCGTGGTTAGACTCTCTTTGTGTCTTAGTGGTCAATTTCAATAGATCCCTCGGCGCAGTTTACCCTGAGCGTAGCCGAACGGGCTCGGGACGGCGTCTGTGAAACTTGTGCCCGCGTAGGCGGGAATCTGTGGTTACTTTTTTGAGCACCAACGGAAATCCGTTAATAGTCTTTGACTTAACATGGCCACTGAGTTAACCTTCGGCAAATATGAAGAGACTGCTTGCATCGTGTTTTGGTCTTGGCCGGCTGCCGGTTGCTCCGGGGACGTGGGGCTCGCTGCCGCCGACGATAATCTTTGCCCTGATGTGCCACTTGGGCGCATCAGCCCTGTTAATATCATTCGTAATGGCAGTTCTGGCTTTGGGTGGTTGTGCTATCTGTATAAAATTCGCCCCCGCTGTGATTGCGGCGACGGGTAAAACCGACCCCCGTGAAGTTGTCGCCGATGAAGTTGCCGGCCAGGCACTTACGTTTTTGGCCATTGCGTTTTTGACCGTAGGTTCGGCCTCGCCGGGACAAATCCGGGTCATCACAGTGCTCGGCTTTGGGCTGTTTCGGCTGTTCGATATTGCCAAGCCCTGGCCAATCCGCAAACTCGAAAAACTTCCCAAAGGCTGGGGAGTCCTCGCAGACGATTTAATGGCAAGCGTGTATGCGGCGGTGGTTTTGGTGTTTTGTGTCAGGTTGTGGATTATCGGGTAGTGGTCTGTCAAAGTTGGATCTATTAGTAATGTACAATCATAGTATATCATTAACATTCCTGGATTCCTGCTTTCGCAGGAATGACAAGTCATCGATTCAACTGTGAAATAGTAGTATGCTGTTTTGACAGGTTAGAAAGCAAAAATGCCGAAAGAGTATTCCACTGAGATTTGTAAGAAACTTGAGGCCGGATTTCGCGCTGCAGGGCTGTATCGGCCGATGCGAATCAGCCAGTATGACGCCGGCACTGAGCTTACCTATGAGGCCAGCAGTGTGGGCAAGGCAAGCAGGGCGAGGGTGCGCTTGGTCGTTGATAAGTTTGTAGGAGGTGGCTTTGCCGGGCAGGTGTACCGCGTAAAGGTGCTCGGCATCGACAGTGATGATGGGTCGATAGAGAGGCTTGAGGTTGGCCGAGCATACGCGATGAAGATTCTTATCCCGCCATCGAGCTTCTCTCGGCTGTTTCGTAATGTGCTGTATTGGATTGGCTTTCAGGGGCCGTTCCAGCTTCAGGTGAACCCGGCAGCGGCGAAGGCCGGCGCCCTCTGGCAGAAATTTATCCGGCGAGGCGCAAAGATTCGATTCGGCGATGAAAGTACGGTCGCGGATATTTATGCAACATTTGTGGACGACAAGCTGGGCAGCTGCGGGGAGCTGAGTGAGTGGATTGATGGGCGCACGTGGCGGCTGGAGGTTGACGACCGGCTGGATTTGATGAAGCGGTGGCGTCGCGGTAAGGCGGTTGATGAGCAGCGGCTTGGCTCGCCGGAGTATCGGGCGAAGCGCGAGTTTATGAGTGAATTTGTCGAGCTTCTGTACGATATGGGAGGGCATGAGTTTGCCAGGCAGTATGAGTGGTCAACATGCAAGAGTCAGCCGAACGCCCTCAAACGCCAAGGGACTGAGGACGGGCCGGCAACGCCGGCCATGATCATACCCGCCTTCGGCGGGTTGGTGGCGGTTGATTTCCGGGCGGGGCTTGCACTGCTGCCGTTGCTGCCGATGAGTCCGGGCGATTTCAAGCTTATTGCCAAAGGGCTCATGCGCGGCTCCCTCGTACAGTTTGACCGGGGCGACGTCGCCAGGCTCGAGGCCTTTATGCAAACACACAGTGATGAGTTTGCCGATAGCGCAAAGATGCTGGAGGAGCTCAAAACCACTGAGCAGGTCTATCGGGACTCGGTTCCGGATATTACGCACAATCACATCCGGCTTTTTTACAGCCGAAAGCTGTGGTCAACAATGTTGGGCAGTGCGGTGACCGGCTGGCGGGTACGGAATCTGGTCGACGAGGAGCACGAGCGAAAGCTGCGGAGCAGCAGGGTTTTGACGCTGATATTCTTTGTGATTGGTGTGATACCGTTTTTGGGTAAGTTTATTCGCCGAATCTGGGGGCGAGCGGACTGGCGCAAGCACTACGTGACAATGCTGACGAGTTGGGACTACTTTCGGCGGGCGGTTGGAGGCAGGATTGCTGAAAAGGTTATCGTTTGGTACAGGGCCGGACGCTTTAGCGATGAGCGAGCGCTTAAGATAGCGGACGGGGCCTGCGAAGCAGGCCTTGATCTAACCCCGCGGTGCGGGGTTTGGCGGTTTTTAGGTCACCTGCCGCTGTCAATTCTGCCTGCTGGGCTGCACAGATTTTTGACGGATTGGGAGTATGCAAAGGAACGTTTGGCCTATTTTATTGTTCGTCCGGTTCGGCTGTATTTTAATGCGGGGCTGCGAGAGCAGTGGCTTCGTGAGATGATGGCCGAGGGACAAAAAAAACATATGCTCAGCGATGAGGATGCGGAAATTATCCTTTCGCAAGTCAGCGAGCCGTTTATTCAGAAGTATCTAAAGAATCTGGCGGTGCACATTTGCACTTTGCCGGTAACGCAGGTTGTTTCTGTGGCGGTGGCAATTATTTATGTTTTGCTGCATCCGGAAATGCCAAGGGTGCAGGCCTGGGGCATTGGTCTTGGTATTATCGCGTTGTTTCAAGTGGTGCCGATCTCGCCGGGTTCACTGGTTCGGGGGCTTTACGTGCTATATCTCGTCATCAGGGAACGGAATTTCAAGGACTACAATATTGCAGTGTTCTTAGGATTTTTCAAGTATGTCGGTTATCTGGCTTTTCCGATTCAGATGACGTATCACTATCCTGCGTTGGCGCGGTTTATGGCCGCTCACTGGTCAACCGAAGCTGTCCATATTGTTCCGGTGTTCGGCGAACGGGGCGCACTGCTGGAGCACTGGGTATTTTGTTTGTTCTATAACTGGCCGTTGACGATACGGCGTCGAATGCGAAAGCGAGCTGAGCTGCGAGCATCGAGAAGTGAACGATATTGGCACGCCGGTTTGTGTGCAGTTGGCGCAGCAGGGATATTCGGGCTTGTGGATTTCGCTTACCTTAGGAATTTTGGCGAACTGCCGGGCCTAAGAGATATTTGGTGGCTTGCAGTAGCAGTAATTGTGCCGCTGGTTTGCGGCGCAGCGGTAACTTTGGGCTGCGGCAGTGCACCATTGTGGAAACGCATTGTTGCCGCTGCCGGCTGCGGTGCTGTGGTTGGAGTGCTTTATACGGCTGCTTCGGTGATACTAAGCCGTAATAGCGGGATTGCGGCGAGCTGCGTGTGGCGGATATTTATTTTTGCAATTCTGTCAACTATCGGAGCGATAGTTACAGAGCTAAAGTTACCCGGTACGGATTTGGAGTAACCATCGCCTGTCTCGGCATTGCAGGTCTGCACCGCAGGCCTTGCAAAACCCGGGTAAGGTTTTCAGTACCAAAAAGCTCGAATTTTTGCCTTTTTATTGGTATTTTTGGCCCGTTTTGCGTTATTTTATTTCTTGCAAAACGCCTGAATTTGTGAGATAATCATTGTCCAGCCGAAGTGTTTTTGGGGTAAATCATCTTATCGATAGTCACGATATGAAAGAAGGGAGTCGAGAATGAGACCGGAAGTCATATCCTCGACACTAAGAAAGATGGTGAAACACAAACACCTCAGAAAGATGCTGGCCAAAAGAATCGACGATTACGTCTACCAGAATATAGTCAATGACGATTCAGAAGATTTGCAACAGGTGCAGGTGAAAAGATACCATTACGAGATTTTCAGAAATTCAGTTTTGCCGAAAGATGCAAAACCTGAAGACGAAAACGCTAAAGAAGCATTGGAATCCGATGAGTATTTTGAGGTGCTGAAAAACTACGACAAAGAACTACAGGATTTAACAGAAAATATCTGGAAAGCTGAGTATTTAAACGTATAATGACTACCCGGCCGGCTACACGGCATTTGAAGCTTGAGTGTTTTTAATAAGGCGACGGGGGCACGTTCCCAGAGCCTGCTTTTGGAGGGCTTTCTATGACGACTTTAAATAGTTACAGTTCTCTTTGTGATGACTTTTATCTCGATATGTATATCAATACCGAGTTAGACCTGCCGACGCAGCGCGACACCGTCCTGGCCTTTTTCGAGCGGATACAAAAGCAATTCCCTTCTATGGGCCGATTCTACCGACGCGAGAGTAACGAGTACTGCCTGGAAGAAGACCGCAACCTCGGCCAATACCGCTGGATTAGCCTCGAAATAGACCGTATCGGCTCCGGAGTTGTCAACCCATCAGACTTTGAAATGGCTTATTGCCAGGACAGACTGGTGCTCGAGCTTGTCCCTTATATGCTCAGCGTAAATCATCTCGATATTGACTCACTGGATGTTACCGTCGCTCTGGATTTTGATTATGCAGGCAGTCACGACGAGATTATCTCCGAGGCACTGTTCGGCTCAAGCGCCTTTAACTGTCTTTTGGATTTGCCCGGCGCCAGAGCTATCGGCTTTTCCCCTGCGGTGGTGGTGGCATTATCCAACGATTGCCGTACTCAGGCCAGAATAAGCATAGAGTCAAAAACAAGCGTTTACGAGCCCGGGAAAAAAGGACACGTTACAAATGAGGCGATAAGTCTGTCTTTCACAATCCGTCAGTATCCCACAACCACTAAGAAATTTGACCCGCTAAAATCTTTTGAATATCAATGCCGACTATCCCAGGAGTTAATGACTGAAAAAATAATCCCGAACTTTGCCCAGCCTTTAACCGAGATAATTGCACAAAAACGTTTAATATAGATTCCACGAAGGACCCTAAATGGCTATCGAAGCCCCAATAAGTAAGTTTAAAAAAACCAATCTTAAAATCTATATTGTTGTTTGCGTTGCTGTGGCAATTATTTTTGCATACGACGGCTATCTGAGTAAATATAAGTGGTCATGGCGCTATAACTTCTATAAAGAGCATGTCCTTGATAATGACGGCACACCTACCTCCACAATGAATTTTAATCGAAAGTCACCACCATTTTTTATTGCCGGCGCGGTGCTTTTAGGTGCGTATCTGTTCGCAGTGAAAAATAGGAAAATTGTCGCCGACGAAAATGAGCTTATAATCAGCAGCAAAGAAAGAATTTCTTATGATTCCATACAACAAATAAATAAAACATACTTCGAGAAGAAAGGCTTTTTTGTGATAACATATAAGGACAAAGACGGCAAAGAAGCCAGGCGCAAGCTAAATGAAAGAACATACGATAATTTGGCGGCCATTTTGGATCATCTGGTGGCAAAAATTAGTTGAACATAAGAGCAAAAGAGCACAAGCAATTTATGCGTTGTGCATTTATGATTTACGCGCTACTTTAAGGAACGGACACAAATGAATCTTTGCGTTGTCGGATTACAGTGGGGCGACGAAGGCAAAGGCAAGATTGTCGATATCCTCGCCGAGCAAAGCGATATCGTTGTACGATACAGCGGCGGTGCAAATGCCGGCCACACCGTTATCGTAGGTGACGACAGGTTCGCTTTGCACCTGCTGCCCAGCGGTTCAATTCGACCAAACGTCATTTGTGTAATCGCAAATGGTGTGGTTGTTGACCCGGATGTCTTGACGGAAGGAATTGAGAAACTTGCTCAAAAAAATATTTCGCTAAATGACCGGCTCCTTATAAGTGAAAATGCCCATGTCGTTCTGGATTATCACAAAAAAGAAGACCAGTTACGCGAAGAATCCCTCGGCAAAAACAAGCTCGGCACAACCGTTCGAGGCATCGGCCCCTGTTATGCAGATAAGGTCGGCAGAAGCTACACCGTCCGTATGGGCGATTTAAGAGACCTCAAAAAGCTCAAAGCCAAACTCCAAACCATTGTCGAATACAAAAACAAAATCTTTGCGGCTCTTTATGACGCCGAGCCGATACGTGCTGATAAAATCCTCAAAAAGTGTAAGTCTTACGCCGACAAGTTCCTGCCCTTTATAACTGACACGACCGAATTTCTGCACAAATCAATTGCAGAGGGCAAATCAATCCTTTTCGAAGGCGCCCAGGGCTCGCTGCTGGATTTGGACCACGGCACTTTCCCATTTGTGACCAGCTCGAACTCAAGCTCACTCGGTATGCCGGCCGGTTGCGGTGTGCCGGCCAAACTGGTTGACAAGCTCATCGGGGTCGCCAAGGCCTACACAACAAGGGTCGGCGCCGGCCCTTTCCCCACCGAGCAGGACAATGAAACAGGCCAATACATTCGCGACAAGGGCAACGAATACGGCACCACTACCGGACGACCTCGCCGGTGCGGCTGGTTCGATGCCGTAGCCGTATCCTACGCCGTAACCATTGGCGCCGTCGATTCGGCGGCATTGATGCACCTCGACACGCTCTCCGGCCTGAAAGAGATAAAGATTTGCAGGGCATACAAAATCAACGGAGAAGAGAAAACCTTTTTCCCGGCAAACACGGACAGACTCTCACAGGCCAGTCCCATTTACGAGACCGTCCCAGGCTGGGATGAGGAGATAACCGAAGTAAACGATTTTCACGATTTGCCTGTAAACGCCCAAAACTATATTTGCCGAATCGAGGAAACGGTCAAAAAACCAATCACAATCATTGGCGTCGGACCAAAACGAAGTCAGACAATATTCAGATAATAGGGCTTAGCGTTTAGCGTATAGGAAAAAGGAAAACTAAATGTTATACGCTATCGGTTATATGCTGTGGAAAGCTTCGAAGAAAAACTTGAGAAAACCGCCAAACACCTCGGGCTAACGACCGAGCAGATGCCACGCCATATCGCCATCATTATGGACGGCAACGGCCGGTGGGCACAAAAAAAAGGTCTGCCGCGAGTTAAGGGACATCACCAGGGTGGAAAAACAGTCGAAACTATAGCTTTACGCTGTGTCGATTTTGGTATCGAATCTCTGACTTTATATTCGTTCAGCATAGAAAACTGGAAGAGACCGAAAGCCGAAGTCAATGCGCTTATGCACCTATATACCCAATATCTTATCGAGATTCGTCCCACCCTGATGAAAAACAACGTAAGGCTGATTCATCTCGGCCGATTAGGCGGACTGCCTGGAGCGGTACAAAAAGAACTTACAAAAACCATAGAGAAGACCTGCGCCAATACCGGCATGATACTTGCCTTGGCGCTAAACTATAGCGGCAGAGCGGAAATTGTTGATGCGACCCAAAAAATCGCGCAAGAATACAAAAAGGGGAAACTGGGCCTAAAAGATATCGATGAACAGTGTATAAGCCAACGTCTATACACGGCCGGGCTTGCCGAGCCGGACCTTTTGATACGCACGGCAAACGAAACGAGAATCAGCAACTTTCTGCTCTGGCAAATTTCATACAGTGAATTTTACGTTACAAAAACCCTATGGCCGGATTTCAAGAAAGCAGCCCTCGAAAAAGCAATACTGGCCTACGCAGGACGAAACCGACGTTTCGGAACTATCAAATAAGCTGATGAGTAGATGAGTAGATGAGTGAATCGCTATCAAGGTATCAGGATACCAGATTATCAGGTAGTGGGCACCAGGCTATCAGGTTAATCGTAACTGCTCCCGAGAACCTGATGTCCTAGCGTTCCGTCACAGGCGAAATGATGGATGTCATTCTGAGCCCTTCGCTGTGCTCAAGGATAAACTCCGCGAAGAATCTGGGCAACGAAAGCTCGATTTCTTTTCGAAAGCCAGATGCTTCGCCTTCGGCTCAGCATGACCATCCCTCAAATCATACGTGATAGAGCACTGGTATCCTGCAACCTGATGTCCTGACATCCCGGCATCCTCATTTACGCATAAACGCCCTGGCAAAATATAAGAAATTATGCTGAGATACCGGTTGCTTTTTGGAACATTGATGACGGTGCTCTTTACGGCTGTTGTCATTTTTGATGGCTGGCTGGATGGCTCGCTCACAGCTTCAGCAGCCGATGATAGACCCGTGCAGGCGACAGTTTTTTGCGTCCTTATCGGCTTATTGGCAATCCCATCTCAACTCGAATTGTCGAAACTCGCGGCGGCAAAAAACCTGAAGATTTTTGTCCCTGTTTCAATCGTTGCCTCGATTTTATTCGCCACTTGTTGGTATTGGCAGCAGCTTATAGAAATTCCGCCGGAAATCTATCTAATTTTCCTCTCGGCCTTTGTGCTGTTAGCACTGCTTCTATGCCAATATATAAGCTATGGGGCCTCAGCGGTGTTAGCCAATTGCGGAGCAAATTATTTTTCGATTTTGTATCTGGGACTTTTAAGCAGCTTCTGTGTAGCTATCCGCATCGAGTTTGGCCCCTGGCCGCTGCTTATGTTTGTTTTTGTCGTAAAGTCCGCCGATATAGGAGCTTACGCAATCGGAACTCTGTTTGGCAAGCACAAATTTTCGCCTAAAATCAGCCCCTCAAAGACCTGGGAGGGTATGGCCGGCGCCGTCGCAGCCGCAATGATAGTTGCTATTGGTTTGGCCACAAGTTGTGATATAATGGATTGGTGGCTGGCAATAATCTTTGGCTTCTGTTTTGCCTTTATCGGCCAGATCGGCGATTTGGTCGAGTCTATGATGAAGCGAGACGCTGAGCAAAAAGATTCGGCAAACAATGTGCCGGGCTTCGGCGGAATACTGGACATTATTGATTCGCTTCTGGTAGCGGCACCGTTTGCCTATTTGTTCTTTATCTTTACAAAGTGAGCTAAAGTTTGGAGTGAACTAAGTGAGCTAAAGTTATAAGTGAACTAAAGTGAGCTAAAGTTATAAGTGAACTAAAGTGAGCTAAAGTTATAAGAATCTTTGAATTTCTTACTTTAGTCACTTTACACTTTAGGCACTTTTCGTTTTAGGCACTTTTTAAGAATACAAAAATATTTTGCGATCATACGATGGAAGTTACCATACAATTAGATTCAACCGACAAACAGCTTGAATTGTTTGGCCCTGCCGACAGTTACCTTCGGCTTTTGCGCCGGTCCCTCGGCGTGCAAATTACCGCCCGCCAGGGCAATTTAATAATCACCGGCAAAGAAAAAGATGTAAATAAGGCCGCTGAGACCATCGACAGAATGCAAAAACACCTGCTCAGACGCCGCTCGCTCACCGCTGCAGATGTAACCGCTTTCATAGCCCAGGGCGATTCGCACGAAACTCTCGAGACCGGTAAGGCTATTACCGTCTATTCGCGCAAAAAGGTTATTGAACCGTCCACCAAGGGACAGTTAAAGTACGTCGAAACGATGCTGGCCAATGACCTTACCTTTTGTATAGGCCCTGCGGGAACCGGCAAAACATACTTAGCCGTCGCAATTGCGGTCTCAATGCTAAAGAAAAAGCAAATCAGGAGAATCGTCCTTGCGCGCCCGGCTGTAGAGGCAGGTGAAAAACTCGGCTTTTTGCCGGGCGATGTGCAGGCAAAGGTAAATCCATATCTTCGCCCTCTGTTTGATGCCCTCGAAGATATGATGGATTTCACGCAGATGAAGAAGTTTATAGAACTGGATATCATCGAGATCATTCCACTTGCTTTTATGCGCGGCCGAACGTTAAACGAAGCTATTATCATCTGTGACGAAGCCCAAAACACTTCGCCTCTGCAGATGTTAATGGTCTTGACAAGATTGGGCCACGGCTCCAAAATGATAATAACAGGCGACATAACGCAAATTGACCTGGAGACAGGCCAGAAAAGCGGAATGGTCGAAGCAATTGAAACGCTGCGGCGAATCAAAGGAATAGGTTACACAGCATTAACCCAGAGAGATATAGTACGGCATCGATTGGTTCAGAATATTGTGCAAGCTTACAAAAAGAAGGCAAAAGCCGATTAGTTGTTGGTATGCTGCTTTGTACCAGATAATATTTACTATTCACGAATAACTGTTTTATGCAGGATAAATAGATGCGATTTTTGAAGAAAGTAAGTCCACGACGAAGCCAGGTTCGCAAGAACATATCTGCCGAGCGCTTTTCGCAGATAAGCCGGCTCGCCAACGCCGACCGTTTAATTTCACTGCTGTTATGGTTGGTTTTCGTCGTCCTGTGTGTCCCTATCTTGACTTTCGAACTGATCCAACAAGACTCTTATCTTGTTGACCTGATACTAACAACCGTAATAGTGGTGCTAATTTGTCTTGCTGCGGCTTTCTATATCCATCACTACCAACAACGAATAATAAAAAACCACGCCAGGGCCCTGGCACTGGTCGGATTGTTTCTCTTGTTGCTGGCTGCAATCAAGCTTGGAGAATTGTTTACCAATCCCGTCTATTGGGCCACCGGAACCGCCGTCATAGCAGCCATCATTATGACAATCGCTTATGACCAGCGTTTCGCAATAGGCATGAGTATATTTTATTGTCTCTTCGCCTGTTTCGCCGCAGGACCAATGACGAATATCAACCTGTTTTTGACAATGGCTGCCGGTGCTATTACCTGCTGTTTTTCCTTGAAGGAAATCCGTACAAGAATGAAACTGCTCAAGGTCAGCACCCTGGCAGCAGTAATGGTGTTCACGACAGCGCTGGCTTTGGGCTTCTTGGCAGAAAAGGCTGATGTCTTTAAGAGCGCCGGCCTTCACGCACTGGCCACAATCTCGGTTGGCGTGCTCATTCAAAGTCTGCTTCCGCTTATCGAAAAGGTCTTCCGAATAGCGACAAGTATGACTCTTCTGGACTATAGTGATGCGAATCAAGCGTTGCTAAAAAGACTCGCGATGGAAGCACCGGGCACATTCAGCCATAGTCTGTTAATAGGTTCTATTGCCGAGGCCGCTGCCGAGGCAATCGGCCGCAACGGCCTTTTGTGCAGGGTCGGGGCTTACTACCACGATGTCGGAAAAATCAATAAGGCCGGCTACTTTATCGAAAACGAAGTCGGCTCGGCGAGCCGGCATAAAGAGCTCTCGCCTACAATGAGTCATTTGATTATCGTAGGCCACGTTAAAGACGGAATAGAAATGGCCAAGGAATACAGCTTGCCCAATGTGCTTCGGCAATTTATTGAAACACACCACGGCACCACACTAATCGAGCATTTTTACAGTGAGGCCCAAAAACGCAACACTAAGAACTCAAAGAAAAAAACTGTTGATGTGCTTTCTGAAAGCGAATTCAGATATCCCGGCCCAAAACCGCTGACAAAAGAAGCCGCGATTGTAATGTTGGCCGACACCGTAGAAGGTGCCGTTAGAAGCCTGCCTGAAGTAACAGCAACGAAAATAGAAGCAGTTGTGCACAACATGGCTATGAAACGTCTGCAGGACGGCCAATTCGATGAATGCGACCTGTCTCTGCGGGAACTGAGTCAGATAGAGACCAGTATATCAAAAACTCTTGCGGCACACTATCACGGCCGAATCGCATATCCAAAAGCACCGGATATGCCCCCCGACGCCCAATCTGGGCCTGAACAATCCAAGCAAAAAAACAATTAACGATTATGGCCTCAGCTAAACAAAAGCAAGATATTGTCGTCCAAATCGCCAAAGACTTTAAAGGCATAAATGTTTGTCTGCCTAAGCTTAGAAAACTGGTCAAAACCATCTGCAATCGTTTTACGAGACACGAGTTACGAGATACGAGATGCGAGATTAGTATTGCAATAGTTGACGACGCCAAAATTCGGAAAGTAAACACTCAGTTTTTGAATCGTAAATCCACCTGTGACTGTTTGAGTTTCGACTTATCCGACGACGAGGGGCCCCCGTCGAGCAAATTATTCGAGCTGGTTGTCAACGGCGAAATGGCCGTAGAGCAGGCAAATTTGCGAGGCCACTCAAGCGAAGCAGAACTGGCACTTTACATAACGCACGGCCTGCTGCACAACCTCGGATTCGACGACTCCACACAGAGCGGCGCCCAGAAAATGCACGATACCGAAGATGAGATTTTGCAACAAATTGGTTACGGTTCGGTATATAATACAAATAAAAGCACTAAGCACTAAATCCTAAATCCTAAACAAGATCGAAACTTGTCTGACGACAGTCAAGATTCAAATTACCAAATGACCAAAACATTTGTTTTGAGAATTTGAACATTTGGTCATTTGGATTTGTTTAGGATTTAGATATTAGAATTTAGGATTTAATAACGTGTTTGGAAAGGGTATCAAAAAGTGAGCTATGTTGGTTGGGTGGTGCTGCTGATTTGTTTTCTCGCCGGCGGTACACTGTTCTTTTCCGTCAATACCGTTGCTCTGCGAATATTTTCACGCGTCAAATTGCAGGAAGCATTCAAGGCGGCAAACAAAAAGGCAGACCCAGAAGACCTCGCCGAGCGGTTGGCAGCAAATGCTGAAAGACTGATTTTGAGCTGCTCCTTATATCGGCTCATCCTCAATATGTGCATACTGTTGGCTGTCTTTGCAACCGCGCGACCACGCGGTCCACAAATTACCGACTATCTGGTTACATTTATCATTGCAATAGCAATATCTTGGGTATTCAGCCTGGCAATCCCTCACGCCTGGGCTAAATACGCGGGTGAAAAAATCCTGAGCCGAACATACGGACTGCTGATGCTCTCTGCGATTGTAGCCTCACCGGCTCTTCACATTTTCAAATTATGCGACGGCTTTGTCCGCCGACTCGCCGGCGTAGCGGAAACAACACCCAAAGAACAGCAGGAAGAAAGGCAGGAAGAATTCTTAAACGGCCTTGAGCAACGCAGAACCGAAGGCGTACTCGATGAAGAAGAGCAGCAAATGATTGAAAATGTGCTGGACTTAAGCAACAGCACCGCTGATGAAATTATGACCCCCCGCACGGATATAGTGGCCGTCGAGGTCAACTCTGATTTGCAGAAGATTCTGGAAACCATCACTATCGCCGGCCATACCCGTGTACCGGTCTACCAAGACAATATAGATAACATAATCGGCCTTGTTTACGCCAAGGACCTGCTGACTGAGATCGGCAAAACGAGCGCAGATTTCAAACTACGCGACAAAATGAGAAATGCCTATTTTGTCCCTGAAACAAAACCTCTCAGAACATTGCTCCATGAATTTCAAAATCAAAAACTGCACATAGCTGTAGTGCTCGATGAATATGGTGGAACGGCCGGCATCGTTACCTTGGAGGATATTCTTGAGGAGCTCGTCGGCGAAATAACCGATGAATACGAAGAGACCCCGCCGGAACCCGTAAAGAAAATAGACCAAAACACTATTGAAGCCGATGCCAGAACATACATCGATGACCTCAACGACCAGTTCGAGTTAAATCTGCCCGAAGACGAAGACTACGAAACCATAGGCGGCTTTGCCTTCTCGCGTTTGGGTTATATTCCCAAAACGGGGGAAAGCTTCGATTACAAAAATCTGAAATTCACTATCGCTTCCGCTGAGGCCAGAAGAATAAAACGCATCAGGATACAGATAACAGAAGACAGATAACAGAGGACAGAGGACGTAGTGTTTAGCCCCCCCTGCGGTGGGGGTCAGTATTGTTAAAGTCAGTTTTAATCAGCGTTAAAGTCAGTGTTGGTCAGTGTTAACCAAAGACGCAGCCATTTGCATACGCGCTATCGATTATTCCGAAACATCCCAGATAGTAACATTTTTTACCAGAGCGACCGGCAAAATCAGCGCCATCGCCAAGGGCTCGAAACGGCCCAAATCAGCATTTGACGGCCCCATTGAAATATTCTCGCACGGAAAAATTGTTTTCTCCAACTCAAACAAAGAAAAACTCGCCACTCTAACCGAATTCGCCCCGCACCAATTAGGCGTGCCCGGCACCAAAAAAGCACGTCGTTTTGGTGCTGGACAATTGGTGCGGGGTAGCGGCCTGAGTAGTAATCTTTTTGTTTTGAACTGCTGTTATTTCAGTGCCGAGCTGTTGAATAAATTTACTCATGATTACGACCCGCACCCGGAACTTTTCGATGCTTTCTTGCAGTTTTTGCAAGATGCTAACGAGAAACGAGAGACGAGGGAGGAGGGACGAAAGGCATTATTATTACTTATACTATTTCAGTTGACTTTGCTTAGCGAAGTTGGTTTACAGCCGATTTTAAATTACTGTGTGAATTGTAAAACGAGATACGAGCGACGAGCGACGAGCAACGAGTTTTATTTCAGCAGCTCCGCCAACGGGCTAATTTGCAGGGACTGCGAGGGGAGTTTTCCAGACAAAATTAGACTTACCAGAAATGCGGCGGATTGCTTAGCCAGTGTGAAACTGATTGCCGAATCGCAGGAAAAAACGCTCAACGAGATAGAAAGGATTTTGATTTCCCACTTCACCGAGCTCCTCGGCAGGCCGCCCAAAATGGCAAAGCACATCCTCGGTGCCATATTGTCATCCTGAGCGGAGCGCAGCGGAGTCGAAAGATCTATTTTCTTTGTCATTGCGAGGCCCGCGAAGCAGGCCGTGGCAATCTCAAAAACATTTTAGCCCGCTGTTTTACTGCTGGCGATTTTTTGATGAAAAACCTGCCAAAAGGCAATTTTTTTCGACGGCCCACTGTCCATAGTTTTTAGCTATCGGCCAATCTCATAGAGGAATTCAGGAGCAAAATCTGCGTCATTGGGCCACACTATCGTATCGATATCGTGGTTGACACTTACCCTCTTAAAAAAATCAGGGTCTTTCAAAGGTTCAAATACAGGACCATCCAGATATGGTTGAAGATCAACTACCTTGCTTGTTTTATCCCCAAAAAAAACCCGTAGTTTGTAGTCCTTTATATATGATACATCTGTCACGTAGCACATATATTCACCTCATACGAGCGGAGCGATTTTTTTAAGTTGCTCTTTTCTTTCCGCCAATTCCCAGTCCTCGAGAAGCTCCTTTCGATGTTCAAAAGCCCATTCAAGAATCAAGGAAATTACCCTTACCGGCATTTGACCTTCTATCAATTGCAGACTCTCAATAGAAAAAGCCGCCCGGAACTCGCCATATTTTGCATGAAAATGAGGCGGCTTATGCTCATTATAATACATTGCGATAACTATTCCAAGAAACCTGCAAATCTCAGGCATAACTTAACATCCGGCAAAGGATTAGAAACCTTTTTCAACATCAAACCATAACATTATAAACAAAAGATATGAACTTATCAAAACTTTTCTTATAACCGTTATACCCACCCAAAATTGAATATATCCTGACCCTTTAATTCCGCCCTTCTAAATTCGACATTACTTGTTCGATATTCGATATTCCGGCCTCCTCCATCCTGATTTCCTGATCATCTGATAACCTAAGCAACCAATTCTCTAATTCTCTAATCCCCAATCCCTGCCTCCCGTCTTCCGTCTTCCGTCTTCCGTCTTCCGTCCTCTGTCTTCTGCCTTCCAATGGGCTGACCGTCATTTGGTGCGGGAAGCAGAGCCTGCCCTGAGTATATCAAAGGGGTAAACTCCGTCGAAGGGATAGTCGAATGAGTCGAAGGATCGAATGGGAGGGCCCTTGTTTTGAATTTAGCTTTTTAGAAATTCCTAATTGTCATACGTAAAGCGCGTACGCGCTTTACGTATAAGCTTTTTAACACTACGTCCTATTGAAACTAATATTTGGACCTTTTATTCGAAGACAGCTACCTATTTTTTTGAGATTGCTTCGTCGCGGAGTTTACCCTGAGCGTAGTCGAAGGGCTCCTCGCAATGACAAAAGGGTGCATCAGATGTCATTGCGAGCGAGGCACAGCCGAGCGTGGCAATCTATGCCTGCCTTATGGATTATTTCGCTGCGCTCGCGATGACAACAACGGCAAATTGTTATTGCTTGCCTTTGTCATTGCTCCTCCTGTTCAAAAAGCTCGGGCTGGTCGGGAGTGCTTTTCTTTTTATGGCACTTTAAGCCTAAGTGCTCGCAGGCTTGCTTGGTAACCTCTCTTCCCCGCTTGGTTCGCCGCAAGAATCCTATTTGCAAAAGATACGGCTCAACCACATCCTCCAGCGTGTCCCTCTCTTCGCCGAGTGTCGCTGCAATCGCATCGATGCCGGCAGGGCCCCCATCATAGACGTTGACCAATGCACGCAAAACCGCCCTGTCCAGCTCATCCAGGCCCAACGGGTCAATCTGTTCCATCTTCAGCGCGCTTTCGACAATCCCGGCACTAAGCGCCCCTGAGCCTTTTACCTGCGCGTAGTCACGGACCCGCTTTAACAGGCGATTCGCCACTCGCGGCGTGCCGCGGGACCGGCTTGCAATCAATTCCAGCGTGCCACCGGCGCACTGCAATTGAAGCAGCTCCGCAGACCTACTCAAAATCGCTGTCAACTCCTCACTGCTGTAAAAGTCCAGATGATACAACATCCCAAACCGGCTGCGAAGCGGCGCGCTGAGCAGCCCGGCCCGTGTCGTCGCACCAATCAATGTAAAGCGCTTCAGCGGGAAATTTATCGTCTTTGCGTGCAGACCGCTGTCAACGGTAAAATCCACCTTGAACTCTTCCATCGCCGGATAAATAAACTCTTCGACCGGCGTGCTGAGCCGGTGAACCTCATCGATAAAAAGTACATCGCCGGTGTTTATATTGCTCAAAAGGCCCATCACGTCACCGGCCTTTGCCAAAGCAGGCCCCGATGAGCACCGTATCCTTGCCCCCATTTCGTTTGCCACGACATTAGCCAGCGTTGTTTTGCCAAGGCCGGGCGGGCCGTAAAACAAAATATGCTCCAACGGCTCAGCCCTCTGCTTGGCCGCCGTTATGGCGATTGTGAGCTTTTCTCTGACGTTGCGCTGGCCTACACATTCGTCCAGGAACTTCGGCCGAAGTGAGACGTTAAAACTCTCTTCCGCCTCGTTCAGAGATTGTCTACTTATGATTCTGCTTATCGCCATAATATGGAAACTGAAAATTTAAAGTGCAAAATTAAAAACCATAATTCAAAACTTAAAACTTTTGGATTTTACACTATAGTTTTGCGTTTTGCATTTTAAGTTTTACATTTAAACCTCAACTCCCTGTTTTAATCGATATACCAAAGGCACAAGCGCCTCAGCCGAGTTTATATCGGGATGCTTCTGACAGGCCAGCTCCACCAGCTCTATCGCCTCGGTTCTTTTTTCGCCCCAGGCGATAAGTATCTCCAGTGCTTCGATCTGGAACGGCTTGAATCTCGCCTCCGCCGGTCTGGCTGCTTCGGCCCCAACTGCGAAGGACTGCAGCTTGCCTTTTAGCTCAGCAATAATTTGCTGGGCCATCCTTCTGCCCACCGAGGGCAGTGACATCAGTGTCTTGTCGTCGGCGTTTTCTATCGCCGCCGCTATGGTAGCTATCGGAACGCTCAGCGACCGCAATCCCTTTTTTATACCTATCCCTTTGACGCTGATATATTTGGTGAAAAAATTCCTCTCGCTTGCATTCAAAAAACCGACCATCCTCGGCATCAGATTTCCGCCGCCCGGCGTGCCCTCGTAATATTCCATAGTGCAAAGAGTAATATCCGAGCCGACCTTGTCCGACAGAGCACTTACACAATAGCTGGCCAACATCACTTCATAGCCGACCGGGCCGACCTGCACAAGGGCACTGTCGGTATCAAGTTTAACAAGTTTTCCCTCAATTCGGGCTATCATAGTTTGTTGCCGGTTACTGCAGTAAGACTTTCCCTCGAATTTGCACAGCACAGCGCCGCGGCTATGGCATCGGCCACATCGTTCGGCTCCGGCAGCGTGGGCAAAGACAAAATCGTTTGAATGGTTCTTTGCACTTGTTGCTTCGACGCCCTGCCGTTGCCGGTAATCGACTTTTTTATACGCGTCGCACTGAAGCTTCTGACCTTAATTGCCGCCTCGGCGCACTTTTGTAATATAACACCTCTTGCGTGTCCCATCAATATCGCGGTTTTCGGATGTGCGTAGTGGGAGTACAGCTCTTCGACGGCGGCGACCCCGGGGACAGGTTTTTGTAAGAGCGATTCGGTGTCCTCGGCAATCTGGTTTAATCGAGCTTCCATCGGCAATGCGGGGTCGGTTTGAAAGACGCCCGCTTCAATAAGCTCAGGGGTGGCTGCGCTTGTGTTTAGGCAGGCGTATCCGCATCTCTGCAGACCCGGGTCAATGCCGAGTATCCTCATTCGAATCTCCAGGTAGTTGTGTCGGGTTTGTCTTCCAAAACGATTCCGATTTGATTTAGTTTGTCGCGAATGGCGTCGGCAGCCGCAAAGTCCTTGCGATTTCGGGCGTCGCTGCGCCGCTCAATCAGACTTTCAACCAGCTTTTCAATCATATCGTCGGCTCGGCCGGCTTGTGGGTATTCGTCTTTTACAATGCCGAGGCAATCGCCCCCCAGTTTTGTGAACGAATCGTCGACGGCATCC
>JAUXAL010000046.1 GCA_030619925.1 Phycisphaerae bacterium | reverse complement strand
GTCCGTATTGTTCGGATGGTAGTACTCTGTAACAAATAAAATGCAGAGTGTCATTGCGAGGAGCGCAGCGACGAAGCAATCTCAACCATTCGTGAAGTAGAGATTGCCACGGGCTGCTTCGCAGCCCTCGCAATGACAACCTTGCAAATCACGTGTTATAGAGTAGTAGTATGATGAAACGCACAACACTAAATTTTATTGTCGATTTGGTCAGCTTTATCGACCTGCTGGGTTTGGCTGTTACCGGCTTTATTATGAAGTACATATTGCCGCCCGGCACAGGCGGACGCGGCCGGCTCCTCCACGGCGGCGATAGAGAGCACATAAAAGACCTCTGGTCAATGACCCGGCACGAATGGGGCGATGTCCATTTTTATCTGGCTGTTCTGTTTGTCAGTTTGATGGTTGTGCATATCATTTTGCACTGGAGCTGGCTCAAAAATTACTTCAAATCGCTGCTGGGTTTTTCGCGAAAAACAACCAGCAGTTAGCTCAGGGATTTTTTCACAGATTAACAAAATTAAGAACTGAAATTATCCCTTGAAAACGACTTACTAATTCCGGGGTCACCATTCTTAATTCCAGCCGATGTCTGCGTCCCAAAGCTCCGCGGTAATGTAGGGTGGGCTTTAGCCCACCGACCAAAGCACGTGACATTCTTGAAGGTGGGGCAAGCCCCACCCTACCAGACTTGTTATTCCTTTGCTCCGTGCTTGAGTAAAAGCTCGACGATTTCAGTATGGCCTTTTTCTTGGGCGTACCACAATGGAGTTCGGCTGTCTCCACTTTTGCTTAGTTCTTCCTCCTTTTCTCGGTGATTAGAGTGACCAACTCATCAACGAAAAGCCCCGCCGCCTCGTCAAAATCAGGGCCCAAGACAAAAACCAGATCGGAGATATCCCTTATTCTCGATTCAAAAAATGGGGGTAGTTGGGTCAATAGAACGACGCCGGCCCCGGAACTCTTTGCGGCAGAGGCTATGTTAAAGGTGGTCGTCGATTCGCCAAAACGTGAGGTCGCCATGAGCAGGTCTCCCTTTCCTATCGCCGGCGTTGTCGCATCTCCGGCAACATATACCTGGAGCCCCGGCTGCATTAGCTTCATGGCAACGGAACGAGCTACCGGCCCGTTACCCGCAAGAAAAATCCGGTCTGACGAAAGGACTGCCTCCACCAGTTCTTCCTTCTGACTTTCATTCTGCGCGTCCATCCTTTCTTTGTACCAGTCCACCATAGGCTCCAACACGGATCGAGGATACCAGCGTCCGTGCAGCATGACACCATCAGAGTTCTCCTCAGTGGCGTGCTTTATTGCCAATGCGTCCAGCATGGCTTGCAGCTCGGATTGCGGGAACCAGCGTCCACGCAGCATGACTCCGGCACGCCTGGCAGCATTGCCAACGTCTACAAGGGGATTGTCTTCCACCAGGAGCAAGTCCGCTCGCAGACCAACGGTCACAGTGCCAAACTCGTTCAGCACGCCCAGGCACTCGGCGGCGTTGCGTGTGCCAGCCTTGATGGCTTCGTAGGGTGTCAGGCCCGCATCAACGAGGTTTCGCAACTCCTGGTGAAGAGCAATTCCCGGCACCACATAAGGATTCGGAGTGTCGCTTCCAAGCAGGATTCTCGCTCCGGCATCGTGCAGTGCCTTTGTCATTCGCTTCCTCATTTTGCGGCTGTGGTTTTGGTCTTCAAACCGTCTACCCTCAAACCACTCAAGTTTCTGAGTCGGCGGTACGTACTTCATATGCGCCAGTTTGCGCTCTTGCTCCGCCTCCTCGCTGCTCAATCTTTTCTGAAGTACGACGAGGGTAACGCAGTTCCATATGCCTGCTTCACGGGTGGTCTGCACGATATGCGGAATCTTCGTTTCGTCTATCTGCTGCCAAGGCGGGGAGTCTTCAATCTGTAGGAAGTCGCTATAACCGAAAAGGTGCTCCATACTGTGTTGGCCTGCGGCCAGCACGTGCTCAAGGCCAACAGCAGTCGGAACATGACCGACAACGGGCATCCCATGCTTCGCGGCAGCTTCGATTATGGCATCGTAGCACTCCAGCGACAGACGGTCGTACACCTTGATGAAGTCGTATCCTGCCTTCTTATGTTCGGCGACCACTTGCGTCGCCCGCTCGGACGTTTCCACAACGGTACTACCCGGCCATACAGGTGGATTACCATCGATGAGTGGCCCGGTAGTATAGATTGTCGGGCCAATGAGCTTGCCCTTCTTGATTTGCTCCCGAAGTCTTAGGTGATACTCCATCCCCCACATGTTGCGAATCGTTGTAACGCCATTGGCGATGAAGAGGGTTAGCTGGTACTCATAATTTTGATGCACGTGCATGTCCACCAGGCCTGGCATGAGGTATTTATCGCGGCCATCGATTCGCAGTGCACCTTCAGGAATGTCGGTCGTATCAACGGGGCCGATTTCACTTATCCGATCTGCCCGCACGATCACGGTCTGTTGCGGGAGGATTCGCTCGCGATCCATTGGAACGACGTTCACGTTGACGAACGCCACGACAGCGGGCCTCTGTGGCTCTTCTGGCGAGGCTGGAATATCCTGCGCAAGGGCCAACTGAACAACCACAAACAAAAACAGAGAGAAAAAAACAACTTTCCAAAGACTATAAATTTTACACATTGTCGTCTCATTCCTTTTGTTTGAAGTGCATCACATTTTAATCTGATTGTCATATATTTTCCGGGGAATCCGGGCTAAGACAACGCCAATCAGGTTAATACACTGACAGCTTCGGTGATTAGCTCGCGTATCGGTAAACGCTGCGGGCAGCGAGCTTCGGCAAGGGTGTAATCCATATCGAGCAGCTTGTTTCTTATATTGCCGGGAATTTGAGCGAAAAGCTCTCTCGCTTCATCGTGCCGGCCGTAGCTGTTGTAGTACATCAAATACCGCATAATATCACTGATGTAAGGTGCATCGGGCAGCCCCGAGTCACAGATGTATGCACAGCCGGCACAATAACCGCTGCAGGTCGCCTGGGCGTATTCGGCGAGAGCTTCCCTATCCGCCCGGGTGAGCTTGGTTTTATCAAGCGCTGCCGCTACGTTTGAAGTTAGATTGGCGATATTACTCATCCCCACACAAGCTGAGCTAATCCTTTCATCTTCCAATACAAACTTTATCTTTGCCTGCTCCACAGCACGACCTTGCTCCAGAAAATGTCTGAGCAGTTTTTTATCCTCTTCGGTTTCAATTTCCTCGCCTTTCTCGACCCTTCTGCGCTCCCGTGTGTCAAGAGCCACGGTCTTCATTGCGATAAGGCCGACGCCCGCTTTATAGCAGGTCTCAATAGCAGCCTGTATCTTGGAATCCTGCATCAATCGGAAATTGTAGGCTGTCATTATCACGTCAATCCAGCCGAGCTTGGCCGCAGCGACGAGGTTCTGGTCAATATTCTTGTGGGTACTGAAACCAAAAAACCGTATCAGTTTCCGCTTCTTTGCACTTTCGGCCCACTCCCTCAATTCATCCGTCAACTGCGCAGCGTCAGATAGCCCGTGCACACCGTAGTACAAATCGATGTACTCGGTATTCGTTCTTTTTAGAGAGGTTTGAAGACGGTTTTCCACATCCGCTACTGTTCTTGCGCTTGATGCCTTACTAACAATGAACAGTTTCTTTCGGACCTCCGGGTTCCTCGAGAGAAGTTTGCCTATGGTAAGCTCACTGTTTCCACCGGTATAGCTGTGAGCGGTATCCCAATAGTTAACTCCCCATCGAAGAGCGGCTCTTAGGAGGACCTGGCTATCGACAAGTCTGTTTGTCCCGAGGGACAGGCACGGAACTTCAACACCTGTTTTGCCCAATTTTCGTCTCGGCACCTGTAGGTATTCGGGCTCTTGTGCCCTTTCTGGAGCTTCCGCCTCAACAGTATCCGGCTGCTTTTCTTCCTTGCCCTTACATCCGGCGAGAACAGAACCCAAACCCGCCGCCCCGATGGTTTTCAAAAAAATCCTTCTATTGACTTTGTTCTGCATTTCTTTAATTGTACGAACCTCCAAAAACTCAGCCTTTAAGCAATAATGTTCTATCAGTGCTTCTTGTTTCACCTTCCGCAGAGACCCTTACAGCTTTTTTACCGCTTACAGGGCATTCGTGTTCGCAGACTCCGCAACCAATACATTTTTCGATATCAACGAAAGGCTGTTGCAAGCGGACCTGAACCTCAATTTTGTTGCCTGGGACAAGTATTTTTACGAATTGTGCATCAAGAGAGATTTCCAGAGAATTTTCGTTATTTGCAGTGATTTTCCTGCGTTTGCCATCTTCAACGGCACAATAATAATCGCCGCTGGCGAATTTGCCGGGTACAATAGCTTGCTTAACCTCTATAGTATTATCAGTAACTTTTTTTACTGTCAAAATGCCGTCTCTTACCGTGTTGAAACATTCCTGCGTGTAAATCGCCTTGGGGCTGAGCGGGCAGTTTTCTTCACACACGATACAGGGTTTATCCATCGCCCATGGAAGACATCTGTTGTGGTCAAAAAATGCGGTGCCTATCCTGATTGGCCCGGCCTCGGCAAACTCACCAACTCCGTGTTTTTCCGAAAGCGTAATCGGCCTGATAGCCGACGTCGGACAAACCTGCCCGCAGGCCACGCAGTTCAGCTGACAGCCGCTTGAGCCGATTCGATTGTTCAGCACAGGCGTCCAGAGATTTTCCAACCCTCCCTCAATACCGCCGGGCTGAATAACATTTGTCGGACATACCCGCATACATTGGCCGCACTTGATACATCTTTTTAAGAATTCTTCTTCCGGCAGTACTCCGGGCGGCCGAATAACCCTGTGGTACCAGTTACTGCCCAGCTTATTGCTCAGTCTGACCGCTGGTACGGCAAAAACACCGCTGGCCAATGAAAGCACAAACCCCCTGCGAGAAATATCCGGGTCTGTAACTTCGCCTGCCAGTGACGGCCTCGCCTGGTAAGCTATTAGCTCGTCCTTACAATCCTCCCGGCAGTTAAAGCAAAGCACGCATTCGCTTATTCTTACGTTGCCGGCCGGCTCGCAGCCGCCTTCGCAGGACTTTTCGCACAATTTGCAATTGATACATTCACTTTGTTTCTTGCCGATTCGCCATATGGCGAACCTGCTGATGATGGCGAACAATGCACCGAGCGGACAGATGAATCTGCAGTAAAATCGCGGGATAACCAGATTGAGTAAAACCGCCGTGGCAAATATCACAAGTATCAGCCACGCCCCTTCATAAAAGCGCGCCGTTACCGAAACAAAGTTAGCGGTTCTGTCAGCAATGGGCAGTAACAACAGGTTAAAAGAGCGACTTACAAGTGGTATGGGGTCGAGCAGACCTGTCTGCAAGGTAACGGCTAACGATGGAAACGCAGCCATAAACAAAAAGAATATTAGAATGAGGTATTTTATGCACTGGGCCTTTCGGTATTTGTTTAGCTGGATTTTTTGGGCCGCCGATTTTTTTCGATTGCCCAGATAGCCCACAAAGTGGTGCAGTGCGCCGAAGGGGCAGACCCAGCCGCAGAAAATTCGACCGAATATAATGGTCAATACAATCGTAGCCAGCGCCCACAAGAGCGGCCAGTAGAGCGTATGCGTGGTCAATGCCGTCCCAATTGCCGCTAACGGGTCGAGCTGCAAAAACCAGTTGACCGGCCAACCTCGCAATTGCCACAGTTTGTCACCTATTGTGCTGACTATACAGAACCAGACAAACATCGAGAAAAAGAAAGTCTGACTTATCCGTCTAACTGTTACAATTTTCATAATCACACTTTCAGAGCTGTGAGAGTCGAGCACCTAATTTCCAATTTTTATTTTTCCAAGATAGTACCAGCCATCCGGTTCCTTTCCAGATATGGCAAGCTTGACTTTGGGCTTTTTGGACAGCGGGTCGAGAATGCCGATTTGCAGGTCATATTCTCCCGCAGGCATATAAGATGGAACCACAACCGTATCGTCATAAAGATTGTCGCCCGGCAGCCACGTTCTGATATCAGCATCGGTTATTAAGATTTCAGTTTTTTCATTATTTTTAAGACGAAGGGCGAGAGGGAATTTCTTATAACACGGCGCAACACCCTTGTTTTCCCACCACGACGTGAAAGACAGTTTACTGTTTGGATTCAGCTCGGCCGGGTACGTAAACTTGCGAAGCACAAATCTGTACCCCATTTTCTTGAGCCACCTATTGACCGAAGGCCACCATTCGTTTGGCACGGCTGAGGATTTAGCGTTAAAAGAAGAAATGTGCCACTTGAGCGACTCGTCGATTATGTGGTCAACGTCCCAGCCCATATCTTCCCAGTGCCGCATCACCCAGCACACCTCAAACGTTACCGGAGCTTTTTTCCAGGCGTCCCGCACGCCGAAGTTGATGATTGCCTGCGGATAACGATCGTTCATATGCGACCAATTGGGACTAAATCCTCCCATATCTCCGAGACAATCGACCCTCCAGCCGACATCCGCCCTGGAAAGCGCGTAGCTGTTTGTTTTTTCATCAGTGAGAAGCATAACAAGATGTGTTTTCTTAAAGGAGTCGATATAGGCATCGACCAGTGCCTGCCTTGTTTTCTGTGTTAAAAGAGCGGAGCCTGCACCTTCACCCCACGCTCCGACAATCGCAACGTCCACGCTTTCGAGGTCCGGGTGTCCGTCATAGCGTTTGCCGAGAATTCTTATCATATTTCCGAAATACTTGACGTAGCGCGGGTCTTCAGGGTCAACCTGCCACTTCCTCACCGGCAAGTTTTTCCTCTTGCCAACCAGCGCACGATACCAGCCGGGAACATCATTCTTATCCCCTGTCCCGTATGGTGCTATGCGCAGCATCAGAGTCTGGCCTCGCTCCCGGGCTGTTTTGAGGGCTCTATCTATTAAGTCCCATCGATATTCGCCCATTTGCGGTTCGATGAACTTCCAATAAACCCGGAAATACGCTATTGTCGTCATCGGATAGTCTTTGTTTTCCACATTGCCATCAAATTCCTGATAAACAATGGGCTCGCCCTCGGTCCATCTCTTAGCTACATTTAACGCATCGCCGTTGAATCTCTGAAAGGTCATAAAGCCGATTCCAGGATTTGTCAGGACCTCATCAATTTCCTTTGGCCGAACAACAACCGTCCGTTGCGCAAAGACCGGAACACAGGATACAATGGTTAATATAGCTGTAATTGAAATGCCTGCCCCGTTAGAAATTTTTCCTTTTTGGTACTGCTTGTTCTCCGCAGGATGGCCAAGCCCAGTGGCGTTGGGTTTGCCCATCTTGGAATTTCTAATGGGGCCTGCGATTGAACGTGAGATACTCACGATAACTTTTCCTCAGACTTTATTTTGAGACCCGCCGAAGGCGGGGCTGATCCACCCCGGCGCTGCCGGGGTTCATCTTCATCAGTCAGATTGACAGAAGTCAGATTATCTGTTCTCTGTCCTCTGTCCTCTGTCCTCTGCCCTCTGTCCTCTGTTCTCTGTCCTCTGTTCTCTGTTCTCTGTCCTCTGTTCTCTGTCCTCTGTCCTCTGTCCTCTGTCCTCTGTTCTCTGTTCTCTGTTCTCTGTTCTCTGTTCTCTGTTCTCTGTCCTCTGTCCTCTGTCCTCTGTTGTACCAAAGGCAGGTTTCACACTGCACCAAATACCGGCTTGAGTGCCTCATAGCTGGTTGTTCCTGCGCCGGCCCTTTCGGCTTTTGTAAGATAAGGCAAATCCGAGACCGCCAGGTCCAGGAGTGTGCACCCGTAGGAATCGGCTGCCACCATGTCAGTGCTTGCGACCAAAATGTCTGCACGTCTCAAATCTGAGACTGAACCTCCGGTCGGGCCGTTCGTCATCATAACTTCAGTGCCGTCCAATATCACCAACGTTGGCTTTACCATCATAGACAGCTCGGCAATGATGGTATTGATATCCTGATGGAAGACGTTCCGTCTGCCGCCCAGAAGGCCATACCAGTTCTTCATAGCCATCGAAGCACCGGCTCTGGCGTGGTCTTTTACCGGCGAGATGCCAATCAATTTGTCCACATTTTCAAATGGCCCAAAAAATACGGGCCAGTTTCTAATAAGCTTACCACCATCGAGTGTTGTATGTCTAAACAGATGGTCTTTTGGCAGTACGACTTTGGCGCCGGCTTGGCTGGCCGCCTTGCCGATACCGCTTAATGTAAAACAGCTTGCAGGGTCATTGATTGGGTTGTCGGTAACTGTAACCCGCTTTGCCCCGGCCTTATAGCACAGCCGTACCACTTCAGCCACCAATTCAGGCCGGGCTGTAGCTCCAAGCATCGGCGGTGAGGCAAATGCGACATTTGGCTTTATCGCAACCGTTTCGCCGGGCTTGACAAATCTTTCTATACCGCCGAGCAAGTCTATTGCCTTATTGACGGTCTTGACTCTATCGGAACCTTTGACAATGCTTATTGTCCGGCCGGTTTTGTCCGGAACCGAAAAATCCGGCAAAGTTACGAGTGATTCGGCATCAACGCCGGTCTTTGGCCCCTGGCTATCATAAAGTCGCCAAGAAATTAAACCAGCGGCGGCAATAGAAATTCCAGCTTTGCCTGCTCGGGTCAGAAACTGCCTTCGTCCGAGATTTTTATCGTTTTGCTCAGTCATTCTTTACCGTTTTTTGCTGGTACTGAGTTTGTCAATAAGTTTGACTGCTAATTCTTCCGCCGATCGCTGATTTTCAGCTTCGTGAATGCCTACAACGAAAGGCCCTGTCGAAAGCACAATTTCAGTCGTGTCATAGAAATCCAGGACTTTGCCTTCGAGAGTTTTATTGATTGCCTTCCTTGTTGTGGCACCATTTTCAATCAGAAAGTTACGATAGCTTTCTGCGACTACCTCAGCCTTCTTGGAGTCGGGGCGTTTGCTAAGAAAAGCGCTAATGGTCTCGTCGTCGAGCTTATATCGACGGACAAAAATATCGGTCAAACCGTCAAAGCCAAAGGCATCTGCCAGGTACAATTTATCGCTGCCGAGGACAGCATTCTCGTCAGGAAATAAACTCAGCTCAGCTATCTGCTCAACTTCACCAACTTTCAGTTTGCTCGTAATATTTCCTGCAATCTCTGTCATCGCCTTAAACAGTCGAGTCGATTCGGCCGAACCGATCAATTCTACGTAATATTTTCCGTGGACGAAATACAGGGCATTGTCAGTCCTGTAGCCGAACGATGGATGGAAAAGCGAGAGAATATCCGCATCCGCTCTTCTTTGTACGCTGTAAACCGAAAACGCATTTCTGATGGCAGCCATATCAAAAACAAAAAGCTCCATCCACAAACTCTCGTTGTCCTTACTTATAAATCGCTGGGTAAACAATTTTTCAAAGCCGGATTCGGTATAAGAAGGGGCTTTGCCATTGATCTTTTCATAAAGATTTCCGGCGTCATACGTTTCGGTTTCTGAGAGCTTTTTGAATCCATCAGGCATCAGGGCGTCTAAGGCCGGTTCCTGCGTGTTTGGTTCTGTTTGTTCCAATAATAGGCCTGCGGTGGTTGTATCAATGCCGAATCGACCCATATCAACATCGAATTGCCTTATGAATACCCCCAAGCCGATAAGAAGAAGAACCGTTAATAGAAGGATACTTATGGCGGATTCGACCCCGCTACGGCCTCGGCCTTCACCGAGACGAGGACGTTTATTTAGGCATAGCACTGAACACATAGCCAACTCCAAATAAAAGTAATTTACTTGACCCTGAAACCGGGATGGATTATACTTTGTGTTGGTGTTTGTATCAATTAAATTTAGTGCATTGTTATTATTGACAAAGCAGCTCATCTCGCGTTATAATACTGCGATAGATGAATAAGGAGACTATAAAATGACTGAATATATGCAATATCTGGGGTTTTGGACGCCCGGTCCCTTTGAGCTTGTCATTATTCTTATTATCGCGGTGCTTCTATTCGGCAGACGGCTGCCCGAGATTGCCCGCGGTCTGGGTAAGAGTCTGACCGAGTTCAAGAAGGGAGTTCGCGAAGTAGAAGAAACCAAGGATGATTTGGTTAGTGACGTAAAGGAGCTTAAGGACGAAGTAGTAAAAGAGGTCAAGGACGCCGCCGGTCTGGACGAATCCGAGACCATGAGCTAACATGCCTGAGCTGAAAGTTTCTTCAGACTCGCCTTACAGATTGAAATGGGCAAGACCAAAAAGAAGAAGAAACAAGACCCCCTCGATAGCACTATGAGTCTGGGCGACCACCTTGAGGAGTTGCGGATGCGCCTGATTCGTGCCCTGGTCGGGCTGGTGGTCGGTGCGGTCATTTGCCTTGTTTTCTGTTCAAAAATAATAGCCTTTATAGAAGAACCATATATCGGGGTCATGGGCGAAGGTGCCCGTCTGCAGACCCTTGCTCCTGCCGATGGTATCATCAGCTACATAAAAATTGCTTTAATCTCAGGTCTGATACTATCATCATGGTGGGTCTTCTATCAGTTATGGATGTTTGTCGCCGCTGGACTTTATCCGAATGAAAAACGTTATGTTCACATGGCGGCACCTTTTTCGGCGGCACTATTTGTGACAGGGGCTTTGTTCTTCATAATGGTAGTGGCGCCGCTCACGCTTGGTTTCCTTGTGAAGTTCAACGAGAGAGTCCTCGGCGTCAGCTCCAATTTTACTTTCGCGAACTACATATCTTTTGTAACCATGCTGATGCTTGTTTTTGGCATTGCATTTCAGACCCCGGTAGCTATTTTCTTCTTAAACAAAACAGGTTTGGTCTCAGTCAAGGGGTTGCGCAGGTCAAGAAAATTTGTTCTGCTTGGCATATTCGTAGCAGCGGCTATGGCCACTCCGCCGGACATAATCTCTCAAATAACTCTCGGAATACCGTTGTATTTGCTGTTTGAATTAGGCATATTGCTGAGTTACGTTGCGGAACGAAAGAAAAGAGCACAGAACAACCAGTGATGACGGACGATAGAGCAGTAGATTTGCACTAATTCCGGGCCTATGCCGCATCAAGCAGCATAGGCCCGGAAATCCAGTTAAACGTTAAGCCCTGCCGGCCCAAGGCCACTCTGCCCGTCGCTCAAATCATTCTTGAGCTGCAGGTTCCTCGGCCTCCAAAGCCGGCGCAGGCTGCAGTCTCATCTCGTCGAAGTACATCCTGCCTGCACAATAGTTCCATCTCTATCCAGCTACGGCGCAGGGATAGCTGAAACACTCGCCGGGTCAATGCCTAAGACGCCGTCAGTCGGCGGGTAGATCTCAAGACCGCTAATCGGCACTTCGGCCGTAATGACCGTGCCACCAACGCTCTGACCCTGGATCTGCAGGGTGTCCGTGCTCTCGAACTGGAAGTCAGCCGCGGTGAATGGCACTGCAGCGCTGATCGGATTGCCATCGGCATCGATCGGCTGGAAGAAGCCACTATCGTTGGCGCCTCTTTCCAGTATGAAGATAGTGGTCACGGGCACAGCAAATACGGTCCTTACTACAGTGGCCTCATCCAAACTGGCGTACGTGGTCAGATCGAAGTTATCCGCATCCGCTGCTGGGTGATCTGGGTGTTTCTCAAAATCAGCGGTAGTAGTCCCCAGGACCATCTCACTCGTAGGTATCCCGTTGATCATAAGTGGCGCAATTAGCGTGACCCCGTCCACGGGATTCGCTATAGCATCCAGCTTTTCGATTGGGGCTACCGTGATAATCGCGGTTACTGTGAAGCTCCAGGTTGCGCCTGCGTATCTCGTAACGCCATCAGCATCAACCTGATCAACAGCCCAGTAGTGGGTACCCAGGTCAAGCGGGGTTGTGACAGCATAACTCGCCTCGCTCAAGACAACCTTCTCAGCAGTACGATTGGTCACGGCATTAACATCGGTGCTGATGTACAGCTCGTGCCCATCCACACTGGCGGTATTTGCTCCGGCAAACCAGCTAAGGGTAGGTGTTGCCCCAACCCCTGTGGTACCATTAAGAGGAACGGGTGACCAGGCCTCTAAACCACCAATGGCCATATCCACTATCTCGGCCTCACTCAGTGCCCTGTCGTAGATGCAGACCTCGTCCATATCGCCGTCAAAGGGAATGGGTGTGGCGTTCCGTGCGCCGTCAAATCCTTCTGCCTCGGAGCCATCAGCAAGGAAGCCGTAGCGTGCATTTCCACTTCCGAAGGTGGCTCCCCCGACATACGGTTCCTTCGGCCTACCGTCGATATACATGGTAAGCGTGCCGTTGTCGAACACTCCGGCTACATGGTGCCACAGCCCGTCATTAACGAGCCCGGTGTTGGCAGGCCAGTTAGCAGCATCTTGAGTATCCACCTGGCCGGTATCGGTCATCACTTCCCAACCTAACAGACCGTCACCGCCGGCTTCGCCACCAATCTGCAGCCGGTAGTACTCATTGCGGTCAAAGGAGACAATCGATTGGTTGGCAGCGCTGCTGGTGCGAATCCAGGCGCAGACGCTCACTTCCGTATGACCGGTACTGTTGTAAAGTATGTTTTCAATGGCCACGTAGTCATCTATGCCGTCGAAGTTAAGCGCTCCGCCGACCTTCCCCTCGGCTACGAACTGCGTGCCATTTCCGAGGACGCCATTATTTCCGTGGCCGGCCTGGTCGACAGCAGTGATAGCACCGGGACCTTCATCACATGTCCACAAGGCGACAAGGTTCGGCTCGGCAGTAACAGGTACCGCGGGCATCGTCGTGAAGCTCCAGACGTCACCTTTATGGGTAGCAACGCCATCGTTCTCATCGACACGCCAGTAGTAAGTAGTATCGTTTGCCAGGGGGCCGGTCGCATAGTTTGGATCTGGCCCGGAGGCTGTTGGCGTGGTGCCATCACTTACATCGGCTAAATTCTCGCCGAAGTACACATCATGCGTCATCGCTTGCAGGCCCGGCATCCAGGTAAGGAGCAGGTCTGTTCTCGCAAACGTAGCACCATCAGGCGGCTCAGGATCATACGCATTAAACGGAGGAATAAAGAAGCTCCAGACGTCGCCGGTATGTATCGTAGTACCGTCAGCCTCAACGTCATCGATTCGCCAGTAGTATCTGGTGCCGGGGACAAGCGCTTCGGGAACGCCAACATCGAAAGACGTCTCAGTCTGACTACCTTTGAATGTATCGCCGGTACCGGCGGCAACATCATCAAGATTAGTTCCGAAGTATACATTCTGTGAGGCCGCGAAGGGTCCGGACATCCACTTAAGGGTGACTACCGTGACATCGAGCAGGGCATCATCGACTGGGTCGGGAGCGAAGGACTGCAGTAGACCCATTAACCCTCTTATGTCAGCCTCCGTCAGTACTCTATCGTAGATGCGAACATCGTCGATCGACCCTGGGAAATACCTGCTCTCGTTGTCCGCACGACGGCCTATGCTGACATCTGCAGTGGGCGTGAGATTGTACGTATCCGGGTCACCGTCCGTTGAAGCCCTAACGTCCACCGCGCCGTCCAGCCAGAGTAGGGTCTCCGGAGTCAGGAGCGCAGCACCCTCGGCCACAGTCAACACAAAGTTGTGCCACTCATCGTTGTTACAGGTGATGTCACCCTGCAGATTGCCGCTGCCGTGCTCAGTGCGTATTCTACCGCCATTAATGCGGTATGAGAGTCTCTGACGGCCGGAGCTAGTGCCCCAGGTTACCAACTCGCCATTGCCGATGGTCTTGAACCAGCAACTGATACTGAATGCCGGCTGGACACTATTTGGGTCAGCGGGGTCAATACAGATGCCCTTCCAGCCGTCAATGTTGACGTAGTCATCAATGCCATCAAGAACCACGGCCTGGTCATACACACCAATATCAAAGAGCGCATCACCCATGACTGTGCCATTACGGCCATTACCGGAGGAGTCAAGAGCGTCACCATCAAGCTTCCACCAGCCGGCAAGATTAGGATCTTGGGCATTGGCTGTACCGGTCAGAGCCAAACCCAGCACAAAAACAAAAGAAACGAAAATTAATTTCCTACACATAATAATCCTCCTTCAAAAAAGTTAATATAATTAGGTTTTGGCTACACACCAAAACCCGGCTTGTTGGGGTCGTTTTCAACAAGCACCGAATACAGAAAACAGAATACAGAAAACAGAATGTAGGATACACGATAGTTTTTAATTCTGACTTTTGTCTTCTGAATTCTTAGTTCCTGTTTTTGGGCCTGTCTCAAACAACTTCCAACAAAACAGGCAACAAAGGCCATCACCGAACTTTGCGCCTGCACGGCGCAACTGCATGGAGCTTGACTTTACCCTCCTTTCTTGAGAATATCGATTAATGTGCTGAAATCACCTTAATTCTCCGACTTCACCTATATTTTTTATAGCACATTAGCCCCCTTCCCGTCAAGAACAATATTACAAGATGTCAGAAAATTTTCGATTAAAATGCGCGAAAATGTGCAATTTCTGCGTTCAGAAGCTCCTGCAAACGTTCTGTAGATAGGAATTTGACCAAAACTTCCGTACGCCTGTCACGCGGTACAAGATACCCAATACGAAACGCTAATCGAGGACAACCTGGTCCCGATAGGCTGGAACAGTCACCTCCCATCCCGTTTGCTCTCTGACGTAATCGCCGAAGCTACAGGCGCTTTCGGCCTCGCCGTGCACGACAAAGACCCTCCTGGGAGGAGCTTCCAATTCTCTCAACCATTCGAGCAGCTCATTCCTGTCCGCGTGGGCTGAAAAACCGTGTATCCGAACCACTCTGGCTTTGACCTGATAGTCCCGGCCGAGTATCCTGACTTTTTTCTCACCATTAACAATTCGTCTGCCGAGCGTGCCGATTGCCTGATACCCCACAAACATTATCGTACACTCCGGCCTGGAGATGTTATTGACCAGGTGATACTTTACTCTGCCGCCGGTGCACATCCCGGACCCTGCTATAACCATAACCGGCCCTTTTATACGGTTAATTGCCTTTGACTCCTCGGCCCTGCCTGCCAGTTCCAATCCCGGCAGGTCAAAAGGTGATTTATGCCGCTTGACAAATTCAGTCATCTCCTCATCAAACAACTCGGCGTGACGCTTGAAAACCCTGGTAACCCTCGTAGCCATCGGACTGTCCAGGAAAATCTTTAATTGTGGTATTGCTCCCTCAAGTAATAATTCGTTTATATAATATAGAACCTCCTGGGACCGTTCGAGAGCGAAGCTTGGGACGATGATATTACCCCCGGCTTTTATCGTTGAGTTTATCACCTCACCAATCATTTTCTTTGTATCTTCAGGTCCCTGATGTACCCTGTCGCCATAGGTGGACTCAATAAAAACGTAGTCAGCTCTGCGAAAAACAGTTGGGTCGCATACGATAGGCCTGTCAGGCCGGCCGATGTCACCAGAGAACAAAACTATCCTTTCCCGGCCCTCCTGTCGTACCTTTACCCTTATAATCGAAGAGCCAAGGACATGACCGGCGTCATAAAAAGTCGCTTCTACCTCATCGCCAATATCTATGGACTTGCGGTATGTGACGTGCTCAAAAAGTGGCAAGCACGCCTCAGCGTCCTCGGTGGTATAGAGCGGGACCTCCGGATACGGGCCTTTTCGACCTTCCCGCTTATGTCTCTTGCGCTTATACTTAGCGTCCTCTTCCTGAATCTTAGCCGAATCCAATAATATTATCTGCGCAATCTCCGCGGTGGCGGCGGTACAGTATATCTTACCTTTGAATCCCTCTCGAACCAGCTTCGGCAGCAGGCCGCAATGGTCCAGATGTGCGTGAGTTAAAAGGACAGCATCTATACTGCCGGGCGGCACGGCAAACGCCTCCCAGTTTCTTGCCCTCAACTGCCGTTCCTGATAGAGTCCGCAATCTACGAGAACTCGAGTGCCGTCGGCCTGCAATAGGTGTCGAGAACCAGTAACATTCTGAGCCGCACCGAGAAACTGTAATTTCAGTCGCATATTTTCCCTCACTGTGATAGTCGGCGTTTTTCGGATAGTCGGGCCAGCGGGTAATGGCCGGCTAAAAGTCCCGGAACGGTCTGCGAGGCTCGGCATCGGCCATGCGTTTCTTCCATGCTGCAAAACGTGACTTGACCTTGCTCAACACATCGGGTTTTTCCTTTGACAGGTCATGCTGTTCACCGACATCCCTGGAAAGGTCGAACAGTCCCGAGCCGCGTGATGACTCTACCCATTTGAAGTTTCCGACCCGCGCGGCTTTGTCAGCCCTGCGCTGCCAGAACATTTCTTTCCGAGACGATTTTTGTTTTCCGGCCAGGACCGCAGTCATGTCGAAGCCGTCAAGGACCACACCCTGGGGCGGGCGGACCCCCGCGGCCCCGCAGAGCGTTGGGAATATCTCCATTGCGGTCAGAAACTCATCGCAGACCGTCCCTGCCGGAATTACGCCCGGCCAGCGCACTATGCAGGGTACACGGATTCCGCCCTCGAACATCCATCCTTTGCCGCCCCGCAGTGGACCGTTGTCCGCCGTGCTTCCGCTGCCGCCGTTATCGGAAAAGAAGATGACGATAGTATTGTCCTGCAGGTCGTGCTCGGCCAGGACTCGCAGGATTTGGCCGATCGCCTCGTCCATATACGTGATAGCGGCCATGTACCGAATACGTTTGGCCCTGCGGGAGCTGGCGTCTTTTGGGTCATACTGACCGTAGTGCCTGCGTATGTACTCAAGCGGCGCCTGCACACCCGGACGCGGACGCTGGAGATTGGAGGCGCCGTGTGGGGCGTTGAACGGCACGTAGCAGAAGAACGGACCCCGCCGAAGGCGGGTCTGATCATGGCCGGCGCTGCCGGCCTTTGCCTTCCTAATGAAACGTATGGCCTCGCGCCGGAACAGGTCAGTGGCGTACGTGCCTTTATCTTCGGTGGTCGGCCTGTTGCCGCGGCGCATCGACGGCACGCCGTAGCGTTCGTGCGTCCAATAGTCGATACCGGTGTTGGTGAACCCGTAAAACTCGTCAAAGCCTCGTTGAAGAGGAAGAAAACGATGCAGCTGCCCCAGGTCCCACTTACCGAAGATGCCGCTGGTGTAACCGGCCCGTTTGAGCACGCGGGGGATGAGCACCTCGCGGGTGTCCATTCCGCCGATCATCTCAAACGATACAGCGTATTCGTGTTCACTGTAGAGGTGGTCATGATCGACCAGGTAGTTGCGATACATATCATAGGTACCATTGCGCTGCGGATAGCGGCCTGTGAGGAGACTGCCTCGTGACGGTGTGCAGGCCGGCCAGGTGACGTAGAAGTTTGTCAGCCGAACCCCACCGGCGGCCAGGCGGTCGAGGTTAGGCGTCTTAACTTCGGTCCCGCCGTAGCAACCTAAGTCATGGTAACCCTGGTCATCAGAAACGATCAGGACGATGTTGGGCGCCCCATTGCCTGCAAGTCGTTTAGAGATGCTTGCGCATCCCGGCACGGCCAGCGCCGCGGCCCCAAGACCTACGAGTTTCAGATATTCACGTCGATTCATTTATACCTCCCATTGGCCGGCCAGCATCGATGGCCATGATAATACGCGCGGCTTGACTGAGCTCGCCGAAGTCCGGCCATAATCATACCCGCCGTTGGCGGGTTTGCAAATATTTTATACGGCTGGGGGCCGGCAGCGCCGGCCTCGATCATACCCGCCTTCAGCGGGCTCACTTACTCTTGAGCCGAAATTCATACAGGCTGCCGGCCACCGGCCGGCTCGAACCATCCCGCGTTCCGCGGGCAACTTCGCGGCAGGCCTGGACTATCTCGGGATAAGGCTTGTCGCAGACGTCAATGAAGCCAATCTGGTAGTTTTCGCCGTCGCCGCGCCCGGTCGTCGCCTGGTCCTTGTACTGAAACCAGTGCGTGCCGACTATATACGGATTCCGCAGCGCTCCACGGACATAACTTTTGTACTTGGCGGCGCGGTCTTGCTGGTTAGCTGTTTTCCTTAGCCCTGTGTGGAACATACCACGATCCAGCGCTCCAAAGTGGAACTCGCCTATGATTACCGGCTTGTCGATGCCGTCCGGCAGGCGGTGCTCCTCGACGCTGTAGCTGTAACGGTTGTAGCTGACGACGTCACAGAACTTTGCCGCCGCTCGCGCCGCCCGGTCGTTCACCCAGGCGAACCGGCAGCCCATATAGAGCTGGTCCGGCGCAACTTTTTTGAGCTCCTCGCGGATGGTCCCGAAGTAAGTCTCAGCAGTCCTGGTATAGAAAGCCGTCAGATCCGCCCAGGCTTTCTTTTTGTCCGGGGCCTGCCGGCTTTGCAGCAGAATCTCCCACGTTTTATGCCTCGTATCCCAGGCGGCATTGAGCTTGTCGATAGTCTTGTACTTGGTCCTGAGGTCATCAACAAAAACCCTCTTGGCTGGCTGGTCAGCAGGACAAATCAAAGTCGCCACCGCCAGCGACACCTCGTCGCCCCAGCTCAGCTCGTTGTGCACGAAGTAGCCGATGCACCACGGGTCGCCGGCGGTTTTGCTTTTCTCCGATGCAAGTTGCCTTCGCAGCGCCTGCCGGAAACTCGGGTCAAACACATCGTAGAACTTGCCCCAATAGCCCTCCGAGCCTTCCAGTCTTTTGGCACTGTAGCTGACCGTACACACATACGGCGTCTTGCGCATCAGGTAAATACTGCTATCCGACCAGTTGGCAATGGTATTCATTCCCCAGCTTTTTAGCCGGCGGTGGGTTATCTCAGCAAGGGCCTTTTCCCAATTCCGGCCGTACTTCCGCAAGAAGTTGGCCTGGCTGAAGTCGTACGTCTTATAGGGCGAATGGTCCTTGTAATACCCGTGTGGGGCCCAGCTACCCGTGCCGTAGAATTTCGCAAACGGTGAGTCAGCCTCGGGCAGATTGCGGTAATAGTGTTCGCGGTCGGTAATCGGTGTGGCGTTTGCACTGCGGACGCAATCAATGCCGTGCGACCAGAACAGTCGGCCTTGCGGGTCCACCATCCACCACTTGCCCCGATACTTTTGTACGCGGAAAAAACCGGTAGCCCTAAGCTCAGGCCCGGCGATCCAGCCACCGTACCGGTCGCGGTCAGCCGGGCCGGGATGAGCGGCGAGGTCCTTTTCCTCAGCCTTTCCGTGCGCGATTAGCTCTTCCAAAGAGTGCGTCTTTCCCGGCCAATCCATGTGGATGAACTGGCCGAACTCGTCGATGAAGGGAAAGAAAGTCTTTGCATCCAGCAGCTCAACGTGGCCGGCCGCGCGGATGTTTTTAATCTCAAAGGTGTGGTCGATACCGGGCTTGCCCGCCATTCGCGTGGCGGGCTTGCGAACGTATACAAGCAACTGGGCGATATTGGAGGCATCGACCTTACCGGAATGCATCGGTGCCCCTCGCATGCCAATCAGCTCGACCGGCTCAGAAAGCCGCCAGGGTGTAGGAAACAAGCGTACCATGAGTGTTCCGGCCACCTTCGGATTCAGAGCGATACTATCAGTCACGCAGTTCTCGCTGCCATCGGCGCCGGGGTTGTCCACACGGCAGTAAACTGTAACCGGTTCGGTCCCGATGTTCGTAACGTCCATGTATACATACTCGTACTTCGATAGGTCCCATTTTCCAAGTGGTGCCTTCAGAGTAACGCCAGGCCATGGTTTGTTGTGGCCGGTTTCGATGCGTAGCGTCCCGACTTCGGACAAGGTGACTTTGGCGTCATTCGTTATAACTTCGCCGACGTCGAAGCCCTCGCCAAAATCAAAAAGAACCAGCTCCGCATGGCGGGGTGCTTCTTCTGCAGCACACAACGCAACCGTCATCGTGAAAGCCGAGCCTAAAACGACAACTATGAAGCTCAAGAAAAAGCTTTTCTTCTTCATTATACTCTGGGGCCCCCAAACGCTAAATAATGCGTTTTGGGGAACCCTCTCCATTCAATCAGGGCGGGGCTACTCTGTACGCCGCGTCAGCAGGTACCACATAGTTTTATACTGCGGTTCCATTTGCAGAATATTTTCGCCAGCTTCATACAGGACAGGCACTTGCGAACCTGGCAAACCGTCAGGGCCGAGGGCGTGACATATCCACTGCCCCGCAGGCAAGGCCAATGTCCCTTTAACCGCCTGGATTCGGACGGGCGAGCTGCCCCAGTTCGTCCCGACTGTGCGGCGGTCCCTGGAAAACCCCATACCCGTATTTTCGCACCGCCCGCAAGCGGTAACGAGAATCTTTCGACTCAAATCCAGCTGCGCTCCATCCAACGCGGTCACAGATATCGACACCAGCTCCGGCCCGGCAATAGTAATTTGTCCTCCCCCGCCGAAGGCGGGACTGATCAAACCCGGCGCTGCCGGGGCTTCTTCAAACCTCTCGGCATGGCCGGTATAAACCGATGCGCATTGACCACGCGCGATGTAAACACCTTTTCCATCTTCGACAGACCAGTCCAGCCTGGCCGAAGGCCCGAATAATTCTTGAGGTTCTACTTCATTATCAAGACTCGCGAACAACCTGGCTTTGAGCAAATCATCCCGGCTGATTCCGGCCTGCTCAGAAAGCACAGCGAACATGTCCCGATCATGTTTGAGGTGCAAGTTAGCCAGCGATGGTACCGTATCCAAAGTATCAGTGAGTGAAACAACCAGAGAATCGCCAAAAGGGTCGATTCCGCCGTGACGAAAGATAGCTGTGCCCGCTCGCATGAATCCCCACTTGGCCGGGTTTGTGTCGATATCAAAATAGCTATTTAGGTACTCTCTATCCCAACTGTCGGAAGTATGCGAGTACGTATATAGCCACACGCCGTCCCAGTCCTGGGCGGCAGCAAATGAAGCTATCATAGGGACACACTCGGCTTGAGAATCCAGCGGAGCAGGGTGGTTGTATTCGCTGACTGTAAAGGGTTTGCCGGCCAGGCGTCTGGCAGCCAATTGAAACAGCGTCGCCTCGGCGGGGTAATCGGTCATCGGTTTTTGTTCAACAACCCAATTATTGCGGTCCCACGGCCTTCCCGGAAACCGCGGATGCTGCCAATAAGCGTGGGTATCTATGAAATCCATATCGCTTTGCGCATACAGACCCAGCGGCCCGAAGACAACCGTGCCGGTTACAAGCGCTTTGGAAGCCAGGTCATTTCTGATGAACCCTCGCATATCATCGAAGTATGCCTTTTCCGTTTCTGCCAGGAAGCACATCCGGTCGAGGGTACGGGCCGGTGTCTCACTGTCGACAAATAGAGCAACCGTACCGGCCTGGATGGATTCATCTCCGTACATTGCCACTCTGCCGCCGGGCCGAAACTCCACGTTGGCAAGGTAGAACGGTATTGTGCTGCCGCTGAAGGCAAAATTAATCCGAGCGTTGTCATCGTCAGCCTTGGCAACAAAGCCAAAACGATACGTCTGCCACTCCTGGCCCAATTCCACTTGTCTTGAAAGCCCGAGATTGTTCCAGGGGCTATGCGCCTGGCCGACGTTGCAGCCAATCAGGCGAGGCATATCACTGGCAGCTTCAAAGATGACAGTGTAGTACTGCCCTGCCTCTACGGCCAGAGACCCCTGGTTAAGCTGGAGGTGCCATTGAGTCTCATCAGCCCTGGTAATCTCGATGCGAAGCGCATCTCTGAACCGGCGATGCGGCGAAACGGAAGCTTTGCATCCGGAATGCTGCTCCAGGCGCCAGTTCTCTGGCACACCTATGCCCGGGGTAATTGTCTGAAAATTGCCGTTGCTTAAAAGGTTCCCACCAAGCGGGCCAGCCCCCTGCGACCAGGCTGTGCGCAGATTATCATCTGAACCATAGCGGCCGGTCAGCCACGTATTGAACTTGCTCTGCAGAATTTCCGCATAATACGGAGGAAGTGTCCGCAGCGTCTCCTCACTGGCCCACATAAAGAAGCTGTTTTCATTAGTAATTTCGACTATGGCCACAGCCGGGTCATCGGCGTAACGAACGTTGCGATACGGGTTGACATGGGCCAGGAGGTCGCGGGCGTACTTCTTCTGAGCGTCAACCAGTTCAGGCGTGAAGATATTGGAGATTTTATCGTATTGGCGGTTGGCTTCCGGCAGGCCAAGATACCGGCTGTGCGCTCGGCCAACGTGAAGATTAATATTGACAAAGATTCCATGACGAGCAAGCTGGTCGATAAAATAGTCAAGTCTGTCAAGGGCCTCCGGAGTAATGGTTTTACCGTCCTGGGCGTTCCATAGCCCACGAGGCCACTGAGCGGAGTCCATATGGTGACATCGGACGGCGTTGACACCGGCCGCAGCCAGACGTCCGGCAACGTGCGGGGCATCCTCATGTTTGGGCAGATTCGCCCCGAATGACAGATTGACACCCCAGAGGCGGACCCGCCGAAGGCGGGCTTGATCAAACCCGGCGCTGCCGGGCCGGTCGCCGCGATAGAAGTGTCCGGACCGCGCAACCAGGCGGGCGGAGTCGGTCTCAATCGGCTCAAAGGATGTGACTGCCATTGGCGAATTGGCATCCGGCTCTGCGGGAATCACGAAAGGAACAAAGTCCTGTGCCGCCCCACTACAAGCAAAAACGCAAGTCACAAATGCAAAAGTCAAAAATTGTGTTGTCGGCCTTGAGCTTAAGTTCCCGCGAGCATTGTTATTATTGTGGTGTAGTTGACGTATCATTGTTACCTCTGATTTTGTAGTCTGTAAATGACGCTTCGTGAAAAACAAGACTCACTCTAAAAAGCACACGTTTATAGCCCAAAATGGGCATGGCTGCAAGTATAATTCATGTTTGGCCAATTGCGGCTTATGCTGCGGGTTGTCCTGCGCCTAAAGTGTAAAGTGCCTAAAGTGTAACTTTCGTTTAAGGTTGTCGATGCTCGTATCGATGCTTGTCATAGAAGCTCGAAACTCGCTTCTACTCGAGCATCCAATATCGAGCTTCCAGTTTCGATACCAGCTTCGACACCGACAAACAAGCTTCTACAACTGGGTAATTTTAGCTCACTTTAGCTCACTTATAACTTTAGATTGTCACCATAGAATTTCTAACGGGGCTTGCATAAACGCTGCTTAGGCAATATCATTACGGTACCAATATCAAACAAGGAATCTTGACTGTCGTCAGACAAGTATCAAATATGGAGTGAACAATGGCACACAAATTCATCAATGAAATCGGGCCGGGAGAGGCCATCGACGATATCTATATAGTAAGAGACCCAATTCTGCGAAGCACAACGCGGGGCGATTTATATATAGCGATGTTCCTTTCGGACAGCAGCGGGCAACTGAACGGGCGGATGTGGCAGGCGACCGAAACGATTTACAAAGCGCTGCCGAAACCCGGCTTTGTCCACGTACAGGGCAGAAGCGAGCTTTATCAAAACAACCTGCAAATCATCATAAATAACATCAGCATCGTCGATGCAAGCAAGGTCCGCATAGACGACTTTCTTGCGCGAACGGACAAAGACACAAAGCAGATGTTCGAGGAGGTAAAAAAGATAGTAGGCCGGATAAAAAATCCGCAGTTAAAGGCACTGGCCGGAGAGTTTCTGGCCGATGCCGAGCTGATGGAGAAATTCCGCAATGCGCCCGGTGGGATGAAGCTCCACCATAGTTATATCGGCGGGCTGCTGGAGCACACTCACAGTATGCTGCGTGTGGCTGTTGCGATATTGCCGTTGTATCCGAACGTGCAGGCAGACCTGGTTTTGGCTGGAATTTTTCTTCACGATATCGGCAAAACCGAAGAGCTTACGTACGATATGGCCTTTTCATATACCGATTCGGGGCAGCTAATCGGCCATGTCGTACAAAGCCTTCTTATGATAAATCAAAAGGCCGATGCGCTGAAGGCCAAGGGGACGCAGATTGAGCAAACGGTCCTGGATGCTCTCGGCCATATTACCCTGTCGCACCACGGCCAATATGATTTCGGCTCGCCAAAGCTGCCGGCGACGGCTGAAGCCTTTATGGTCTACTATATCGACGATTTGGACGCCAAGATGAGCCAGGTAACCGCGGCGATCGACAACGAGCTAAGCGATTCGAACTGGACCGCCTGGAAAAGCGCTTTGCAGACCCGGCTTTACAGAAAACGTATCGAATGACAAGGGACCCCATTTCGCGAAGTATTGCGAAATGGGGTCCCAAGCAAATGCTCGGTTTGAGCAAGGCATTATATGCAATCCGGCCGAGCCACCCCCCCTACAGGATTTAGCTCGGCCGGCCCGCCGGAGGCGGGGCTGATCAAGGCCGGCGCTGCCGGCTGACTTTACTATCTGTTTCGTTGGCGATATTCGCCATTCCGCAAACGATAAGTAAAGAGTAGGCTGTCCCAAAGGACTCGACTACATTTTTTCCCACACTGTGACAACGGTATGTCACAGCTCGTGAAAAAAATGTGCAATTCGGGTGGCCCCGCACCTAAAGTGTAAAGTGCCTAAAGTGTAAAGTGCCTAAAGTGACAGCTTTAGCTGTCATTCTGAACGCAGCGCAGCGAAGTGAAGAATCTCTTTTTCGTTGACCAGATTCTTCGCTTCGCTCAGAATGACACTTACATGTCACTTTAGCTCACTTTAGTTCACTTATAACTTTAGATTGGTGCGGGGTTGTGCACGGAAAGTCATTTCAGGAACAACTCGGCTGATTTTAGAAACTATCTCAAACCATGGCCCAAGCAACCGGGTGATATTCGAAGCGGCCCAATACCATATTAGATACTCTGTGTAGAGTCCCGCTTAAAGACGATGCCGGAAAATCGCCAGATTTTCTCGAACTGCTTATGGGGCATCACCCTCCTGCCTATAACCGGGTCGGCAACAGTGATTGTATGGTCCGAGACTTCGAGGACAGTCAAGCAGTGGTCCAGGAGAAATGCGTTTCTGACCACAGCTAACGTAATGCCTGCATCCTTTAGCTGCTCGATCGAGTCGAAGCGACGGTACTGACATCTTAGACCGTCAGCAGCGTAGCGATTTTGAACAGCCGAGGAAAGGCAAGACAGAATGGTGCCTGCGACCGGGCTGGTGTAAGAAAGTACAGCCATTTCTCCCTCGTCGGCGGATAAGCCTAATTTTCCAAGAGCCGTTACCGCCGCAGCCGGGCCACAGGTGTAGCTTGTAGTCTGAAGGCAGATACCGTTGGAATCAAACCTTGTTGTGAGGCTCGAGAGATGGTCTTTAATCAAAGCAGGAACAAGAAAGGGCAAAACGCAAAACCAAGTTACAACCACAGCCATCAAGATGCAAACCAGGAGCTTCTCGTATCTGTGAGAGAGACGAGATAGCGGAGTGGTCAGGCCCATTGTAACGGCCAAAGATAAAATCACGAATTGGACCCGCCCGGTTGTAACCCAGGAGAAAGGCCGGATAAAGTACAGCACATTATAGTACCTGGCCAGAGCCAGTATCACGATTAGCACAAAGCCGATAAAATGGCCCAATACCCAGTAGGGTCTTCGAAAACCTGAAAAGACTCTACCAAGAAAAACGCCCAACAAGGCTACCAGGACAACACCTGTAGTTTCAAACCAGGGATTTATCTTCTCCACCCTCCTGCAAGCTACACACTTTTCATCACGAGTATTTTATCAAATTTAGACCCCCTAAGTCAAGGAAATTATCCGCAATTCGCCCTAAAAGCCCGGCAACGCCTGGGTCAGTTCGAACCGGCCACTCGTGCTTCGTAGAGTAGCATTGACGGGCAGCCATGTATTGGGGCCGAGCGGATTGGGAATTGATGATTTGGCGATTTGGACTTATAATCAGCAGTACAGGAAAGCTGCTAAAAAAATAAGGAGCTGTATTATGACCAAGAACATTATATCCCCATCAAGTTTTGTATTGGCTATGTGTTTACTCATATCAACATCCTCCTTGGCAGCGGAACCTTCGAGACAAGCTTATCTCAGCGCTGAGGAACTATTGGACCTATATGAGAGCATGTATTCTAAAATTCATAATTGGCATGTTCTTTATACTAACGTGATAGAAAAAATAGAAAATAAATCAGGTCAGATGCCACCATATGTACGGTTCGACACAACTGAGACTATCGAAGAAGAAACATGCGAGAAATATTATGTCCGCTGGACCCATGACCCCAACGGCTTTACTGATACAGCTATTATAGCAGAAGATGCTTTTGATGGTTCGGTTACCATGCGGTATGGCCCCGTAACTAAAACGGGGAGCATTACTCCTGGTAGGATATCATTACCCGGAGAACAAATGAGTATGCTTTGGGGCTACATGCAGCTTCACAGGCTTCAACCACACGAACACCCCGACAAGCCGTTCATACGGTATTTTGTTTCAGACAAGTCTTCTGTGCGCCCACAACTTGAGCAAGTTAGCGGCGAATGGTGCCACGTTGTGGATTCATTCTCTCCTGGTAAATCAAAGCCTTACGCAACTGGCTGGTTCGCAGCCGACAAAGGTGGACTGCCAATCAGATTTGAGAGGCACAGCCGGCCGGGGTATACCAGGAGCATCATCGTTACAAAGGTCGGTTCCGTTGAAACCGATACTGGCAAAATATGGTACCCAGAGCAGGCCACTAAAGAGATCAATGATAGAAACGGGTATAGACTCTACAGGTTTCACGTCCAATCCTTAAGGGTAAACATTGAGACAACCCCAGATATGTTCAAGGTCTCCTTTCCGCCGGGAACCAGCGTAATTGACAAGGTTGCGGGAATATATTACACCACCGGTACATTTGGCGAAAAAAAGCGTTTCGGTGTTCTCGAAGGTTCCACGCAGAGAAGCAAACAACGGCATAGGATAGAGATTTATGGGCCAAATCCGGCATATTGGCAGTACAACGGCAAGCCGATACTGCTGCTGGGCGGTACCAAAGACGACAATCTCTTTCAGATTCCGGGTTTGAAAGAGCATCTCGACCTGCTCAAATCCGTGGGCGGCAACTACGTGCGCAACACCATGTCCAGCCGGGACCAGGGCAATGTCTGGCCGTTCAAAAAAATGAACGCCAAATACGACCTGGACCAGTGGAACGCCGAATACTGGCGGAGGTTCGAGAACTTCCTTAAACTGACCCGCGAGCGGGACATTATCGTGCAGATAGAGGTCTGGGCCACTTTCGACTATTATCGCGACAACTGGGCGGTCAATCCGTTCAACCCGAAGAACAACATCAACTACACCGCTGAGCAGACAGGGCTGCCCGAGCAGGTCGACACTCACCCGACCCGCACGGAGAACAATTTTTTCTGGTCGGTGCCGGCCGAACTCAACCAGAAAACCGTGCTCAAATATCAGCGGCGGTTCGTTGACAAAATGCTTTCCTACTCGCTGAAGTTCAGCAACATCCTGTTCTGTATGGACAACGAAACATCGGTAACGCCGCAATGGGGCAAATACTGGTCGCAATACATCAAGGCAAAGGCCAAAGCCGCCGGTGTTATGGTCCATACCACGGAGATGTGGGACAAGTGGGACCTGGCCCACACACAGCATAATCCGACATTTGACCATCCGGAAACTTATTCGTTTGTGGACATCTCGCAGAACAACCATCAAAAAGGACAAGCGCACTGGGACAATGCGCAGCGTCAGCGGACACGAATAGCCGATAATATTCGCCCGCTGAACAACGTGAAAATCTACGGGGCCGATACCGGCAGATTCGGCAACGACAGAGACGGCGCCGAAAGGTTCTGGCGCAATATATTCGGCGGTATGGCGTCATCCCGGTTCCATCGTCCGGATTCAGGGCTGGGACTGGGTAAAAAGGCGCAGGCGAATATCCGGAGTATGCGGCTGCTTACAGAGAGGATGGACGTCTTCACATGTGCGCCTCACAATGATTTGCTTTCGGACAGGAAACCTAACGAAGCCTACTGTCTGGCAAATCCGGGCACCGAATACGCGGTCTATTTCACGGATGGCGGTGAAGTAACTCTGGATATCAGCTCACTGAACAAGCCGGCTATGGTTCGATGGCTGGATATAATGAAGTCTCAATGGTCGGGGCCCCGACGCATTGAAGGTAAGAGCAAGCTAAATTTGCGGTGCCCATCACGAGGTTATTGGGCGGTTCTGATTCAATAGCTGAGCGGGTGGTTGTGTGCGATAGATGCAGAAGACAAGGAAAATATATACGGTCAGCCAGGTTAATTCGCTTATCAAAGTAGCGCTCGAGGAGAAGCTGCCGTCGCGGCTGATAGTCAGAGGCGAAATAAGTGATTGGAAAGTTCATTCAAGCGGGCACTGCTATTTTTCATTGAAAGATGAAAGCGGAATACTGCCGTGTGTTATGTGGGCGGGTAAATTCAGGATTGTCAGATTTTCGCCCGAGGACGGAATGGCGGTGTTAGCGACAGGTCATATCGATGTTTACACAGTTGGAGGCAAGTATCAGCTTTATGTTGATAAGCTCGAGCCGGAGGGCGTTGGGGCACTTCAGCTGGCTTTCGAGCAGATGGTAAAAAAACTTCGAGCCGAGGGACTTTTTGACGATGTGCATAAGAAAGTGCTGCCGGCGTATCCGGAAAGGATAGGGATATTGACCAGCGAATCAGGGGCGGCGGTGCACGATATAATCGACAGCATTCGTAACCGCTGGCCCTGCGTGAAGCTGTTTCTGTATCCGGTACCGGTGCAGGGCGAAGGGGCGGCGGAGAAAATCGCGGCTGCGTTGCGAGACATAAACAGACGCAATAAAGAGCTTAAACTCGACGTTTTGATTGTCGCCAGAGGCGGCGGGTCGTTGGAGGATTTATGGGCCTTCAACGAGGAGGTTCTGGCCAGGGCGATTTTCGCCTCCCAAATACCGGTTATAAGTGCGGTTGGGCACGAGGTTGATGTCACGGTTGCGGATTTCGTGGCCGACGCCAGGGCATCGACGCCGACAAAAGCAGGTGTTACAGCAGTCCCGGATATGCAGGAAGTTCTGGGACGATTAGCTTACTTTGAGAAAAGCCTGGCTTCTAAAGCAAGAGCGAAACTGGAATTGTGCGGTGAGAATTTGCAGACGATTTTGGCTAATGCGGTATTTAGAAATCCATTTTTGCTCGTCCAAAATGCCGAGCAGCAATTGGACGAGCTGGCCGCAGAGCTGGCAGAGGCAATAAGGGAGCTGCTGGTTGCGGCACAATACAAGCTGTCGGCAAGTTATGAGCAGATTGTCAGGATTGAGCCGCACCGGCTCTTAGGAAAGAAAGCGGTTGATTTGAATAATTTGAAAAATCGGACAAATGCAGCGATAAAGGCAATTGTTAATGACTGCCGGATGCAGCTTACAGCGCAGACGAATCGGCTGGCAGGGCTGAATCCCAAATCGGTCCTGCGGCGGGGATACAGTATTACCACCAACAAAAAGACAGGCTTGCTGGTAAGAACTTTGGAGGATATCCGGGTCGGGGACTATTTAATTACAGAACTTACGGATGAGAATTTGATTGAAAGTAAGGTAACAAAAAAGTAAAAAGAAACACGGATTTACACAGATTACTTATAAAAGGAAAAGAAATGGCGGGCGAGAAGCGGAAAAATGACCTCAGCAAATTGAGCTTTGAAGAGGCGATAAAAGAACTCACAAACATTGTGGGTAAGATAGAGCAAGGCCAAATACCTTTGCAGAACAGCCTGCAGCAGTACGAAAGAGGAATGGCCCTGATTAAGCACTGCAGGACAATACTTCAGAAAGCTGAGAAGCGGATTGAGAAGATAACCAAGGAAGAGACGTCAGAAGACAAATGACATCCGACGGAAAACAGAGCCCTGAGCGTGAGCGAGGGGTAAAAGAAAAAACGAAGGATGGCATCGCAAGGTAAGCAATACGACATACGCAATACGATATACGCAATACGAGAAGCGAGCGTGGCGGAATTGGCAGACGCGCCAGGTTTAGGTCCTGGTGTCCATTAAGGACGTGGAGGTTCGAGTCCTCTCGCTCGCATTGCTTTATTGTCAAGAACTTGCGACGAACACATACCGGCGTTCGGCTCCATCAATTGTCCCCTTGAGTGAAAATTCCGGCGAAAAAATGCACGACTTTGAACGGTACACCGGCCTTCACATATATTCTTAGCTACTAACATTCTTGTATAAAATGGATTGAAATGGTAGAATAAAAACATCGCAGGAGATGTGAATAAAGACTGTAAGACAGACTCGCAGGAGGTTTCTTATGTCATCTGACGGTACGCAACACCCATGCCCTCATCGTTCCCGGGCCGGCAGCGCCGGCCATGATCATGCCCGCCTTCGGCGGGCCGCAAGAGTCATTCGTCCAGCCGGTAATCTTGTTCGGATGAAATGGCTCTGGCTGTTTACCGGTTTTTTGGCCTTGGTCTGGTTCTTGATAAGGGTAATCCCCAAACCAAGCCGTGCGAGTTATCCATGTCAGCGGGCGGCATTTCCCTTGGCCTCTGGTTTTCTTGGTTATATCCTTGGCGGCGGCGTCATAATCCTGGCATTTAGAAAGGCAAAAAAACAAGCGAGCCAGGCACGCTATTTTTTAGCCGGCTTGTGCATATGTATTAGCCTGATGGCGGCCTGGCTTACCATCAGTATTAATTCGCGGGAAGCCTTGGCAGAAACCTTTGTTCCGGCCGATCCGCCCAACAGCCCTATGGGGATTGCGAAAGGGATTTACCCCGGCCGGGTCGTCTGGGCCCACAATCCTGATGCCACCAATTGGAAAACCCAATGGAACAACCGGACGGATATTTTTTATTGGGATGACAATCACACCGACCAGGCGGCGGTGGATGAAATGATGTCCAATTGCATCCGCTGGCTGGCGGGAGAAGAAACCGATTCAGCCGGATGGGACAGTCTGTTTCGGCACTTTAATTTGACGCGCGGCAGGGGTGATGTCGGTTATAGTAGCGGGCAAAAGATTGCCATTAAGCCCAGCCATGTTGAGCAAAGAAAACTGGACTATGAGGTCAATTACGCCGACCAGTCTCCCCAGGTAGTTGTGGGCCTCTTGAAACAGCTGGTCTATGAGGCAGGTGTTCCGCAGGAATGTATAACGATATGTGATTCTTCCCGATACATTACCAACAAAACCTTCGATCGCTGTTACAGTCTTTTTCCGAATGTCCACTATCTGGTGACCAATTTTTACACGGATAGGGGTGACTACCGCTATACGGATCCTCGTCGTCCCCCCGTCCTGCCGTCAAGGGAACCGCTGATTCATTACAGCAACATAAACGACAAATCCAATCCGCCCCGCGCGATACCCCCTGACAGGCTGCCCATGCCTTTTGTGGAAGCGGACTATGTAATTAACCTGGGGGTAATGAAGGGACATAGCGCAGCGGGAGTAACCCTTTGTGCCAAGAATTGGTATGGCAGCTTTTGTCGCCGACCCGGCGGCGGAAGGCAGAATGATGCGCACCATATGCTCTTGAACGAGTACACCCCCGAGTCGGGACATTACCGGGTTTTAGTGGATTTGATGGGGCACGAGCACCTGGGAGGTAAAACCATGCTTTTTATCTTAGATGGCCTGTGGGGCTTTCCCTGGCATGGTTCCAGCTCCCGGCCGACCCAATGGCAAAATACTCCGTTCAATAACGATTATCCTTCAAGCATTCTGATGTCACAGGATATGGTCGCCATCGATTCGGTAGCGCTGGATTTTTTGCGAGCGGAGTTTGCCGATAATATGGGAGGCAGACGAAGGGCACGCGGGGCCATTGATGATTACTTACATGAGGCGGCTCTGGCCAACGATCCCTGCTCAGGTACTATCTATGATCCGGAAGCTAACGGAATACCCCTGGATAGTCTGGGAGTCCATGAGCACTGGAACAATCCTTTGGACAAAGAATATTCTCGAAACCTTGACCCGAACATGGCAGGGGGAATAGAACTTATCTGCTCTGAGCCACGGATACCACTTGCCGGTGATATCGATAAAAACCGTACCGTTGATGCGTTGGATTTGGAGCCATTGGCCGCAAGCCGGCTGAGCTCAGATGCGGTTGCAGGGTCGGACTACGACCCTACATGCGACCTGAATGATGACAGAGAGATTAATCTTGTAGACTTCGCAATTTTACCGCACTTTTGGCTGCAAAAGAATTAGGTATGATGTTAATCTGCAACTCCGGGATGACGTGGAGGTTTGAAGCCTCTCGTTCGCAGTTTTCAATCGCGTAAATTTGGAGAAAAAGTCCAATGAGGCATAACAGAATTGGAACGGTTGTTTGCGTATTAGTCACTCTGGCGATCAGTTCGTGTAGCTCACCTGTTCGAGAAGTAAGAGAAATAAGTTCCGAACCGATTACAGCAATATTGGGGGCGTTTGAAAGAGAAATCACCCTGCTTGAGGATGAGCTGACAGACACACAGGAACGGAGAATCGAAGGAATTAGATTTGTCAGTGGCAAATTGGACGGTAAAAGAGTGGTCATCGCGTGGACGGGCATAGGGAAGGTCAACGCCGCTATGACAGCTACCCTGCTGATAGAGCACTTCAAACCGAGCGAATTGCTCTTTACAGGTATTGCCGGCGGGATAAACCCGCAGCTCTGGCCCGGAGATATAGTGATAGCTGCGGAAATTGCTCATCACGACATGGGGGTACTGACGCCGCAGAGCTTTGACTATAGAGGAGCTATGAACCCTCTCGACGGTTGGCGCAATCCCGTTTTCTTGCCTGCGGATGAGCGCCTTTTGGAACTGGCTGAAATAGCAGCCGGGCAGCTCGAACTTGAAATGATAAGGACAACTGCGGGAGAAAGACTGCCAAGGATTATAAAGGGCATTGTTGTGACGGGGGATGTTTTCGTCGCTTCACCCGAAAAGTGTGCTGAATTGCGCCAGCAGCTCGGAGCCGATGCGGTGGAGATGGAAGGCGCGGCGGTGGCTCAAATCTGCTATCAACGGAGAATTCCACATCTTGTGATACGAAGTATCAGCGATAAGGCCGATGAGGGCGCCGTGCTGGATAAGCAGCTGTTCCAGATGGTCGCGGCTAAGAACTCCGCCGGCCTGGTTGCTGAGATAATCAGCCTTTTGGATAAGTCAGAAGACAGAAGTCAGAAGACAGAAGTCAGAAGACAGAGCCCCGAACGTTAGTGAGGGGTAAAAACGATGGTCCATATACGATATACGACATACGATATACGACATATGACATCGAGGGGTCAATAATGGCCGACAAATATTTCGAACTGCGGGAAAAACAAACCAGCGTCAAAATCGAATTTGTGGCGGGGGTGACAACATTTCTTACAATGGCGTATATCATTTTCGTCAATCCATTGATCCTAAGCTCCGCGGGAATGGACAGAAATGCCCTGATAGCTGTCACCTGCATAGTCAGCGCCGTCGCCACTCTAATCGTGGGGATATTTGCGAAGGCCCCTATAGCTATGGCGCCGGGGATGGGGCTCAATGCCTTTTTTGCCTATCTGGTCACCTCCGGGAAGATGGACTGGCAGACCGCATTGGGGGTCGTGTTTCTCTCCGGATGCTTGTTTCTGATACTGACTCTATTGGGACTTAGAAGAAGGATTGTAGAAGCAATACCGGCATCCCTTATTTCCGCCATTGCGGTCGGCATAGGTCTGTTTATTACATTCATCGGCTTGACCAAGCTGGGAATAGTGGTCAGCGATGAGCATACACTCGTAAAAGCAGGGCCTTTAACGCCGACAGTTCTCATAGGTCTTTTTGGTCTGCTGGTAATGATTTTCTTTGAAATGAAGAAAATGAGTGGCGGTCTTGTCATCGGAATTCTGGCTTCAACCGCTCTGGCGGCCGTACTTAAAAAGATAGAGCTGCCGGAACAGTTTATCTCATTGCATTTGAATATATGGACGATTTCCTTTCGGTTGAATATTCTCGGTGCTCTTAGATGGGGCTTCTTCGGAAGTATCTTCACCCTGATGTTCATGGATATGTTCGACAGTGTCGGGACCCTGGTAGCGTGCTGCCACCAGGCAAACATGGTCGATGAAAAGGGCAAAATAAAAGGGCTGGACAGGTTACTGGGAATCGACGCCGTTGCAACTATGATTGGTGCTGTACTGGGGACATCAACAACCACTTCGTATATTGAATCGGCATCCGGCATCGAGCAAGGCGGACGGAGGGGGTTAACTTCGATAGTTACCGGTGTTTTATTCCTGCTGGCGCTATTGTTTGTGCCGATTGTGGGAATAGTGCCGGAATACGCAACGGCGCCGGCGCTTATTATGGTGGGCCTGTTTATGATGAAAGAAATTAAAAGAATAGATTTTACGAATTTAGAAGAAGCGTTCCCTGCATTTATCATAATGGTAATGATCGCTTTGAGTTACAGTATCAGTACGGGACTGGCGTTCGGGTTTATCTCATTTACCCTCATAAAAATAATATCGGGCAGGGCGAGAGATATAAAGGCGGCAATGTGGATTGTTGCGGCTTTGTCTATGCTGTTTTTAACGCTGGACAGATTAGGTGCTATAATTGAGTGTTTGAAGACTGTTTTTTGATTTAAGGTGAAAGGGGAGAATGCTATGCTGAAGGACATTGTTGTTTTATTGGCGGTAGCGATATTATCCCGGATTTCCCAGATGAAGTTGTGCAAAGGAAATAAAATTTGTTAGAATAGAGCTTATAGTAGGCTTTAGCTATAACAAAGTAAGTGTGATATGCCATATATGAAGTTTAATCTATCGTAGATAAAGCGTTATCAGTAATAAATAAGGCTTAATATGTCGCAGATGAAGGGTGATTTGCCACAGATGAAGCGTTATCTGCCATAAATGAAGCGTGAGTTGTAGCATATTATAGGCTTCCGTGTCGTCTCCGTCCCCGAACCGACTACGCTCTTACT